>NZ_JASNVW010000002.1:20000-339143 GCF_030186535.1 Ignisphaera cupida | reverse complement strand
ATGTTAAAGCTGTTGGAGTAGATGCTCCAAGCATTGATCACGAACCATACCATGCACACAAAATTCTTTTACAAAACAATGTGGTTATATACGAAAATCTAACAAATCTAAAGGAGGTTGTTAACAAGGTATTCAAGTTCTATGGATTTCCACTAAAAATATACAAAGGCTCTGGAAGCCCTGTTAGAGCTGTAGCAATCATAGAATAGAGCAAGACAAAGCCACATAACCAGAATAACATTAGCAACAACTTCAATGCTGAATCTTCAACCACAGAATTTTCATTTTGCTAGGTTAACATCATTAAAAATTTATATTTTGACTAGACAAAGACATTAAATTGAGAGATCCAAAGAATTGCTTAACTTTTGGTGAAAACATGCTTAAAGCAAGTATTGATGAGCGTGATGTTGAGGAAGCTAGGGAGATTAGGAGAAAAATGGCTAATTGGGGGTTTATAGAGAGACAATCACCAAAAATCAAAGCAGCTTTGAAGTACTATATAGAAACAGGTGATTTGTATGTTGCATCTAGAATAGCTGGTTTAACTATTGAGGAATTCAATGAGCTTAGAAAAAAAGCTGGTATACCAAATGTCTCATAGCATATTTGCTATTGCTGATACGTGTTTTCTTATTGACTGGGCTAGATTTAGATTTAGAGACTATTTATTCAAGCTTTTCACAACTGTTTTTGTTTCTGAATCTGTTCTCAAAGAAGTTAAGAGTGAGGATACTATAGAGTGGATAGCAAATGGTTTAAGCAAAGGGCTTCTCTCCCTCTATACAGAATCTTTTGATGAGATTGAAGAAGCTAGGAAAATAGTTGAATTGTCGCGAAGAATTCCAGGAATGATTTTTGTCGATTTTCCCGAGGCTTTATGCATTGTTGTTGGTAGAAGAAGGGGGTATATAGTTCTAACAGAAAACAAAGGAGCAATAATGTTTACGAATATTATTAAAGACTATAGCAGTGTTGTTGTATGGAGATCATTCGAGATATTGCTTACACTACATATAAAAAAACTTATAAATGTTAATTGCGAAAATGCCTTGGCAATGTTTAAAATATATGAGGGAGACACAAAGCACATATTTCCAAGAAGAGATATGGAAATAGCTGAAAATGTGATTAGAAATGAGCTTTGCAGAAATAGACTATAGCAAACTTGAGATGTGGATAGAGCTTGAGAAAGAGGCTAGAGAAATTAGAAGGAAAATGGCTAATTGGAGTTTTGTAGAAAGTCAACCACCAAGAATTAGAGCAGCACTGAAATATTATATAGAAACAGGTGATATTAGAAGAGCTGCAAATATTGCAGGTCTTGATTTAGAGGATTTTAGAGAACTGCTAAGAAAAGCGAATATACCAGTTGTTGTCTAATCCATTTCCAGTTCTAGGTTTTGCTAACGGGTTATGTCTAACCTCCACATTTTATTGCAACTATAAATCATCTTTATAAGGAATTCAATATCTCATCAAACTTGTGTGCAAATTGGTTATAGGGTTAAGTGGTTTTATGTTGTTTAAAATGATGGAATTCTATGAATTGATGGTGCTAACTAACTATTCTTTGAATTTCTATTCTTTGCCTAGGCTCCTTCAATCCATATGTAGCTACAACAAGATCTCCATAACCTATGTACCCAAGTTCTATTGCTTTTTGAATTATTTTTTGAAGCCCCTCATCATAGTTGTTGGAGTCTACATATAGTGGTTGAATACCCCACAAAATTGCTAGTTTTCTCATAACAGATTTGTTTGATGAGCCTACATAAACTGGTATTGATGGTCTTAGAGATGCTATTCTTTTTGCAGTGTTTCCATATAGGCTAAAAACAACAAGTTTTGCATTCATGTCTTCAGTAAGCTCAAGAACACCTTTTGCAAATAATAGTCTAAGTTCATCTATGTTTGTTCTAGACCTTCTAGATATGTTTGCAAATTCGTTTCTTAGCGTTGTTTTCTCAACAAAGTTAACTATTTTTATTAGCCACGAAACAGCTTCCAGAGGGTATTTCCCAACAGCTGTTTCACCAGTTAACATCAAAGCATCAACACCCATCTCAACAGCTGTACTAACATCAACAACTTCTGCTCTTGTTGGAACTGGTTTCTCAACCATTGATTCTAGAAGCTGTGTTGCAACAATAACTGGTTTTCTATGTTCAAGAGCTTTTTCAACAATTCTTGTTTGAAGTGAGTGTATTTCCTCAAGACCAAAGTTCATTCCCAAATCACCTCTGGCAACTAGAATTGCATCAGCTTTTTCAACAATTTTATCTAGGTTGTTGATAGCGCTTTTCGTTTCTATCTTAGCTATTATCCCAATATCCTCTTTTCCAAATCTCCTCAAATAATCTCTTAGAATATCCACATCATTTTCTGTTCTAACATAGCTTAGCCCAATATAGTCAAAGCTGTGTGCAATAGCGAACTTGATATTGTTTATATCAGATTCGCTTAGAGGTGGAAGATCAATTTCTTTGTTGTATATAGTAACAGCTTTTCTAGATGTTATCACAGAATCTGTTAAAGCAACAATTTCAACATAATCAGCCTGAACATCTGCAACCCTCAGTCTTGTTCTACCATCGTCCATAACAAGAATATCTCCATCCTCAACAAAATCAAAAAACTTTTTAACAGGCATTGGAACAACCTTCTCATCGCCACCCCTAGCCTCAGACCCGAAAACAATACGTGCAGAATCACCTTTCCTCAAAACAATTGGTTGCTCAACCTTTCCAATTCTAATAGAGGGCCCCTGCAAATCACCAATCAAAGCAATTGGTCTTCCAACCCTGTTCTCAGCATTTCTAACAGCATCAACATACTTTACCCAGTCATCTGGAGAACCATGAGAAAAGTTTATTCTAAAACCAGAAACACCAAGCTTAACCATGTTAAATATTGTTGTAGCATCGCTACTTGCAGGACCTATAGACGCTATAACCTTTGTGAAAAGAGGCATTGAAACCACCAAATACTTTTTGCTTTTTACATATCGCTGTGTAAAAAAGGTATAAAACTGTTTCACTTGCAGAAGCCATAGAATTTTATTGGTGACACCACTATTACAACTGTTGTTAATAGTTGATATGTGTGCATTAGGATTGCAATAATACCAATAACATTTAGAGCTAATAAAGCAACATGCTTTAACCTAGGCTTATTACTAAACTAGACAACCTAGTATAAGCAAATTTCATGGTTATTTTACACTACACCTCTTGGCAAATAAATAGATAATTCAAAAAATTTCTTGCTACACAATGAAGACTTAGGTTAAACCGCTATTAAACCTATTTTCCTTAGTGTACCTGTAGTAGTATCGACTACAAATCCTAGAGCTTCAAGTGCTCTAACACCTATTAGAACATCTAGAGGCATTTCCTCAATAATCTCTATAATTACGTATCCTTCTGAATCAAGAAGTTTAAGTTTTCCATATGAAACTAATGTTTTGATAATTCTATTATCAACTGTTTTTCTACTCGACTCACCTATCACTGGGAGATTAAGTTCTTTAGCAATTTTGCTACTAACCAAAACATCTCCATTAAATCCCGTGTCCACCAATGCCCTAAGCTTAACACCATTTAATTCTACATCAACAAACGCTAGACCCATTAAACAAACCCATTAAGCATATTTAAGCACTTGTTAGATAAATATATTTTCATGCCATAATCTATTATTATTTCTATAATCTTTTCCAAATCTTGTCAAGTATTTGAAGATGCTAGGTTTGGGGAGAAGCTCTCAAATAGATAGCCCTTAACAAATTTAGTAAATTCATGCACCAAATCATCAGCTAACTTCAATAAAAGCTATGTCTATTTAGTTAATGCTTCCATATTCAATAGGTTTCTGCTTCATCTAATGAGTTGTTTATGGATTCGATGTTTGCTAAACTTTGTTTCCTCGTTTCCAAGTTTAGATATGGAAAACTGCTTCTAGGCTTTGTCGCTATTGCTATTTCACAACGTTTCCAAGATGCAAAATCTTTTAAGGTTAGTGAAAATCTCATTTGTGAGAACATGGATTAGAATTTAATGAATGAAGTTGAAAGAAAGATTAAACTGTACTAGAAGCAACAATTATTTTCTTTGCTATGCCTTTCGAAAGTGCAACTACTCTTCCATATCCACTATCTAGAGCCACAACTATGTGACCATCTCTATTTTCAATAACTTTTAGCTTAGCACCACTTACAAACCCCATTCCAAGTAGTCTTGCTTTTAGTCCTGGACCTGCATCAATATCTATGATTGTTACTACAGTGTTTGGCTGTGCATCAGCAAGATTCATTTGATCCACCTCATAATGTATTTTGTCTTGTGCTGGTTAATAAGTTTGACTTGTCTAAACAGATTAGAAGCAATTCAATGTATTATGAGAGATGCTATGCCATATACAGCTAGAGACGCTATGAGTGCAACACCAACAACATATGCTACTACAAGCAACGTGAATTTTGTGCTTTTGCTTTCAGCATATATTGTTGCTACTGTTGCTAAACATGGTATGTAGTACATGAATAGAACAAGAATTGCAATTCCCTGTGGAATTGTTAATCCAAGTGATTGAAGAGCCAATCCAGATTCAGATTCCTCAACACCTGTTAAAACAGCTAGTGTTGCAAGAAGATTTTCCTTTGCTATAAAACCTGTTAATAGTGCAAAACCCACTTTCCAGCTAGAATCATCGCTTAAGCCATACAAAGGCTTTATAACAACTCCTATAGCTCTCCCCACATCATATGCAAAGCTTTGGGTAGGATCCTCGACAAATCCAGTTGAGCCAAAGCTTGTCAAGGCCCATACAATAGCAACTATTAATATAAGAACAGTTCCAGCTCTAACAATGAAGTGTTTTGTAAGTGCCCAGCTATTCCACCACACAACCTCAAAGCTTGGCTTATGAAGCTTTGGCAACTCCAATATGAGTTCTGGTGAAGTCTTTTCTCTGAAAACCCCTCTTCTAAAGATTTTAGCCGTTACTAGATATAGAATAGCGCCACCAAGATAAATGCCAACAACAATAATTGCCTGTAGAGCTGGGTTACCATAAAAGAGAAAGCCTACAATAGCTAGCAAAACAATTAGTCTTGCTTGACAAGGAATAAACGATGCTGATGCAATAATCTCCAGTCTCTCGAAATCGTCAAGAGCTGCTCTAGAGGCTAAAACACCTGGAACATTGCATCCAAGCGATATAAACATTGGGTATATTGCTCTTCCACTTAGCCCAAACCTTGCAAAGAATCTGTGAAGAGACACGGCCATTAATGGTCCTAGACCAGAGTCTTCTATTGCTGACATAAGCATTAGTGTTATGAGTATTAGTGGAATAAATGATGAGACAACAGCAACACCTTCTATAATACCATTAGCAAGCATACTAGCCAAGATTGGGTGAGACTCTGCTAAGCTGCTATAAACAATGTTTTTGATGTAGTCAAAAAATGTTAGAATAGCACTTGATATCGTGTATTTCTCCAAAGCTGAAGCCCAGTCTCCTAGCCCAAGAGCCTCGAGAATTGTTGTAATGGGGAACCCAGTGTTTATTGCAAATGCTAAGAAGATTGCTGAGAAGAGTATTGTGAATGTTGCTACAAAACCTGAGAATGGGTTTTGGAAAATCTTGTAAACAACACCTTCTTTAAGCTCTTTAACAGGTTTGATCAGTATCAGATTTGAAAATGTGGATTCTATAAATGAGTAGATTCTCTTCACAATAAACTCATCAACGGAGGTTCCAAGAACTTGAGAAGTATTTGAAAACATTTTGATTATATCCCCTATGCCAAGTCTATTAGCAATATCGACATTTCCTCTAGCCAAAAGAATTGCAATGCCTCTAGCATCAACATTTCTATTACTAAAAACCTTCTCAATTTCTTTTGTAGCAACACTCAAACTGTTTTCTAATTGTCCATAATCTATGTAAATACCCTTTGCACCAATCGTTTCCCTTGACTCAACAAGCAATGTTATAGCATTTAACAGTTCTTCAATACCAGTTCTCTTCAATGCAGAAACAGGTACTACAGACACTTGAAGAGTTTTTCTCAAACTCTCTAAATCAACTTTGATTCCAAGTCTCTCAACCTCATCCCACTTAGTCAATGCAATAACAACTCTATTTGTTAGCTGAAGAATCTGCATAGCTAGGTAAAAACCATTTAAACCCGTTGTTAAATCAACTAAGACTAGCACAGCATCCCAATCACCAAAGACTATGAAATCTCTTGCAATTTTCTCATCGAGAGAAACAGCCTTTAAATCATAGACTCCTGGCAAGTCAACAAAACAAAGAGTTTTCTCCTTATATCTTCTTCTACCAATACTCATAGCAACTGTTGTACCTGGAAAATTACCTACTCTCTCCATTCTACCTGTTAACACATTGAACAAAGTTGATTTTCCAACATTTGGCTGACCAGCAACAGCTATTACAGCATCGCATTGCTCTCTATAGCTATTAGCCAAAAAACTCACCTCAATACATTCTACTGTGGCAAAGTTAATAAGTTTAGATGCGTCTAAACCTATTGCAAAGAAAAGAATAATTTTAAAGAAGGTTAGAAGCAGTAGTAAGAATTTTGAAGGAGCGTTCAACATTTCTTATAATACTTGAAACAATGTTTATTGATAGCAGCTTCTCTATAACATTCAATGCTTCAACAAAACCAGTTTTGGAATATGATTTGATTTCCACATCAAAACTTTGATGCTTAATTCTCAAAGTTCTCATTGTAACACCAAAAACATAGTCAACCTCTTTAACAACATCATAATTTGCTTTCCCAATCCACAGAATATACTCCAAAAGCTTTTTTCCAAAAGCCTCTGCATCTTGTTTTTGAATAGTTTTTCCCAGTACATTGGAAGAACCTGTTCTCAGAGACTCCATAGCTATTTCAACATATGTTCTCAGGTTGCTTGGCAAAACACGCAAAATGTTTTTCTCACTAGGCGAAGCAATAACTTTGTCAGCAATAGCTGTTGCTGCCAATGCAAGCAAATTCTCATTCTCAGACAAGCTTATTACAGGAGCTCTACCAAATTCGTTACCACTCAAAACATCTAATCTACCATCATGTCTCACATAAGCCAAAACCCTGTTCTCCTGAATATAGATAGTTGTTACAGGTTCTAGAAAAACCCTTTGAGTGGGAAATTCGTCAGAATCTATAGCAACTGGATATAGAATACTGTGTATAGCTATGTAGTATCTTCCAACGAGAAAAGCCAAGTCCATGTATTGAAGCCTTGCTCTGAAAACATTTGAGTATCGTGGAAGAAAATCCAAAGTGTTTAGAACATCAACAAACGATTTTGCCATAACTGCATACAGCCTCTTACAAAACAATACTAAAATGCTTTATGTCTATAGAAGCTTAAATGCTTTAATCCCATAAACAAATAGCTAAAAGCAATGAAACAGCAAGGAAATGATATTAATTGAAGCAACATGTTTTCACACTGGTTATACTTATTAACTCAATACATAGCATCTTTTTGTTGGTGTCAATTCATGAGTGTGAAAGATGCTGCTAAGGAGAGTAGAGATGATGATATTGGAAGTATTTTAGATAGAATTGCCATGGATTTTGTTAAAGGCTCTAGGGTTATCGAGGTTGAGAGTAGAGGGCAGTGCTGCAAAACAATATATGGGTTTAAATCTATTCACTCTCTAAAAGATTTCATTGATGTTGTTAACAATTGCAAAGTTGTTTTTGTACTTGTAACCACTACCTACTGCCCATACTGTAGGATGTTCAAACCTGTTTTCGCAAAGGTTGCAAACGAGTTTAGAGGTTCTGCAGCATTTATAGAAGCTAATGCTGATTATGTTCCAGAAATTGCTATGGAGTTTGGTGTTTACTCAACACCAACAACAATTGTGATTATCGATGGAAAAGCAGTTGATGCTTTGCTTGGCTACATACCATACCAGTACTTTAGAGGATATGTTGAAAATATTTTAAAGAGTGCTAGATGTGGTGAGAATTAGAGCTCTAGAAACTCTCTTCCCGAGGCAATAGGCATTCCTATTTTAATTAGAAAATCTCTTAAGCTTCTTCTAGACAACTTGCTCACTCTATGTGCAAACTCCAAAGGTATTGGATAGCCAGCAGGTGAAAACGCTTTTATGCAAGCAATGGTTTTTTCTATATCAGGCTTTTTGTCTATGAATGGAATTGTTAGTTGAAAAACCTGAGAGTTTTTCTGAAATCTTGCATAGGAAACTATAAAGCCTCTTAACCCCATTTCCCTAATTCCAAGAAACTTCTTAACCTTTTCACTAAACTCAACTTCTTTTGGAGCTGAATAACCTGCTTCCAGAAATGGCTGTATTTTGTATAGCCTAGCTAATTCAAATAACTGAAAATCTGTGTAGCTAGACTCTGACTCTGTATAAAAGCTAACACTACTTGACTTGGCCACAAAAACAATTGTAAACCTCTTTGCAAGACTCTCCAAAGCTTCCAACCTACTGGCATAAACCTCTTCAAGAGTCTTAGAATCATTAACACTTCTAACAATTAGATTATTCGCAATGTCTCTTCTTGTTAAAAGAAATGATAGTATGGAACTATCAAAGAGAACAACATCAACAGGTGTTTTCAAAACAATTCTCTCAACTGACTTCACCTCATTTAGATATGCGTAAGCCGTCAAGGCTTTTTTAAATGCTGATTTTCTCATACTCGATTTTCCATGGGCATATTCTATAACCCCAGCATCGCAAAACCTATCAACATCTTTTGTAACTATTTTCCCATTTTCAATTGAGTGCACTTGGGAAATTCCCTGCAAGGCGTATAACACTGCTATTCTAGATTCAAAAAGAATGAAACTTGAATCCACTGCTGCAACCCTCTCACATGGAATTTCATCACCTTTCATAGGAATCCAAACAGTTTTTGAAAGAAAATCAACAACATCACCTCTCCTACTAGTTGCTTCCAAAACAACTCTATTTCTCAAATCAATCAACATTTTAGCTAGCTCTGGATACATAACAGACATTGTTGCAACCTGCTACAATTTTGCTACATATGTTTTTCCAAAGTTCTTAAGCACAACCTCACTCAGCTCATCGAAATCTGTTGGTATAATCCTCATAGCAACAACTTTGTTCTTAACTCTGTAAACTGTTAACATGTCGAGTGCAACTCCATATATGTTTGCATTTTTTGGTAGTGCAACCATGTCCAAACCAGCAACACAGGTAAAGCTATAGCTGATAAGGTCTCTTACTCTAATCAAACCCTCTTTAACACGAAGATTAAGCAAAGAGTCTTCTGCTACAGGTAGCATAACTTCGTTGAATCCAATATGTCTCAACCCCATTCTTCTTACCAAACCCCTTAAAAACGTGTTCAAAGCATATATAGTGTTAAGAGTTCCTGGAGATCCTATTGCTGAACCTGTTAAAGATTCTACCAATGATGCTATGCTCTCATCTTTTTCAATCCACGGCGAAAGAGAGTAGTCAATGCCTAGAAAAGGAATGTTGCTACATTTAGCTGTATCCTCAAGTTTTTTATTAACATTCAATAGAAAGTCTCTAAGCAACTGCAAATTGTTTTGGAGAAGAGCTTGAGAAACAATATCGACGTATCTTAGAGATGCGCTAAAGCCAAGAACATTTGATGTGTTTGCAGTTGCTGGGAAGTAGGGTGTTTCAACCCACATTCCAAAAGATATTGCAAATCTTGTGAAAAAATTGATTTCAACTTCTCTGGTCTTTGCATAAACACTGTTGATAACATGTTTAATGCATTCACCATCTATGCAAACAGTTGAGAAATATGCTGATTCAACACTTGAAACCTTGTGTATCTCCTTCATAACCTGGCTTGTAGGCTCTATTGGAAAAGCCACAATAACTCTATCACCAAAAGAACTGCTAATCTCCTTTGCTACCACCTCAACATCTCTATAGCCAAATGCTTTTTCAGGTATTGGTGGAAGAACAAATCTCTTTGTCCAAACATCGACCATGCCACTGCTTTTCAAACAACTAAAAACTTTTTCACCAAATGAAATAGCTTTTGAAATAACTTCATCAACAGCCCAGCTATGAACAGGTATATGAATAGCTACTGCTCTTGGTCTTGCCATGTGACCACAGCTCAGTTTTTAATCTGAAAAGCTACTTATATCTATTGCCTAATACATTAAAACTGGGGTGCTGAATTGCTTGAGTAGCTTAATGGACTATGTCTCGAGGGTAGAGCTTGTTGTTAGAAACTATAGCGAGTTCAGATTTCTTGTTGAAGACATGCTTAATATGCTGGAGTTTGAGTCTAGGCTTAGAAATGGCAAGAGGTATATTAAACTCGATTGTAGATGCAAAGTTGTTTTCATTGGAGATGTTCATGGGGATTACTACACACTTCTAAACATCTTTGAAAAGATTGGAGCATTAGATATTCTGAAAAATGGCGGTAGAATAGTTTTTCTTGGAGACTATGTTGATAGAGGTGATGAGCAAATAAGAACAGTTGCGTTTATAGCTATGCTCAAGAGGGATTGGGGAGATAGAGTTGTTTTGCTAAGGGGAAACCATGAGCCTCCTCCAAACCTAATGCCATCTCCTCACGACTTTCCATATAGACTTGTTGAAGCGTATGGATTTGCCAATGGAGAGGAGCTTTACAGTGTTTTTCAAAAAGTTTTCGCTTCAATGCCTTTAGTACTCTACATGCCAAAAAGGCTTGTTGCATTCCATGGGGGGCCTCCAGTAACCAGACTTTTAGCATATAACAATGTAGACAGTATTCTTGATGTGGAGGAAAAGGATTTTGAGGAGGTTTTGTGGAGTGATCCAAGTGATGATGTTGAGGAATATGAATTCAATTTTGTTAGAGGTGCTGGACTTATATGGGGAGAGAAAGTAACTGATATGCTTCTAAAAAAGCTTGGTGTGTTTCTTGTTGTTAGAGGTCATGAGCCATGCAATGGCTACATGTTTAAACATAGAAAAAAGGTTTTAACTCTATTCTCTATGAAGGGCTATTACGGAAACTCCTATGCTGGTGCACTTGTTGTTGATTCTGAAAAGCTTTTGGATTTGGATAGCACACAAATTTTAAGTTATGTCGAGAAAAGCATTGTTGTTGTGTAGAAGATCATTTCGTGGTCCGATCATCACAAATCAGCTCAGATCAGACTGGCTAGGACAAATCATCTTTACTTTATATTTCAAGCAAAAAGCTTATATGTTATTTAGATGCAACAACATGTCTTCCCACAAGATAAAACCATCTACCAGCTCCATGTTGTATTGGATTTGCTTTTGGTATTTGCCAACCCCATTCCGAAACAGCATCTGCTTTGGCATAGTAGTCTAGAACCTCAAATATGTAGAGCCTTACCTCACCAACGTCAATAAAGCTTGTTACCTTCCCCTCAATCCATCCAATAGCATCTTGCCAAATTGGTGTACTAACCTTGTTTGCTTTTGACAAACTCAAGTTAAACATCTTGATTTTATCTACATTCTTTCCAGAGACTGTGCCAAGCCTGTAAACAGTATCTACTTGCTCAGCTGATGGAATATTGAATGTTGCTTCTTTCGAATATTCAATACATTTAAAGGTGTAGGATTCTCTATCAATTGCAATAGCTATTGTTGGTGGCTCTTCAGATACTGGTGTAATCCATGATGCTGGCATAGCATTGTATTTACCACCTTCGCAAGTAGTTACCACAACCACCACTGGTCTTGGGTGTAGAAGATAGTAGAATTCTCTTGGTTTTGAAAAGCTCATTTTATGTCACCACATAGCAACTTCTCTATATGTTACAGCATCCATGTTGAACATGTATGAAACATCTTTAATAATATCAACAAAGTCTCCTAGTATAACAATGTGGTGATTTGATGGTGCATATCTTGGTATGTTATCAACTGGAAAGTCAAATTCTATAATTGTTTGTGTTCTGCACGTGGAGTATGTTAGTAGTCCAGACTTTACTATTCTTCCCCTGTCAACAGCAACTATTGTAAAATCTCTATCAACAGAAACTATGGTTGCTACAGTGTTTTGCATAGATGCTGTTACTGCATATGGTGCTCCTGTTTCAAAGTGTTGCAAAGCTCTTGGCTTTTCATATGCTATGTCAAGAGCTATTGTACAGTGAGAAAACATTGCGTTTTTTGATTTAAATGAAACAGTGTTTCCAATCCACCCACTTCTACCACTCAACACCTTTGCTAACATCATCCCGAAAACAGCTGTTAAATCAGCTTCGCAAACAGCTATAACACCCTTGCTATTGAGAAGTGATAGTGGTATGCATGGGGTGATGCCATGTTTGATTATAAATGGGAAACAGTCTATTGATACAACATCGTATTTACCCTCCTTAGCAATTTTCTCCAAGGCTATGTATAGCCTGGCAACACGATCAAGAGCCTGTTTAGATACCTCAAAATCAAATTTGCTTTCAATCTCCTTGGAAATTTCTGAAACAGCTTCGCTAGAGGCTGAATCCATCATTGAAGCTACTTTCGATAGTGAAACAATATCAACTGTTGCATTGAATCTAGACTCAAACGCCTCCTCAACATCACCCTTCTCCCTATCAGCAGCAACAGCTATTCTGGATCCATCAACAAATGCAACAGTTCTTGCAACAAGCATCAGTTTATCAACAACATTTTCACAATCTATCGAATAATACTCATCACACCAGTAGAGGCCTGCTGAAAAGCCATCTCTCTCAATCTTAGTTCTAGCAGAAACAGCAGAAGCCATGCTATTATGCTCCGAATGAGCAAGTATAAACACCTTGTCTATAGACCCTCCAGACACAAACTTGTACACAAGACTGCTTGTACCACCAGTTAGCACAAGAGCTATTGGCACAAATCCCTGGTACTTACCACCAAGCCTCTCAGCCTCCTCAACACTTGTAACAACATCACCATGAAACTCTATGCCATATCTACCAAAATGCTTTCTAAAAACCTCTAAAACATTAGCGTAATACTCCTTCCCATGAACCTCAGACGCAAAAGGAACAACAACAATTGGCTTCAAAACACATCACAAAAATATGTTGATAGCAACACCCTTAAAAACTATTCTCCAAAACAATAATTAAGAAAAAGCAAAGCACTATTAAATTTGAATTGCCATAGATGTCTGACCTCCTCCCCGCACTGAAGGGCGAGTGTTTCCTCAGGGCGGTTCATGGGTTTATGGTCAAGATGTGTAGTGATATCTGCATTGCTCATTATTTTGCTTATCCCACTTTTCTTTAATCAAGTCCATGGCTACACACCTATCTACAGTGGCGATGGCTGGGAGATAGATGTTGTTTGCGAAGTCTACAGAGTTGTTGATGGAGACACCTTTGATTGCTTCCCAGTTGGAAGAATTAGACTAGCTGATGCGAATGCTCCAGAGCTTTCCACAATCATGGGTATTGTAGCTAAGCAAGACAAAACACATCTTCTAAACGTTAATAAATGGCTTGTTGACAATGGCTATGCTATTATAGCTGACCATCCAAACAAATTTAACCCTTATACATGGAAACTACATGTTTATTACCCAGTTGAATTAGAGAGACAAAGAATCTTTACGAAAAACAAAACAATAACTATGACCATTGTCGTATACTTTGTATCAAAAAGAATGTATTGAGCATTTACTTGCAATAATCATTTACCACATCTTTTCCTCAAGAAAACAATAAAAATTAATTGTTTATCTTTCATATATGTCTGCGCCAAAATTTAGGATCCTAGAAAAACGCGGTTGACGTAATTTGATGAAATTATTAACTAAAGAATTTCAGGTATTAATGTTTATGGCTAGAGCTAATTATTTTGAATGCTTGATGCAAAGCGTAAGAGTTGATGAATATGTGTAGAAATGTTAAAAATTGTCATGATGGTATGTGCTGTGGGAAAGACGTCTATGTTTGTTTAATGCGATATGATTTTATATGAACTGTTTCATTAGCTTTACTGAGGTGTATTAACAATGACCTATGGTG
The DNA here is from genome assembly GCF_030186535.1 of Ignisphaera cupida. NCBI lineage: Archaea > Thermoproteati > Thermoproteota > Thermoprotei > Desulfurococcales > Desulfurococcaceae > Ignisphaera > Ignisphaera cupida. Next base: position 325,110 of record NZ_JASNVW010000002.1, on the reverse strand, counting down.
TGGTTTATAATGCTTTTCTATATGGGCTTTTGGTAGCTGGTTTAACGTCTCTTGGTTCTTTAACTGCTTTGGCTGGGGTTAAGTTGCCTAGGTGGGGACTTGATTTTTCTCTTGGTTTTGCATCTGGTGTTATGATTGTTGCTAGTTTCACAAGCTTGATTATTCCAGCATTTGAAAGGGGTTTGTATTTCGATGTTGGTTTGGGTATTACTTTGGGTGTTATAGCAATAACTTTACTTGATTTTTGTGTGCCTCATGAGCATATTGTTAAGGGTTATGAGGGGCCTGAGCATTTGAAGAATAGACTTAGAAAATCTGTATTGGCTACAATAGCAATAGTTTTGCATAATATTCCCGAGGGTTTTGCTGTTGGTGCAACAACTGTTTATAGCTTAGAGCTTGGTTTTGCAACAGCATTGGCTATTGGCATACAGGACATTCCTGAAGGTGCAGCTGTTGCTCTTCCACTAACAATGCTTTGGGGTAGTAGGTTAAAGGGTTTTGCAGTAGGTGTTTTGAGTGGTTTTGTGGAAACTATTGCAGCTGTTTTTGGTGCTGCAATGTTTTCTTTTGCTATCAATGTTCTTGGGGTTGGAATGGGCTTTTCAGCTGGTGCAATGATCTATATTGTTGTTGAGGAGATTTTGCCTGAGATTCTACATGAGTCTTCACAGTATAGGAAGATAGCTGCTGCTGGGTTTATAGCAGGTTTTTACATAATGCTATATCTGGATGCTTTAATAGGATAGAAACTAGATTAGCTGATTTATTTAGTCAAGCTTTTTAATGTTTTCTTTTGATTTATACTTGGTGATTTGATTTTTGGTTACAGGTTTTGTTAATGGAAATGTTTACGTGTCTTTCAAGCCTGTTAGGAAAGCTGAGGCTATTGTTGTTGATGGGGAGAGGATTTTGTATGTTGGTAGCAGCAGTGTTGCTAAGGGTATTGTTGATTTGCTTGGTGGCTCAATTGTTGATTTGGGTGGAAAAACTGTTTTGCCTGGTTTCATAGATTCTCATATTCATGTTGATGAGCTTGGTCTTCAACTTGGTATGCTTGATCTTCGTGGTGTTAGAAGCATTAAAGAGTTGAAAGAGAGACTAAGAGATTTTTCTAAAAGTGTTGACACTTTGTGGATTATTGGCTTTGGCTGGGATCAGGAGCTTTTCGAGGAGAGGAGGTGGCCAAATAGATGGGATCTTGATGAGGTTGTTAGCAACAGACCTGTTATTCTATACAGAATCTGTATGCATGTCGCTGTTCTTAACTCAAGGGCTTTGGAAATAGTTAGTGTTTCTGGAATGAATTCTCAAAATATTGTTAGAGATGATAGAGGTGTTCCAACTGGTATTGTGAAAGAGGATGCGCTGAACATTGTTAGAGACAAGATTGAGGAGTCGATATCTGTTGATGACTATAAAAAGATTGTTTTAAAAGCGTTAAACTATATAGCTTCCCATGGTGTTACAACAGCTGGTTTTGTTGGATGCAATCCAAAGGTTTTCAAGGCTTTGACTGAGCTTTGGAAGGAGAGGAAGCTACCAATTAGGGTTAGGGTTTACCTGGACTTTAGAAAGTCTTGGAGCCTGATTAACGTTGTTAGGGATTTGGGGTTTAGAAGTGGTTTTGGAGATAGCTATCTCAAGATAATGGGTGTTAAGCTATATGCTGATGGTAGCTTAGGTGCTAGAACAGCATGGCTTTCGAAACCTTATTCCGATGACCCATCGACAAGTGGTTATCCAGCAACTGATTTGAGGGATCTTAGAGCAGCTGCTAAAAAGATTCATGAAAGTGGTCTTCAGCTAGCTATTCACGGTATAGGGGATAGAGCTATAGATGCTATTCTCGATATTTATCAGGAGCTTCCAAATGCTGCTGAACTTAGGCATAGAATAGAGCATGCATCTGTTGCTAGAGATGATCAGATCGAGAAAATGGCTAGAATAGGTGTTGTTGCATCTGTTCAGCCAAACTTTGTAATATCTGATTGGTGGGCTCTTCAAAGACTTGGAGAGGAGAGGATAAAATGGCTATACCCATTCAAAACAATGATTGAAAAAGGAGTTGCTATAGGCTTTGGTACTGACAGTCCTGTTGAACCTGTTAACCCATGGCAAACAATATACGCTGCTGTCACGAGGGGGAAATACGAAAACATTGTGCACTACAAGTATACAGAGAATCAGAGGCTTTCAGTTGAGGAAGCTTTGCATCTATACACATGGGGCTCTGCATACATAATGCATGAAGAAAATGATCTTGGTTCTCTAGAGCCGGGAAAGCTAGCAGATTTCATAGTTGTTGATAAAGATCCTCTAGAGGTGAGCGAGGAGGAGATCAAGAACATTAAGATTCTCGAGGTTTATGTTGGTGGAAAACTTGTTTGGAGAAGACAGTAGTCAGACGACCACGACTAGACATCACCAATCAGATGTGCCACGGCTCATCACAAACAGCTCTGCAAAAACAGTTGCTTGGAGAATCTAAAAACTTTTTGTGTGTAAGCTATGTGGAGAATGAGAGTTTAACTGGGTAGTAAACACATGCCCCCTGCTCATTTGGAAGAGTGCAATACTCTAAAAGCATATTCAAATATCCTTGACCCGCTTGAGTAGCGTAGCCAATAAAACTAGCATTCACTTTAGTGTTTGCACCCATAACAACCCAGCTTGTTGAACTAGACACAACTACCCCACCAACAACTCTAATTGGTGTTGAAAAGTATTTTGTGGCATTGTAAAGTGTGACATTAGCTGTTAATATGGCAACAGAACTACTGCTAGCATCAAGCAATAGCCTAACATAATACTTCTTAGAATCCACATTAACTATCGAAAGAAAGACAGTGCCAGTAAACGATGTGCTACTCGAAGATATTTTCGCAGAAACTGTTAAGGAGGTTGAGCTAGATCCAATAACATAACTCAAAGTACCGAGATTAACAGAGTATGTGTCTCCACCCAGAATAGCATCTGGCGAATTGTAAACACTGCACACAGCACCATCAGGATAGTAAATAACTATTCTCCCATCAACACCAGTACCAACAACAATATCAGGTACAACACCCAATCGAGTAGTTGTTGATGATGCAACAGTTGAATTAACTAGGTTGCCAAGATTATCAAAAACTGAAACGCTGTAGCCCGGCACCGTATTCTGTATGGTTATTGCCCTGGGATCAGTAGTCGATAGTATATAGTCATCGAAAAGAGCTGAAGGTAATCCAGCTTTTTTTACATCGCGCACTACTAGACCAATATAATAAGGTGTCCAACTAACGTCAGTTGCTGTATATGTTACAATGCTTAATAAATTACCATTAACATCATAGACTCTGGCACGGATGCTAAGTGTTTGTGCCACAGAGCTATAGGTATAGGTATAGTTAACAACTAAAACATACCAATTGTTGCTATTATAGTTTGGTATCATTGAGGGGGTGCCAACCACACTCCAAGTACTTGTATATGTATATATTCCCAAAGACCTTGAGGTACTATCAATTGCTATAAAATAAATATTATTTAATGTATTATCAGCTATGGCTATGCCGTAGTAGCCACCACCACTTGTTAGCTTTGTTTTTACAGAGATCCATAGACTATTGTAGCTATAAACTGTATCAGAGTTTTCATAGATAAATGCATAATCGCGTTTTCTCTTTGTGTCTGCGCCACTTAGTGCTTGACCTTTGTATCCAATTGAAGAAACAGACCAATCACCACTGACAACAGTCCAGTTGCCTGGTATTGTTCCCCACTCAAAGTCTGTGTATGCTATAGCCCCTCTGCTTGTTTTAGCAATGTTTATGCAGTATGTTGTTGGCGGGGCAATGAATTTTATTGGTGGTGTCACTGGCTGAACTACTAGCTTTAGTGGATAGTATGCGAATACGCTTGCCATTGCATTTAGCATTATCAGCATAGCTATCGCCACTGGTATCACAGCTGTTTTCACTATTTTTGTAATGCTTTTAGCATTTCCTGTTGTGCTTGAAGCATTTGATAGTTTTCTTCTTGCTTCTATATGTTTTCCATATATGTATATTATCCATGTTACTGAGGCTAGCGATACTACAACAGCTATTGTGAGAATTACTAAAATTGTTTGTGGATATCTAAACAGTATTTTATATGCAATTGTTTCTGTTGCTTCAACTCCTCTAAACTCTATTACACCAGCTGATGTAGTGATTCTCAACACACCGTTGTTGTTTCTTTGGATGAGTGAAAGTATTTTTGATGCATCAACCCAGAAGGCCTGTGTCAAATACCTGATAACACCACTTGTTATCACTAATGATAGTGCAGTTCCATAGGCTAGTGCTGCTGCTGAAACGGGTTTTCTCTTCACTATGGCGACTAAGGCTATTGATGTTATAAGCAGTGCAAGAACATAGAAAACTGTTGCTATTGAAACAATTCTAACGGCATCTATATTGGTCATGTAGATGCTGTTTCCATTTGCAGCAAACTTTATGCTGTAGCCTGTGAGAGCTATGTAGCCTTGTAGAAAACCAGAAAATGTTAGCTGTGGCTGGAGAAGAATATAGAGATAGATTATGGAGATGAGAACATCTATAGCACCACCAACAGCTATAACTATTCTCAGCTTCTTTGGAATAAGATTGTTGAGAATCTCATCAAGGTTTAGCCATATCTCACTACTACCCTCTGCCACCTCTTCTCACCCCACACAATATAGAATATATCAGCATATGCAAATCTGCTTCCAGCTGGTGGTTGCAAAACTCTTTCTTCAAAACCATTTAAAATAATTGTTGATGTGTTTGTGTATTTCCAGCTCTCCCCAACACCATAGGCATACTGAAAAGATATGTTTATGTGCATTGGAAAGCAATTTGGGTTTCTAACAACAAGAGAATTGTTAGCAACCTCTATTTCCAGAGGCTCTCCAAAAACCTTAACCTTGTAGTTTCCAACAAGAGTAGCTATGCTGTTTATAGAAGCCCAAACAGATACATTCAATTCTCCAGATTTCTCATAAACACTGCCAACAAGTTCTCGACTAGGATATGTAATAACATGAGTTGAGTTAAAGAATGTGAAAAACTTTGAGCCTAGAACAAAAGCTGTTGCATTAGTTATTTGAATATTGCCGGTATACCTAATAACAATGCTGCATGTATTTGAATCGAAGAAAGCATTTGAAAGGTATAGAAGTGGAGGTGCAACAACTGTAGGAGTACTGGAAACTGGCTGAACAAAAACATAGATACTCATTATAAAAAGCAAAATTGTTGCATATGTAAAAGCAGAGCTAATGCCAACAATTCTTGTTCTGGCAACTGAGGCTAGGGAGTAAATAATTGAGAATGTGAAAATAGGGATCCAGAGAAACCTTGGAATAACAGCTATTGCAACACCCTTAACCATGTTTCTGGAAACAGGTGGGTCTGGAGCAGGATTAGCATCACCCTTAGTAACTATACAGTTATTGCTTGGACAATCACCAACATATCTGTGAACAACACAAAAACTTGGATTCAAACAATAAACAACAACATCACCAGTAGAATAAACACCTCTAACAAAAACAACCATGTCGAATCTGTGAATAGAAGGCTCCATACTATCAGAATAAACAATTGCAGCACCAAACAAACAAACAATATTTGTTCTAGCAAGAAATGTGAAAAGAAACAACACAGTAAAAACAACAAGAAAAACAGTAGATAAAATTGAGAGGATACGAACCAGCTTAAAAAAATCTTTTTTAGTTTTAAACATATATTTCACTTATTTCACTTAATATTTAATGGCTATGGAGGAGTCTCTTCAGATGGCGAATACACTAAGTGCATACCAAATGTTGCAGATGCATCTGTTAGGCTAGCTCCCTCAGGTATGTAAACCATGAAATCAATCTCCCAAATACTATTTGCATCAAGCCACTGTATCCATTTTGATGTCCTGGTTCTTATATTCGTTAGATTTATCACCCTAACATAGCTAGATGGCAAACCTGGCTCTGGATATGATGCAGACAAACTTCTGCTAGCACCACTACTAAATACTATCATATAGACTTTGGAGCCTGGGGGTAGGTTATTACTAACTGTATCTACCACTAACGACACATTATATGCTTTGGTATCATTATTTACTATCATCATTACGTTCTTATAGTATGTTGTATGATATGTTGGATGAATTGTTATCTCAGCAGATGTGCTGTTTTTACCAAGGCTCACAGTAATTGTATTGCTAGAACCCAAATCAGTAGAGCCCAAATCACTTTTGTTAGCATTGGTACCTGGTACAAATGTTATTGGTGGTGTCACTGGCTGAACTACTAGCTTTAGTGGATAGTATGCGAATACGCTTGCCGCTATGAATGCAGCTGCTAGTATGCTTATTGCTGTTAGTAGTAGGGCTCTATCCATTTGCTTCACCCATTTGTTTTTCTGGGTAGATTTTATATTCTGGGCAGGTTTTTTAAAGCTTTTTCTTATAAACTCTTTGTGTTTGCATTGAATGTTTATAGAAGGTTTTCATTTGTTCATGATTTTGTGAAAAGTTTTTAAGTTTTCCCAGTTTATAAAACTTTCCTATACTTTTTGGTGAGTATTTGATGGGTGATGATGTTGTTTGGCTTGCTAATGTTTTAGCTGATGTTAGAAGTGATTTAGAGGTTTTGTGTTCTAGGTTTGGTGTTTTAAATATTTGTGGATTTGTTTTGGAGAGTGTTGCTGAGGTTTTTCCTACTTGGTTTAGTGGTAGGAGAAGAAGGGTTTTAGTTGCCTCGATTGTGTACTTGTCTCTTCTCATTGCTAGAGGTGCTAGGAAGGGTTTTCTTAAGCAGGTTTTGGATTTGTGTGGTGCTTCAAAACCTGCTGTTAGAGATGCTGTTTCGAGGTTTGCTTTTGTTGATTGGGATGCTGGCTTTGTTTACTTGGATCCAAATCTGTACGAGTCTCTAAGTAGGAAGATGAGGCTTCCACAACATGTTAAAAGATATACTATTAGCGATTTTGTTAAGAATAGAATCTGGAGTTATGCACCAGGTCTTTACCAGCATCTAGAGGTTGTGTGTATTAGGAATAGTAAAAAGGATTGCGTAACCCTTTTGTTTGAAAATCCTGATGAGGTTAAAAACATTTTGCTAAGCATATACAAAACACCACTGGCTGCAAAACTTGTTGCTGAAAAGCTTTTTACACCAATTGCAGAAGCTTTGCAAATAGCTGAGTCTCCTCAAAAGCTTGCTGAAAAACTTTTCACCAATCCAGAAGATGTTGCTAAACTACTTAAACAAATGCTAAATGCTAAAAGCATAAACAAGTGATTTGCTTATTACTCGACCACAGCACCATAGATTATGTCTATTCCAAGATCTTTTGCCTTCTCCAAAGCCTCTCTAACAACATTTATTGCCACAATAACTTTTCTTTTAATCTTCTTGCCAAGTATGTTTGAAACAGCATCGCATTTTATGCTAAACCATGTAACATCATCTTCCTCAACCAGACTCTTAACCTCAATAACATAAACCTCATCATTATGAGCATAAACATCAACTTCAATCTTTGTTCCCTTCTTAAAGTATCTACCCTCTGAATCAACATATATAAACTTCTCAATTTTATCAACATCCCTTATACCAACACCAAACAACATGTCTCTATAGATGCTATACACCATCTTCTCCAAATCCACACCCATCCTCCTACCAATAGATCCAATAGCAACACTAAGCACATCAATCTTTTTACCATGTTCTCGAAGAACAATGGAATGCTCATAAACAGCCTTTGAAAGCTCCTCCAACCTCTTCGAATGCTCCTCAAGAACCTTGGAGTGTCTCTCAAGAACTTTAGAATGCTGCTCAACCCTCTTCGTTAACTCTTCAACTCTTTTTGTAAGTTCCTCAACTCTCTTTGTAAGCTCTTCAATTCGCTTCGAATGATCTTCAAGAATTTTTGAATGTTCTTGCAAAGTTTTGCTATGCTCCTCAATTCTGCTTTCTATCGAGTCTAGTCTTCTCAAAATCTCTAAAAGACCAATGGCACCTGCAACAGCATATCTAAACTCTTTATCAACTTCAAGAGTTCTCAAAAACCTCTCCTTCTCTTCTGGAGACAGAATTTGTGAAGTCACTTCAAAACCCTTCAAAAGCAGAGAATATTTAAAAAGTTTATAAGGATTGTGCATTATGCAAATGGTTTTATAGCTTCAATCAATTGTTTTACTATTTTTTATTGCTGCTAGCATTGAAGTTGCAGCTAGTAGCACCAATATGAGAATCGACATTGTTGTTGCATCAACCGAGCCTAGACATGAAAACAGAATATTGTAAATAAGTGATGATCTAAAGCCCTTTAGAAACTTGTTCAATGCTGTTATGAACTGGTTTTCAAGTGGCTTCATATCTTCTAAGGTGCTTGGATATGGAGTTGATGTAACAACAACTATGTTTTGTGTGAATGAGTATATTGATAGAGTTGCCAAGGCTATTGAAACTCGCTTTTTCTTCAACACAATTCCAATTGGGATTATTAGAAGAGGTGTTATTGTTGTTAAGAATCTTGGGCCGTAGCTAAGCCCACCATCAGCATCATACCAACTTGAGTATACAATTATTGGAGTGATTGTTGATAGAAGAAGCAAAAGGTTTTCATATTTATTTACCGCTTTAAGCATTTTGGGCATGGCCAAAAGAGAGAAGATGTATATGGGGTATAGAGATAAGAGACTTTTTCTAGTATCTATAAGCTGTATTAGAAGCCCATGTGGAATATTGCTTAACTCAAATCCGTTAACACCTATTTTCTCTATGTATAGCTGCTCAGGAAATGTGAAAACGTTTCCAGTTGTATACAAATTGTACAGCAATTGTATGAGAGTCATTGGTGCTGCGGATAAGGTGTATAGAAAAGCATATTTCAAGGTCTTGTAAACTCCTTTGCCAATATTTAATTCGTTTAAGCATAGCCAAACCAAAGTTGCTAAAAAGACTACTGTTATTGATATAAACATTGATGGGTCTAGCAACATAGCCATAGATGCTGAGAAACCTGCTACAAAAACCCACCTCAAATTGTTTTCAGTAACAAGCTTCAGAAGAGACAGAGTGTGAAGTGTGTAGAAGAATGCTAGAGGTGCTTGGGGAAAAATGTGTGTTGAGTAAATGTAGAGAGGTCCTGCCAACCCATTTACAATTGATAGTATCAAAGACTTTTTCTCATCCTTAAGAATAGTTCTAAAAAGCTCTATAGAAATAAGAAATGTTAATGTGCCGAAAAAAGCCATTGCAAATCCTCCAAAGACTAAATCCTTAACTCTTAAAGCATCTGCTAATCTAATTGGTATCGCAAGAACAATTCCAAGCCCAAGAGGTCCTGCAAAAACACATTTTCCTCTAACTTCAACAAAATCTGATAAGCCTATTGAGCAAAACCATGGATTTACAAAAGGGTTTAAATTAAGAATGTTTCTTGCAAGCTCAATAGCACCTACAGTGTATTGCGTGTAGTAAATGGTGTTTATGGATAGAGCGTATACAAATCCAATTAATGTTGCTGTAAAAACCACCGATTTTTGAGGTGCAAGAAATTTGAGCTTCTCTTGAGATGCATACCCATACAACTTCTCAACCCTTTGCTTGAACAGCTATATTCCACAGCATTTCCTTAAACCTTCTCCTCACATAACCTCTTGGACTTTTCTCATCAAATATCTCTATCCTCACATCTGCTGGCTCCATTATTGGCCCTAGATACTCTCTTACAATTTTCTTCACAATCTCCTTATCCATACTCTCACTTGCTATAACTATTGGCACTTCAAACCTTGTTTTGTCTGGTGCTCCAACAACTAAAACATTCTTCTTCAGAACCTCTCTAACAACATTCTCTACTGCTCCAGGACTCAACCTATAGCCACTAACCTTCAAAACACAGTCTTTTCTACCCAAAACAAAAACAGTATGGTTTCTGGTCATCAAAGCATAGTCGCCTGTTCTATAGAATCCCTCTACCCATCTGCTCCAAAAATCCTGTGGAGCTTCAATAGGTGTTGAGGGCCATGGGCTTCTAAGCACAAGCTCTCCAATCAAGTCTCTAACCGATTTCCCATAATCATCAACAACATCTATGCTGAATCCTGGTATTGGTTTTCCAACAGAGCCAGGGGTTATTGGTGTGAAGGTGTAGTTTATTAGATTCCCAGTTACAAATGTTGCTAACTCGCTTTGTATATACATGTTGATAACTGGTATTCTACCAGTGAGCTTTTCTGGTATAGATGTTATTGCTGGAGAGCTTCCAGTTCCAACAACTCTGTAAGTCCACCACCAAACACTTGTCTCAAGAGGTTCAGCTGTTACTAAAACAGCTTTTAGAGTATCCATGTTGTGTATTTTAACATATTGATTCCCAGCCCTCGACAGTATTCTTAGTGCTGATCCAGTTGTCAAAAAAAGTGTAACTGCATATCTCTCTATAATATCCCACCATCTATCAGCAGATGGATAGTCGAAGCTTCCATCATATAAAACAATTGTTGAGCCAATCATCAACGGGCCAAAAACAACATATGTAATTCCCGTTATCCATCCCGGCCAAACAGTACAAAAATATGTGTCATGTGGTCTTAGACCAATCCATTTGCTAGTAGAAAACGTTTGTACTAGATAGCCACCAACACCATGTGTAATAGGCTTGAAATCATCTTCGTAAGCTACGTGAAGCCCAAAGAGAGGGTGATTAGAAGGTGCAGTAAAACCCTCTGAATCCTTGCCAAGATTCTTCACATTATCAAAACTAATCTCATTTTCTCTAAGTCTTGTAGACCCAGTTTTCTCAATAACTATTGTTGTGCATCTATGATTTGAATAATCCAAAGCCTTTCTAGCAACTGATAGTGTATCAACAACTTTTCCTCTTCTGTAGAACCCATCTGAAACAACAAAAACTTTTGGTTTTCTACTAGCAATTCTTTTAGCAACTTCATAAAAACCAAAACCAGTGAATATAGCTTCAAATGGTGCCCCAATTTTTATAGCAGCTAGCATCACCGCTAGTGACTCTATTGTTGGTGATGCATATATAGCTATCCAGTCACCAGCTTTAACACCAAAACTCTTCAAAGCACCAGCCAATCTACTAACAAGATTGTGCAGATCCTCATATGTTGCCACCTCCACATCGCCAAGCTCATTCTCCCATATAATTGCTGGTTTTCCCCAAATCCATGAATCTCTATGCTTTTCAACAATGTTGTAATAAGCATTTATTTCTCCACCAACAAACCATCTAGCATTTGGTGGCTGTCCATCAACAACTTTGCTCCAGGGCTTTGTCCAAACAAGCTTCTTAGCCTCTTCCCCCCAGAACAGTGCAACATCAGCTATACTGCTTCTGTATATAGCCTCATACTCTTTAACAGTAATATACTTCCACTTCATTAGAGGTGGAACAACTTCCTCGCTACTATAAATCTCTTCCAAAACATCTTTAGCCATTTGATTATCAACACCTCTCTACAAAACAACTACCTGTGTATATGGCTGTGCAATATATCTAAATGTATGCAAAAAACCTTTGTCTACATAATGAATTGGTATGGTAATCGATGGTCTAAGACTTTTAACAACCTCCAAAGCCTCCTCAGGACATAAAACATTTTCACAGCCAATTGGAATGAAAAGAATGTGTATAGGTGTTTTGAGATTCAAAATTTCTGGAATGAAATCCGTGTCCCCCATGTGATAAACAATTGCATTATCAAATTTCATTATATATCCAACGCCAAACCCCTTTGGATGAGCAGGTTCCTTACCTGTTTCACTAATGTTGTATGCATCAACAGTAATAATCTTGACATTTCCAATGCTAATAGCATCACCTGGTTTAACTCTGAAGAATCCTATAGATGGTGAAACAACTCTGCTTGTATCTACATTGTCATAACCTGGAAAGTGTCTTGGGTGAAGATGGGTATATAATGCATAGTCACAGTTTTGGGTGTTGAGAACATCAATGCAGAAAACAGTTTTGTTGAATGTTATTTTGGCACCAGCAAAACCATCTCTAGAAACAAAGACCTCTCTAAATTTGAGTTTCCTCAATTCAGATACCAAGTAACTAGCATATTCTTGGAACTAGCTCGCCTCTTGGAGGCTCCAAAATTCTGTATCCACCAATTCTTGTCTTGGACAGAACATATCCCCTGAACTTCTCACTTGATTTAACCTCTCCAATGATTCTAGCATTTTCAAAGCCCAAGCTCTTCATATACTCAACAACCTCGTTAGCAACACTAGAATCAATAGAAAGCACTGCAACACCTTCTGATGCAAGATATAGAGGGTCTATTCCAAGCATTTCAGAATACCTCTTAACACTTTCTCTTACAGGTATTGAGGACTCGTCAACAACAATAACATTTCCAGATTTGGATGCCCACTCATTCAATATGCCCGCTAAGCCACCTCTTGTCGGATCTCTAGCCGCGTTGATGAAGTTTCGATATTTCTCTATGAGTGGTATCATAAGTTTTGTAAGAGGTTTTGCATCACTTTTCAAAAGACCTTTTTCAAATTCCTCAACACTTTTCTCTAAACCCATTTGAAGAAGCATTATAACAGCTCCATGATCACCAACAAAATCACTAACAACTATTTTATCACCGGGTTTTGGCATGTCAACAATAGGCTTTTTAGCAATGCCTATAGCTGCTGTTGTTATAACTATTTTGTCTATGCTTCCTTTTGGCATAACCTTGAAGTCTCCACCAATTAAAGCAATGTTTTCACTTCTCAAAACATTTAGGAAAGACTGGATAATTGTTTCCAGATCATTTATTGGAAACCCTTCCTCAACAACAATAGAGTCTAGAATCGCAATGGGTTTTCCACCCATCATCAAAACATCGTTTATGGAGCCAGCAGCTGCTAAAACACCTATGTTTCCCCCTGGGAAAAATGGTGGATTAACTGTGTAAGCATCAATTGAAACAACGATGTGCTCTCCACTTGGAAGAGGTATTGTTGCTCCATCATCTAAAACATCTATTCCAAACCCATTTTCAACTCTCTTCAACTTGTTTTCAACACGACTAAATATGAGCTTTTCCAAAAGCTCAAAAGTTTCTACACCACCTGAGCCATGAGCAAGAGAAACCTTATCCATTTGATGCTACACCTCTTTCTTTAATGACTTTGCAAGTTCAAGAATAGACTCATAGGCTTTGATTGCTTTGCTTGCATCCTCTCCCAAAACATCCTTAAGAAACTCTATATGCTCCTCTACAGCATCACTTGAAAGCTTAGATATTATAACACCTGCATGAACCATTACTATATCGCCTCTAGAAACTCTTTCACCATCTATGCCTATGAGAACCTCTCTAGCAATGCCATCTCCATAATCAACTCTAGCAATCATGTTATCAAAATCAACGCTAAGTACAACTGCTGGCACTCCCCAGCACATCACAAATCACATTCACATTTATAGTTCACAAACTATTCAACAAATAAGCTTAACTTTGCTAACATTTATAATACAGTATTAAATACGATACTAATAAGTTATTGTAAACCAAGATCCTTTGCTATCTCATCTGCTAAACCACCACTTCCAAATCTAGCCCATATAGCGCATGCCCCCTCCAAAGACACCATACATGGTCCATAGGGTTTGCTTGGTGTACAAATCCTCATGAAAAGTGGGCAGTCAGTTGGCTTCGCTTTTCCAAGTGTCACCTCTGCACATCTACAACCTGGTGGAAGGTCATAAACCCATTTATCGGGTTTCAAATCCTCTACCCCAATCTCTGCAAAAGCATCAATTTTTCTATACTCTTCTCTAAGTCTTAAGCCGCTTTCAGGCAAAAATCCTATGCCTCTCCAAGCATCATCAACAACTCTAAAGGCTTTCGCCACAATTCTCTGTGCTCTTACATCCCCATGCCATGTAACAGCTCTTTTATATTCTATAACCGTTTTTGCCTCTCCTTTTACAAGCTGCTTCAAAATTTCTAGAATTGATAGAAGAACATCGATGGGCTCAAAACCAGAGATAACAACTGGAATGCCATAGTTTTCAGATACAACAGCCCATGCCTTTGCCCCAGTAATTGTTGATACATGACCAGGTGCTATAACACCCATTACTGGTGGTTCTGTTGGCTTCTCCCTCAGTATCTCCAATGTGTAGAACATTGCTGGTGGTGTAAGCTTGACAAGACTCATAATCTTTAGATTTTCTGGTACAATACCTCTTATAATTGCTGAGGCATAGCCTGGAGCAACAGTTTCAAAGCCTATTCCAATAAATACAGATTCCCTACCACTTCTCCTAGCATCGGCTATGGCTTCTGCAAAACTTGTAACAATTTTCACATCGCCATCGCTTCTAACATCGCTTAGAGAATTATATCCCCTTACACTATTCACTGTTCTAAGCCTATAGGTATCGCCATATGTGTAAATGGTGAAACCATCCAAAGCAAGTTTTATAGCCTCTTCAATAAAATATGAGGGGGTTACACAAACCGGGCAACCGGGACCTGCAACAAGCTCTATGTTTTTTGGTACAAGACTTCTAATACCAAAGTGTGTAATTGTCCACTCATGCGTTCCGCAAAAGTTCATTATTTTAAACTTGAATTCTTTTCCATAAGCTTCTTCAAGCTTCTTGGAATATTCCATAATCTTCTTTAGAATTATTGAAACAAGCTCTCTATTCTCTCTAAAAGCACTTTCAATCTTATTAACAACTTTGAGGAAATTACTCAACTCACTATGTTCGCTGTTTTGCATTTCACTAACCATGTTTACTCACCTTTGAAGAGACTATAACAATTTGCCCTAGGGCAATACCTCCATCACCTGGAGGAGTTTTTCGTGGAAGCTTAACACCTATCTCCCCACTCTTCAAAGCATGTTTAATACCTCTAATAATGTGTGTATTTACAGCTGATCCACCACTACAAACAACAAAGTTTTTAGTGTTTCTCAAACCCTTTACACTCTCCAAAGCTATTAGACCTAGTCCAATGCCTAGAGACCTAAGAACTGTTGCTGCTAAATCGCTTTTCCTTTTATCCATGTTGCTAAGAACCCAGTTAAGCATGTCAACAACATCAACAACTAGTCTACCATTGAAATGCTTTATCTTTGGATAGTAATCCAAATAGTTTCCACTATCAGCTAAAGCTTCTAGCTTTATTGGTGGCTCACCTTCATATGTTCTAAGTGTGCACACATTCAAAAGAGCTGAAAAAGCATCTAAAGTTCTTCCCATGCTCGTTACAACAGCTCCTCTACCACTCTTAGCAAGTCTATACGTTATAGCAGCTTCCTTGGCTCCATATGGTAATGATTTTATGAGGCCCTCTTTCTCTAGGTACTTAATAACCTCCTCCTCGCTGTAACCAGCTAATACAAACAATGATATTAGGGGTTTCACAGGATAGAGTGCTGCCGAATCTCCACCTGGAAGAGTAAATGGCTGTAGACTACCAGTTCTTTTGAAGTTAGTATAGCTTGCTATCATAACCTCCCCACCCCATATACCACCATCAACACCATAGCCTGTTCCATCAATAGCTATGCCAACAACATTCTCATCTTCTCCAACACCATGCTCAGCCATTGCAGAAGCTATGTGTGCATGATGATGCTGAATCTCTATATACTCAGCTCCAAACTCTTTTGAAAACTCAACTGCAATCCTCTTATTATGGTAGTTGGGATGCATATCAGCTGCAACAACACTTGGCTTTAGCCCATAGATTTTTGCAAACCATAGAAGCTCTTTTCTAAGATCATCTAGCTGGGCAGGTTCATCAACATCGCCTATGTATTGTGTTAAAACAACTTTGTTTTCAAAAGCTACTGCACCAGCTGTTTGAAGTTCTGCTCCAACAGCAATGGATTCAGCAACATTGAATGGAAGCTCTATCCACTCAGGTGCATAACCCCTTGCTCTTCTAAGAAACACTGGCTCTCCATCAGAAAACCTTATAACACTATCATCAACTCTATGAACAATTTCCCTCTCATGCTCAACAACATAATCCACAACATCTCTAAGCTTTTCAAAAACACAGGTAATGTTTGTACACATTGGCTCTCCATGGACATTGCCACTAGTCATTATCAAGAAGCCATCCGGAATTTCTCTTAGCAACAACACTTGAAAACCTGTGTATGGAAGCATAACACCAACTGTTGATAAACCAGGGGAAACATATTCTGAAAGCTTTGAATCTCTCTTCTTCGGCAATATAACTATTGGTCTCTGGGGAGACTCTAGAAGCTCTCTAGCTTCTGGAAAAGGCACTGCAATATCCTCAACAACTTTATAGTCTCTTGCCATAACAGCAAATGGTTGTGTTGGTCTTCTCTTCCTCTTTCTAAGCTCTAAAACAACATCGTCACGAGATGCTAGACATGCTATGTGGTATCCTCCAACACCTTTAATAGCTATTATATGCCCCTCCAAAATCTTTTTAGCAACAAATGAAACTATGTCATCAACATCTATTCTTCTACCACTTGAGTCGAAAACAAATGTTTTTGGGCCACAAACAGGGCAGCTAATGCCTTGTGCATGAAACCTTCTAACATTGCTTGGATCTCTATACTCAGCTTCGCATTTTTCACAAAGCCTAAACACAGCCATGGACGTGTTTTCTCTATCGTAAGGTGTTCTAAACATCATTGAGAATCTTGGTCCACAGTTAACACAGCTATTCCAATAGTATCTATAGAATCTTGAGCCAGAATCAAGAATTTCTCTAACACAATCGCTACAAATACCTATATCCGGTGGTATAACACTTCTTAGAATCTGTTGAGAACCACTTTCCCTAATAAGAAACTCTTTAAAACCTATGGGCTCAATCCACTCAACAAAAACCTTATCAATTCTAGCATTAGGAGGTTTCTCAACAGAAATTCTCTCAACAAAAAACTTCAAAGAATTTTCATCACCTTCAACAAAAATCTCAACTTCACTACCACCCAAATTAACAACATAGCCTTTGAGACCAAGCCTAGTAGCAAGTCTATAAACAAATGGTCTAAAGCCAACACCTTGAACAATACCCGTAACTCTAATCCTCAAAGCTTTAATACTCATCAACAACAACCTATGTAAACACAGATTCTAACTTAATTTGAAGCTCTTTGCATATTTCAACACTTATTTTATTTATTAGAGGATATTAAGTATGTTGCTATCATGACGTAATCAAACAAACTCAATTAAACAAAATGCTATACTAGCACAGCTTCTTCTTATACATCAGCATCTCTCTATATATTGGATCCTTCAAATCCTCTTTTCTAAGAACCACCACATCTACTGGTACAGCCTCTTTCCTAAGCATTGCTATCTTCTCTACAACACCAAGCACATCATCCTCATTAACAACAACCACAATATCATAATCACTGGAAGAGGAATTGTCTCCACGAGCCCTGGAACCAACTAGGTAAACCTCATCAGCAAGACCACTTACACAAAGCCTTTCTACAAATCTTTTAAACATTTCATCTCTTTCAACAACCTTTCTATACACTTTTCTAAGAATTTCATAGCCAATACTATGGGTCTGCAACCCTCTTCACCCACTCAACAACTTTCTTAGCAGAACCCAAACATCTCTCAGCCCTTTCTCTATTATACTTAATTGTTTTTCTACCTGGGTATCTAGATAATGTATAGTGTGGTGTTAGCAAATCACTTGCAATTACAATATCTTCTTCAACATTTATACCAATACTTTTTAACGCATCTACAAGTTCCAAAAGATCATGTGTATAGGGATGAAAACCTGTAGCAGAGACTATAAGAGATTTGGGATAGAGCTCAGCAGCTTGGTGAGACTCAAAACAAACCAGCCAATAGTGACCCTCAGCTAAATGCTTCTCAGCATCAGATAGAAAAATATCTGCTTTTTCAATCCAGTCAACAAGTAGTTTAAGGCTCTTCAACAAACTTCGCCACTACAAAACATTTTTGCTAAATCTAGAAATGTATTTACGAACATATATGTGCATCGTTACACAAATCAGTTGTTTTAACAATGGACTTAGCTTCTCATTAGCCTTGCTTCCAAAATTAATTGTTTGATAAACTTAATAAATTGATTATGGCGATACAAAATTTATGGTGTTTTCCTGTGAAAGAACTGTGTAGCTCTATTTTTTATGGTGTTGTGTTAAGGGTTTTGATTGAGGATGTTACTAAGCTAGTTGTTGATGCTATTGTTAATCCTGCTAACAGCTTAATGGTTATGGGTGGTGGTGTTGCTGGTGCTATTAAGAGAGTTGGTGGTGAGGAAATAGAGAAAGAGGCAATGAGATATGCTCCTGTGTCAATAGGAAAAGCTGTTGCTACAACAGCTGGAAGGTTACCAGCTAAATATGTTATTCATTCACCAACTATGGAGAAACCAGCTATGAGAACAACAGTTGATAAAGTATCGAAAGCTGTTTTAGCTGCTCTTGAAAAGGCTTTGGAACTTGGTGTAAAGTCTATAGCTTTTCCAGGTATGGGCACAGGTGTAGGTGGGTTATCATATAGTCAAGCAGCAGAAGCTATGGTGAATACAATTAAGCAGTTTTTGAGCAGTAGAAGAGTTCCTTTAACAACTATATATCTTGTTGCAATAGATGAGGAGCTTGCAAAAGAGTTTTGCAAAGCAATAGAAAAGCATTAACATATATAAACATGGCCAAGCAAATGCAAAGCCTTAATTCTAACCATGTTACCACAAATTTTCAAAATTTATTTTGAGTAATCAGCTTAAACACGGTTCTTCATCTATTTTATCATTGCTTAACAAATCCAGTTATTTTCGAAATTCTTTGCGCATCCGCTCACAGCCGTTTTCATCATTTCCATATCACTAAGGTTTCTTAAGCAACTTAATAGCCTTTCTACAGTTTTCATCTATGTCTTGGGATTTGGTATTGATATCACCTTAGCTTCTATGGGATTTGAAACGCTTCCACGCATCATATAGCTCGTCTTTTACATACACATCTTTAATTTTTTCTACTTGGCCACTTCTTCTATGAATAGCTACGTAAAAATCTTTTGGCTCTGTAACCTTGCCTATAACAGCTGCTTCTACTCCAATGTTTTGAAGTAGTTTTATAGCTTCATCAGCTTTGTCTTGATGTATTGTCGCAACTAGTGTTCCAGAGCTTATGAGTTTTAAAGGGTCTATTCCAAGGGCTTTGACTATGGCCATTGTCTCTTCTGCTATTGGTATTTTCTCTTCCCAAATCTCAATAGATTTTTTTGATGCATAAGCAATTTCAGCTAGTCCAGCAATTAAACCACCTTCTGTTGGATCATGCATAGATGTTGCTAATCCAGTTTCTGCAAGAGCTATAGCCTCTTTAACAACGCTTATTCTCTTAATGAAATTTCTTCCTCTTTCCAAAACAGTTTCTGAAACACCCATTTCAAGCAAAACATCTCTAAAGTCTGCTGCAAGTATTGCTGTTCCTTCAACAGCAACAGTCTTAGTCATTAAAACAACGTCGCCAACTCTAGCACCACCTGTGGTAACATAGCTGCCCTTCTTCGCAATGCCCATGGCAGTCACAGATATTATTGGCCTTGAAATATCTACTGTGAATTCACTGTGTCCCCCAACAATCATTGCACCAACCTCTTTAGCTGCTTCACTCATTTGCTTAGTAATGGAATCTAGAAGTTCCTCATTCTTATCCTCATTTTCTGAATGTGGCAAAAGCAAAACAGTTACTAGCCACTTGGGTTTAGCACCTCTAACAGCAATATCGTTACAAGCAATGTGAATTGCAAGCCAACCAATATTCTCAACAGCACCAGTTATTGGATCCGCATGAACAACTAAAACACTATCGCTTCCCAGATCAATAATTGCTGCATCCTCTCCAATAGAGGGCCCCACCACAACAGAAGGATCTACAACACCAACTCTGCTAAGCACATATTTTGATAGGAGATTTGGAGAGAGCTTTGCAGACATGTAGATTCATCGCCTTATTTCAGCTGTTTTAGCTAAAACTCAGCTGGTTGATATAGCATTCATAACTTATATTTCTTGTAGCAATAAAGCATAAAATGCCTTTTTATTAAAGATACTATGTTTAATAGCAAAACAGTTTTGTGTGGTGTGACTGTAATTGTTTTAGAAGCTCAGTTATCTAAAAGTGAACTTGATGTACTGAAGAAAATTGTTGAATTGAATAGAGATGTTGATTTTGGTGAACTAGCTAGAGTGACTAGTCTCAGTGAAGAGGGTTTATCATCTATAGTAGAGCTTTTAAAGTCTAAGGGAATTGTTGAAGTTGCTGAGAAGAGTATTCTCATTGCAAAAACATCTGAAGAAGGTCTTTCATATCTAGAGGCATTACCTGAAGAAAAAGTTGCTAAGTTTATTCAAGAACATGGAGGCTCAGCATCTATAGAGGAGATTAGGAAGTTTCTAGGAGAGTTTGTAGCATCTATAGGAATTAGCTGGGCTGTTAGAAGGGGTTGGATAAGAATTGAGAGGGGTGTTGCCAAGTTTCAAAGCTTTGTACCTCTAACTAAACATAGAGAAATACTTGCATTATTTGCAAATGGTAAGGAAGTTGATGAAAGTATTAGAAACAGCGATGTTTTTCAAGAACTTGTTAAAAGAAAACTCATAAACATTTCGGTAACCAAGCAAAGAATTGTGAAACTTGCTATACCATATCAAGAAGCTTTGAAACTAGTCATGCAAAAACCTGTTGCTTCAAAGCTTACACATGAGATGATTGCATCTGGTAATTGGAAAAACTATGTTTTTAAAGCCTACAACCTAGAGGCTTTGCCGCCATTGATATATCCAGGAAAGAGACACTTTTTCAAGGATTTTGTTGACATGATAAGAGATGTTATGGAGGATCTTGGTTTTGAGGAAGTGAAAGATGATTACATAATTCCAGAGCTTTGGAATTTCGACATTCTTTTCCAGGCTCAGGACCACCCATCGAGAGATATTCACGATATTCTTGTTGTTGATGGATATGCTGATTTGTCTATGTATAGCGATGTTGTTGAGAGAACTAGAAGAGTTCATGAGGTAGGTGGTTTTTGTGGAAGCACTGGCTGGAGATATAAGTGGTCATATGAAAAAGCATCGAAGCTCATACTAAGATCACATACAACAGCTGTTACAGCTAGGTACTTAATTGGTAGAAAACCTCCTGCAAGACTTTACACAATTGCAAGAGTTTTCAGAAGAGATAACCCAGATCCTAGACACTCACCAGAGTTTACAAATTTTGATGGGGTTATAATGGAAAAAGATTTCAACTTCAGAAAACTTCTGGGTTTGCTAGCGCAAATTCTTCGATCAATAGGAATAGAAAAGTTCAAATTCAAACCAGCTTACTTTCCATTTACTGAGCCAAGTGTTGAGGGCTATGGCTATGTCCCTGGCTATGGATGGATAGAGGTTTTTGGTGCTGGAATGTTTAGACCAGAGGTTCTTGAGATTCTTGGTGTTGATGCTCCTGTTGGTGCTTGGGGTATGGGTGTAGAGAGATTGGCTATGGTTGTATATGGCATTGATGATATAAGACTGTTGTTTTCAAGAGATGTTGAGTTCACAAGATCATTTCCATACACCAAGAGATTTTATGTGAGGTGAAATGGTATGCCTGTTGTGAGGGCTAGACTAGAGCTTTTGATGAAACTTGCCAATGTTTTTGATGCTGAAATGCTGAGAGATATTCTATTCAAGTTGAAGTGTGAAACCGAAGTTGAGGAGGGCAACATAATTGCTGTAGAGGTTCAAAGCGATAGAGTAGACATGTTTTCTGTGGAGGGCATTGCAAAAGCTATTAGGTTTTACACAGAGCAAGAGAAATTTTCTGAGCCAGTTCTGAAAAATGTGCCGTTTAAAGTATTTGTGCAGCAGCCCCCAGCGAAAAGACCGTATATAGCTGTGGCAGCTGTTACAAATGTTAAGTTGGATGAGGAGAGGCTGAAGCTTTTGATAGATTTTCAGGAAAGGTTGCATGCAACATTTGGTAGAAACAGAAGAAGAGTCGCTATTGGTTTGCACGACCTTGATAAACTCCCATCGCCAGTACTGGAATATAGAGATGTTGATATAGATAAAACAACTATGATTCCTCTTCACGACTTTAGAGAGTTTAGCATAAGAGATGTTCTTTCACTAACTGAGCAAGGAAAGTTATACGGCTTTATATCATTGAATAACTCTTTCCACCCAGCAATATTGTCGAATGGAAAAGTTATTTCCTTACCACCAGTGATAAACAGTGATATAACGAGGTTAACAGAGGAAACTAGAAATATTTTGATAGATGTTACTGGAACAGATTTTGATGCTGTTAACAGTGTTTTAAATGTCATAATACATGCATTGACATTCTATGGAGGAGAGGTTCTTGGAGCAATTGTGAAGTATCCCGACAAAGAGGTTACAACTCCAAATCTCACATCAAAGAGAATGAGAATTGACATGGGTTTTGCAAGTTCTTGGCTAGGCATAGATGCTGCAAACAATGTTGAGTTGGTGAGGAAAGCTCTTGAGAAAATGGGTTACAGAATTGTGGAAATCAACAAGAACTTCATTATTGTTGATGTTCCATATTATAGAATGGATATTCTTCACCAAGTTGATGTTGTTGAGGATATAGCTATGGGGATTGGATATGAGAATCTTGGATTTCTAGATGTTGAGCCCAGACCCATTATCAAAAAGGGTTTTGGCTTAAGAGATGTTGCAAATATTGTTAGAGATGTTTTGATTGGTCTTGGATATACAGAGCTAAACACATTGACACTAATTCCACAGCAAATTGCTGAGGTGATTAGCTATGGAGTTACCCCCATGGTTGTTAATGCACCATCCAATGAGATAAATGCTTTAAGAACGAGCTTGGCACAGTCAATAATAGCTATTTTAAAAAGTTCACAGCATATTCCACAACCAGTTAAGGTATTTGAAATAGGCGATGTTGTAACTGAGTGTAGAAGTTGCTACAACAAATGGAAAAATGAGTTGAGAGTTTGCTGGGCTATTATGGATAGTGAGACAAGGTTTGAGGAGTTGCATGCATCACTACATGCAATTATTAGAGAGTTTGGGCTTGAGAAAAAACTTGTTTTAAGGCCATGCAATATAGAATTTTTTGTGAGAGGTAGATGTGCAGAGATAAGTATTGATGATGTGGTGATAGGTTTTATGGGTGAGATTAGTCCAGAGAAGCTTGAAAAGCTTGAAATATTTTACCCAATCACTTTGGCCGAAATATCTATAAACGCGTTACAAACTGTGCATAGTAAGAATTTTGGGTGAGGTTTTGCTTATGGATGTTGAAACCAGGTTCTCTCTAATTAAGAGAAACACCATGGAGATAGTGACAGAGGATGAGCTGAGAAAAGCTCTTGAGGAGGGTAGGAAGCTGAGAGGGTATCTAGGGTTTGAACCTAGTGGTATTAGTCACATTGGCTGGCTTATATGGATGTATAAATTTAAGGATCTTGTAGATGCCAATGTTGAGATGATATTATTTGCAGCAACTTGGCATGCATGGATAAACGACAAGCTTGGGGGGAACATGGAGCTTATTAGAGCTGCTGCAAAGCATGTTGCAAGAGTTTTAGAGGCTATAGGAGTTAACATGTCCATGGTTAAAGTGGTTTATGCTGAAGAGCTTGTTGAAAGAGTTGAGTATTGGGAAAAAGTAATTAGAATAGCAAAGCATGCAAGTTTAAGTAGAGTGAAAAGAGCTTTGACTATAATGGGTAGAAAGGCTAGTGAAGGTGAATTAGACTTTTCAAAGCTTATCTATCCACTTATGCAAGTTGCTGACATTTTTCAAATGGATTTAGACATTGCTTTGGGTGGAATGGATCAGAGAAAAGCTCATATGCTTGCAAGAGATGTTGCTGAAAAGCTTGGTTATAAAAAGCCTATTGCCATTCACACACCTCTTCTACCATCGTTAAAAGGCTTTACTAGAATGGATACCCAAATGGATATAGATGATGCTCTTTCAGAAGTTAAAATGAGTAAGTCAAAGCCTGAAGAAGCAATATTTCTGATAGACGATGACAATGCTATAGTGAAGAAGATTAGAGGTGCTTACTGCCCACCAAGAGAAGTTGAGACAAATCCTGTAATGGCAATAGCAAAACACATAATATTTGCTCAAGGAAAGAAAAGATTTGTTATAGAGAGAAAGCCTGAACATGGAGGCGATATAGAGGTTTATAGCTATGATGAGCTTGAGAATCTTTATAGAAATGGCTCTATACATCCACTTGATTTAAAGAATGCTGTAGCAAATGAGCTTATAAAGATTATAAAACCAATTAGAAATTTGTTACAGAATGAAAAAGATCTTTGGCTTGATCTTGAGGTAATTAGTCATAGTGTTACAAGGTAGGGTTTTGGTGAAAAGCACATGGCTAAATATGTTGTTAGAGCGAGAATAGATGTTGATGGCGAGGTAGAGAAATCTGATATAATTGGAGCTATCTTTGGATTCACAGAGGGATTGTTTGGAGAGGAATTTGATTTGAGGGATCTGCAGGACAAGGGGAGGATAGGGAGAATAAGTGTTGAAATTAAAACAGAGAAGGGAAAAACAACAGGGGAAATCCTCATACCATCTAACCTAGACAGAATAGAAACAGCACTTTTAGCAGCTCTTATTGAAAATGTTGAAAAGGTTGGTCCATACCAAGCAAAAATACAGGTTATTGATATTGTTGATGTTCGTGCTGAGAAATTGAAGAAGATAATGGATAGAGCAAGTGAAATTGCAAAAAAGTATTTTGTTGAGAAAGCTCCTGATATTAAAGAAATTTTGAATAAAATAGGTGAAGCTGTTAGAATAGCGGAAATTATTTACTATGGCCCTGAGAAGCTTCCAGCTGGTCCAGATATTGAAAGTAGTGACACAATCATAATTGTTGAGGGTAGAGCAGATGTTTTAAATTTGCTGAGATATGGATATAGAAACGTAATTGCTTTGGAGGGTGCTCATGGATCTAAAGTTCCAGAAACTATTGTGAAGCTTGCTTCAAAGAAAACAGCTATACTGTTTGTTGATGGTGACAGAGCTGGAGAGCTCATAGCAAGAGAGGTTATTAAAGTAGCTGACATAGATTTTGTTACAAGAGCTCCACCTGGAAAGGAGGTTGAGGAGTTAACTGGAAAGGAGATTGCAAAAGCTCTTAAGAATCTTGTTCCAGCTAAGCAATTCTTGGAAAGCTTGGAGAAAAGAATTGAGGCAGAGGCTAAGCAACAAATCCAAGCAACAGGAACTGCAGCTCCACAACCTCAACCACCACAGGAGATTCCCAGTCAACAAATCCCCACAGTTTCACAAGCTACACCAGCAACAGCAGCAACTCAAGTTGTGGAAGCAAAACAAGTTGTAACACCACCTGTTGTTGAGGTTAAGCCTGTTGCGGGTTTTGAAATGCCTCTTAAAATAGTTGAGGAGGGTAAGAAGCTTATTGGAACTTTAGAGGCTATTCTTTTCGATGCTGGTTGGAACATTGTTGAAAGAGTTCCTGTTAGAGATCTTGTTGAAAAACTTCAGCAAGTAGAGCCTGGCAAGATTCAGGCTATAGTATTCGATGGTGTTATAACGCAAAGGTTATTGGATGTTGCATCTGAGAAGGGTGTTAAGCTAATTCTTGGTGTTAGAATAGGGAATATCAGTAGAAAACCTGAAAACATTTTTGTTGTGACATTCCAAGACATTTTCAGCATAACTTCATAAACCTCACTTTTTTGAGTAGTCAAATAGTGATTTTCCTGTTCTTCCAATACTTTTCAAATGCTTTTCGCTAACACCAAAATACTCAAGTATTCTAAGTACTGCTGGAACTATTTGATGTTCAACATAGTAATCAACATCAATATCCCTAGCATCAACCATTATATATGGTCTTGCCCTATCAGATATTTTGCCAGCTCCTTTAACAATGACATAGCCTATCTTATCCCCAACCTCGATGCTATACCCACTTTTAATCATGTATTTAGCTGCTGTTACATGAGGTGCCTCAACTTCGTATTCGCTAATAGGCTTTGTAATTGTTTTCCATATAACAAATTTTTGAATGTCTATAGAGCCCTGGGATGAAAGCTTTCTAATCTTTTCTATTTCCTCTTTGACAAACTCTATGGCCTTTCTATGATCCATTGTTTTGAGAACCATCTCCGCAACTCTCTCCTGAAGCTCTTTAGCTATCTCTGCCCAATCACCACGAACAGCCTCAAAACCAACAACATCTATTCTGCCATCAACTGTCAATCCAATGTATCTCTTCTTAGCTTCTGTAAAGAACACTCTCTGATATACTTTATCAATCTTTATCTCTAGCCCAAGCTCCTTCTCAACAAAATCAACAAACTTTTCAACTATGCTCTTATCATAT
Source organism: Ignisphaera cupida (assembly GCF_030186535.1). Lineage (NCBI taxonomy): Archaea > Thermoproteati > Thermoproteota > Thermoprotei > Desulfurococcales > Desulfurococcaceae > Ignisphaera > Ignisphaera cupida. Next base: position 298,666 of record NZ_JASNVW010000002.1, on the reverse strand, counting down.
TTCACGAAAATGGAGTCTGTATCTCCATAAATAACCTCTAGCCCAAGGTTTTTAGCAATTGCTATAGCCTTTCTAATAGTTTCTCTACCAAAATCTGTTACAGCTTCTGCACATTCTTTGCAGTACCACCTCGCCCCTGTCCAGGCCATGTAGCCATAGCATGCATTTGCAAGAATCTTCAAAGCTCTTTGCCTAGCATCAAGAATTCTATACTCTGGAGAATCCTGAGGCAAATTCTTCATAAGATCTCTAACACTCTTCCTAGCATTTACAAGTATTGTTAGAGCCGTTTTGAAAAACGCCTCTGGCTGCTTAGAGAACTTGTAGCCTGTTTCAGGTGCTTCATAACAATCGCTACACTCATTGAAAACAAGTGTATCTGGCCCCACATTATATTTCATCATTATGCTTGGGTACATGGCTGAAAAGTCTAGTACACAAACATTTTCATGAACACCTCTCTTCGGCTCAAGAACTATTGCACCTTTATAAGACTCATACTCTTTCTCAACTCTATTTGGGGCTAGCTCCCCCCTCATTCTAGCAATTCTAAGCAAAAACCACTCAAGTCTAAAACCAACACTAGCAGATCCTACCTGATCTAGTGGAAGACCTGTTATGCTTGAAAGCTGCATTGCAAATGGAAGTATCTTCTCTGCAATACCATAAGTTGAAACAACATCGTCTCTGGAATAGTTAAGTAGAAGAGGCTTAAGCTTCTCATCATCCCAATACCTGTATATCTCATACCAAGGCACGTTAGTTCTCTCACTCTTCTTCATAACACCAAAGTATTCTGCAACTTCGTCAAGTGACTTAACCTTTATTTCTGTAATCTCCTCAGCATAGTCATACAAATCAACATGCAATCTGCCAGGAACCGATACATGACCATAAACACTTTTAGATGGTTCAACACCTCTTCTTCTAGAAATATCAAGCTTTATACCAAGTTTCCTAGCTCTCTCAACTAGGTATGGAAAATCAAAATTATTTGAGTTATAACCAACAATTATATCAGGATCATACTTATTAACATACTCAATGAACTTTACAATCAATTGCCTATCATCTTTTCCCTGAGCTTGAAGCAAAACAGTTTCATTATCGGAATTCATAATAGAGATTATTATGATTGGATCTCTATCGGGTCTAGGAGAGCCACGAGGATTATAAACCTCTATATCAAATGCCATTACCCTAAGTTTTGGAGGCATCAACCTATCCTCATCCCTGTTCAGAATATCCAAAACCTCATACTCTTTATCAACTCTATACTCAAAAGACTTGGGTTTTTCAACAACTTTAAATCTATGCCATGTGCAAGGATAAATATCGTTATCTATGAGGTATCTCAAAGAAAATCTTATATCTGCTTCAACAACAGCTTTAACTCCTGGAATTCTTGATACATCAGCTCTATACTCCCTTACAAACTCAGGTATCACAGTTTCTATTCTAAGAGCTTTAACAGCTTTACCCATAAACCTCTTTTCGACTAGTTCAACACTTGTTATGGGTGATTTGGGTTTGCTAAGTCTTTTAATAGAAGACTTTATCAACTCAATATTGTTTGTATGAGAATCATCAATAATGGCGTAGAAGTATGGTCTAAACCTTCTATCTCTCAATAGAACTCTGTTACCATTATCATCAACACCCCATATAACTATGTGAGGCTCTGAGCCTATAACCTCATAACTAGCATCGAGAACATAAATACTAACAATCTTTTCATTCATTAGAAAACCCATTTTAGTTTAGCAGTTTAAAAAGATAATAAGTTTGATGTCTCGATCTATTGAAGAAAGCTACTTACTTTGCTCCTGTTTTTGTTCTTGTTCTAGTTTCTTAAGCTCTTCCTCAATCTCCTTCTCGATTTCCTCAATAGGCTTTGGAGGTGGTGTTGTTGCTAATGTGTAGCCTATCCACCCAACAATACCAGCAAGCACAACAACGGCAAGTGCTATAATAATTTTCATGGTTAGTATATCCATTGGTGGTGGTGCTAAAAACAACAGGTATATTATTAGTATTGCGAATATTGCTGCTCCCACCACAAGTGCTAAACCAACGAGCTTATCTCTATTCAACTCTGATACACCAAACAATTACTATTGTGATAACTAGTATTAATAAGTTTTATTATTGCACATCTCTGTTCCAAAACATTTACTACCCCGTCTTCTTTCTTCTTGTAAGATACTCACTTAAAAACATTGTGTCATACTCTCCTCTAACAAACTCTTGTGTATTTAGAATATCTATGAGTAGAGGTATCGATGTTTTTATACCATCAACAACAAAATTAGACAATGCTTTAACAAGTCTTGCCCTAGCTTCTTCTCTTGTGCTTCCCCATGCAATCACCTTAGCTATCATAGAGTCGTAGAAAGGCGGTATCTCCACCCCAGGTGCAAGTGCGTGGTCTATTCTAATGTTCTCTTCATTTGGGAACTGTATCCAGGTTACTCTACCTGGTGATGGAAGCATTTTCTCAGGATCCTCTGCATATATTCTTGCCTCAATTGCGTGTTTAGAAAACTCATATATGCTTTCCTTTATCTCCAGCTCTCTCCCCTCAGCAATTTTTATTTGCTGCTCAACAATGTCAACACCTGTTATAACCTCGGTAACTGGATGTTCAACCTGTATCCTTTTGTTAACTTCTATCAAATAGAAATTGCCTTTTTCATCTCTGATAAACTCTACTGTACCTGCATTAACATATTTAACGCTTTTCATAAATCTTATTGCATAATCATATAACCTTCTCCTATCATCATATGTTATCACAGGTGATGGTGCTTCCTCAATAACTTTTTGATATCTTCTTTGAATACTGCACTCCCTTTCACTTAAGGCAACAACATTTCCATGTACATCAGCAAGTATTTGAACCTCTATGTGTCTAACTCTTGGAATAAATTTTTCTATGTACAGCCTAGCATGCCCAAAGGATGTTTCAGCCTCTTTTGTTGCTAATGTGAATAGCTTTTCGAGCTCCTCCATATTATTAGCTATTCTAATCCCTCTTCCACCACCACCTCTATCAGCTTTAATCAAAACAGGAAAACCAATTTGCTTAGCAATTTTCTTAGCCTCATCAAGAGAAACAGGATTGATTGAGCCAGGAACTATTGGAACTCCAACACTATTCGCAATTTCTCTTGTTCTAGACTTAGACTCTAAAAGCTCTATAACACTCCACTTTGGCCCTATCCAAATAGCTCCTGAATCCTCAACAGCTTTTGCAAATTTTGCATTTTCAGATAGAAAGCCATAGCCTGGGTGAACAGCATCAGCATTACTTCTCTTAACAATTGAAATAATCTTGTCTATATCGAGATAAGCATATGGATTAGAACCAAGCGAATATGCCTCATCAGCTAGTTTAACATGCATAGCATCGCTATCAACATTTGTGTATATAGCAATGGTTTTTATGCCCAATTTTCTACAAGTCTTAATTATTCTAACCGCTATCTCACCACGATTAGCAATCAACAATCTACTTATCCTATCCACCATCAGAATAACACTCTTTGCCTTAAAAGTGCAACTAAGGGTATTATAAGACTTTCTTAAATGTAACACTCAACCAATACTTTATCTAACTACATAGGTAAGCTGTAAAACACTCTAGTGTTTCAGTCATGCATACTTTCCAAATACTCTTTGCCAAGTTCTGAAACAGCATATATTCTCCTCCTTCCATCATATCCAAGCTCTCTTATAAAACCCTTATTCAACAACTTTTTTATATGGTCATGAACTGTTTGAAGTGTTATGTTATAGCCTTGCACTCTCAATTTTTTCCATATCCCATATGCGTGACACTGCTTTTCTTCATACAGAATTTTTAGAATAGCTTCTTGAATACTGCTTATAGAATCTTCTTTCACACTAAGAACTTTGCCAGGTTTTCTATTACTGCTATATTCCAGAATCTTGTACAAAATGTAAGTGTCTTTGGATGGACTTCCACTAACTATTGCTAAAACCTTATCTCCTTTACCAATTACTCCAAGATCCTTAGCAATCTTAATACCAGCTAGACTTGTAGCACCAACGGGATCAACAACAACACCATCTGTATTCGCAATCTCATTCGCAGTTAGATATATTGCTTCCTTGTCAACATCTATAAAAACACCTTTACCACTCATTATTTTGCTTAACAAACTCTTCACAACTCCTCCTCTAAGCTCTGTTAGAAACAATTTCGAAGATTCTTGCATAGCATCTCTTTCCTCACTCAGTTTAACAGCTAGTATATTTGGTGTTTCAATACCTAAGACATGCTCAACCTCCTTCAGCCCTTTTAATATTGATGTTGCCAATAAGCCATCACCAACAGGTGTTGCTATCCAATCAACATTGCTTAAAACATCTATTAACTCAAAAACCAGTGTTCTATAACCATCTATAACAATGGGTGATAGTGGAATGGATAGATACAAACCATTTTTATTTGACATTCTCAAAGCTTTTTTAATCGCTTTATCATAGTCATCAACACTAATGATTTCATCACCTAAAAGCATAAGCATATACTTTTTCCACTGCTCAATAAAATTTGGAATGTAGTGAGTTACGCTAAGCCCATAGACTTTAGCATACATAGATAATGAAATTGCATAATCACCTGTAGAAGCTGAAACAACATTTTTGGAACCAGTAGAGTATGCTAAGTAGCTATCTACAGCAGTTCCTCTATCAATAAATGTTCCACTGGGATTTCTAGACTCGTTTTTCACAAAAACCTCAACTCCATTAGCTTTGCTAAAATGCTCTAATCTAATTGTTGGTGTCCACCCCTCGCCAAGTGTTTTACCAATGGACCTAGCCGGTAAAACGCCATGGAAACTCCAAATACCCAAGTACCACCTGCTTCTAGCCTCCATCAAAATCCTCTTATACTCATTCAAAGAAATATCGTAGACAACAAACAGTGAGGAACCACATTTAGGACATAGCCTCACACTGATTTCAAATGGATATTCAGAGCCACACAAAGGACATAATAATTGCAAAGCTGTAGCCACCTCTGATTTTAAGTAGATAAAAAACAGAAATTGATTTATAGCTCTAAGCCTTCTTTCAATTCCATTTAATGGATTCCGATCCTGGTTCTCTCATTTGAGATTTTCCATCATTGGATTCAAAACTATTCACTATTAATTATGTTGAATGGAGTGCAAAAGCTTTTTAGCTTGTTAAGCCAAGGCAATGGCTATGATCATAAATCATCGATGGTGCGATGAATTCATCAGTACAATGCAGGCATTGCAATGATATATAAACTCTTTAAAAGCTTTTGTCAAACCATAAAATTTCTCTATGGATATAATTTTCTCTATTCTTTCAAATCAAAGCTTATAAGCAACATTGCAATAGCTTCACTGCACTGATTATCTAATCAGATCATCGATGAATAATGATCATCGCCATAACCTTGCACTATCCAGCTTAAAAGCTTTTGCACTCCATTCAACACAAAATATATTGAGCAGTTTCGAATCCGACAACGGAAAATTTCATTCAAGGGAATAAAGATCGGAATCCATTAAATGGAATTGAAAGACCTTGAAGCAAGGCTGTTTTCGATTTAGCGGTGAGAGGGGGTGAGAGAGTGAGAGTTGCAGATGGGAGCCTTGTGGCGTTGGGCTTGACAGAGTCCCATGAGGCTTGGGTGAAGCTGGTGAGCCCAAGCCTAGGGCCAACCCCACCCACGGAGTTAAAAGTGATTGAAACCAATTATAAGTACCGTGAGTGGGGAAACGCTTTCTTTATGTAGATCTGAAACTACTCTATATTTAAAAGTCTAGATAATTTGTATTTACATGTGGTATAGCCTTCAAGTTTCAGAAGATTTTCTTTAAACTTTGGCACATTTTTTCCATTTAATGTGTAGCCACCTAGTTCTCCATTAGATTTTACAACTCTGTGACAAGGTATTGCAATAAGCTTTTTGTTTTTGCTCAATATTTTCGCAACAAGCCTTGGGCTAATCCCCAAAACCTTTGCAATTTCTTTATATGTTGTTACACAGCCTATTGGAATAAGCTGAACAAGTGTGTAAACAGCTTCTGCAATATCCTCTATACTCCACCTCCTAACACTTATGTTTTCTTCTCTTATTTCTACAACAATCATTTTGAACTACACGAAATCCTTTATGAATCTGCCGTTTTCGTATATCAGATCCTTGTCTGCATACACCTTCCCCTTTCTCATGTCTTTAACCATGTCCCAGTGAAGAGATGACATGTTCTTTCCACCAGTCTTAAGATATGCTGAGCCCAGGGCCATGTGAATTGTTCCACCAATTTTCTCATCAAACAAAATCTCCTTGGTAAATCTTGTAATATCATAGTTTAGCCCAAAAGCTATTTCACCAACTCTTTTAGCACCCTCATCAATTTCAAGCATTTTCTTCAAAAACTCTAAACCCTTTGTAGCATAAGCCTCTACAACTTCGCCTTTCTTAAAAACAAGCCTCACCCCCTCAACCTCAACACCACTGTATATAGCTGGATACTCAAATGCTATAAAACCCTCAACACTATCCTCATGAGGAGCTGAGAAAACCTCTCCACCAGGCATATTATTCTTTCCATCATCATTAATCCATATTCTACCACCAACCTTTAAAAGAAGATCAGTGTTTTCAGATACTATTCTAAGCTCATCAACTTTTGACAACATGTTAGCTATTTTCTCTTGCCACTTGCTTTGCCTAATCCAAGCCTCAACAGGATTACTCTCATAGAGCTTCACAGCTCTGTAAACAAACTCCTCAAAATCCATTGGTGACATGCCAGCTTCCTGAGCCATTGCATATGTTGGATATGGTGCCACAACCCATCTTAGATCTCCTGAGGCATCTCTCTTTATAAAAATTTCTCTAAGCTCTCTCACAGCCTGGTATCTAAGCTTGACCTTCTCCGGATCTACACCAATAAGAGGTTTTGAGTGTTGTGGAGATAGAATAGATATTCTTACAGTGATCTTCTCGGCTATAACCCTATCTACTGGCGAGACATAGTCAAGCAATTCCCTAGGTGCATACCTATAGAAAATCTCTGTTAAATAATCATCGTTGATTACAAGCCTTGGATAAGCACCTCTAATAACAACCTCTCTCCAAATTTCTCTAACTAGTGGCATAGCCTCTAAGGAACTGTATATAGCAACCTCATCAAGTTTTCTTACAGATACACAGTAATCAACAATCAATTTAGCGTATTTATCAACATCTCTCAAGCATCAACGCCTCAAATAATAACTTTACAATATTTAAATTTAAAATTTTCTCTCATTCCAAGATCTCCTAGCTATCGAGTTTTCTTGTCAGAGCCCATCAAGTTAATTAGTGTTAGTGCGTACTTAGCAAGCAAATTAATTACAATATTTACTATGGGAAATCTATTGAATGCCTTTACAATAAACTCCACATCATCTTCTCTAATAATGTTGAAATATACTGATGCAGCAACATAGATAAGTACAAAAAGTGTGAAACCTGCAGCAATTCTAAAAGCACTTACAAATCTTGGCACAGAAATATGGAATATGGGGATTGTAGCAGCTGCCGCCATAGTTGACGCTAAATAAATTTTAATGCTTTGATTAATATCAATAGGGTTTCTAACATACCTCCTTGCATAAGCCAATACCAGAAGCATTCCCACAGCTGATGATATTAAAAGAGATGTTAAATATCCCCACAAACCAAGTTTCAAAACCATGGTTAATAAACATGATGTTGCAACAAGAGCTATTGATGATACTATAGATGCTTTCATATTTGCTTTTGTATCTCCAACAGCATTTAGTAAAACAGGTATTGTTAAACTACCTAAACCAACTAGAAGATTTGGTGCTAGTAGAAGAGGTAGATAGTGGTAGGCAAACAGGTATTGAGAACCATAGAATATGTATATGAGTTCTCTAGAAAATATCATAGCAATCATTGTAACAGGTACAAGCACAAATGATGTGTACTTATTTGATAATTTAAGCATGTTCTCCATGTCTTGAAACTTTGTGAAAACATGTGTGAAAAGTGGAAGAAGAGATGCTGAAATAGGTGAGGCAACTACTGTTATAAGCACATTGAAATTTGATATTGCTCTATACCCACCAATATCAGATAGGGGTAGGGCATAGGCTATTAAGAGGTTTTGGTATATTGAAACAGCTATTGACACTATTGATGATGCGTAGAGAGGTATTCCATAGGAGAGAAGCTCCCACAAAACATTTTTCATGCCATCAGCGTTACTAGAGTATTTATGAAACCTGCGCAACAAAACAGCTAAGAAAATTAATGCAATAACCAAGGCTATCACATAGCCAATTATATTGCCAATTAACGCTCCTAAGACACCCATGTTAAAAACCATTAGCATAACTATCGATACTAAAGTCTTTGAAACACTGTATGTAATCTTTGCTATAGAAACTCCAACTGCCATATTAACTCCAATGAATATGGATAAAACTAGGCTGTAAACCCCCTGGAGAAAAACAATAGCAGATGCAACCCTAACATATTCTCCAAGCTCAGCTCTATTAACAAGAATTTGCGCAAGTTGAGATGAAAACACAAAGCATGCTACAGCCCCAACAATGTTTATTATTGATCTCATCAAAAGAGATGATCTAACAACATAAATAGCTTTGCTTTTATTTTCTTCAGCAAGAAATTTTTGAATATATCTTGTTGCGGCCGTGTCTATACCTAGAGACAGTAGAGATACTAGGGTTAGTGGAGGCACCAAGGCCAAGGAAAAAGCACCATATCCTTCACTACCAAGAATTCTTGCAATAAATATTGAGCCTATAGCTAAAACCAGGTTATATAGAAAATCACCCAAAAATAGAATAAACGTGTTTCCAGCAGCGCTTCTCAAATACTCTAACAAATAATTGTTATCACCATTTTTAGTACTACTCAATTTACAAGCCCTTTACCAGCTATGTTCTTCTAGCTTCGTAAATAGCATGAGGAGCTACTTCACATATTATTTCCAGAGCAAGCTTCACAGCATCAGGGTTTCCTGGAACAACAAACACAAGAGAGTTGTTAACAACATATGCAGATGCTCTTGATATATAAGCTCTAACACCAATTTGCTTGTAGCTTAAAGCTCTGAAAAGCTCTCCAAAACCCAATATTTTCTTATTTGATAATGGTTCAACAGCTTCTATGCTAACATCTCTTCTGCTTATCCCTGTTCCACCAGAAACAACAATAACATCACAAATTTTGCTATAGTTCAACACAGTTTCTCTAATAGCCCCAATGTCGTTGCCAATAACCAGATAATTTTTGACTAAGACCTTGGGGCATAACTCATGAAGTCTTTCTGCCAATGGCCTTATCTCATCGCTTTTCAAACCTCCTAAAACACTTTCACTTGTTACTATAAAGCATATGGAGAAGTTTTCAACTACAAAATGCTCATGTTCATTCAATAACTTCACCTATATCCGGAATGGTGCTATAACCCATAGCTCCTCCTCAGCAATTTCACGATCCTTATACAAAGATATGTAGAGTGCTGCAATAGATGTTATTGTTGAGATTACAGCACATGGAAAAACTATTGTTGGACCAGCATCTCCAGCAACATCTTCTCCAACCATTTTAACAGAGAAGGATTCGTATTCACCAACACTTGCAACTGGCCATAGCCAATAGTACCCCACTTTTATAACATCTGTTTGAACAGTGCCATTAAAGCTTTTGAGAATGTGATTAGAATCATACATTGCCAACCCATCTATAGAAAGCCTTATTCTCAAACCATAATTGGGATCTCTAATTCTACTTGTATACCTTAGCTCTACAACCTCGTTACTTGGTTGAAGATACCCTGTTAATAGCCCAGACCACAAAAACCTGTTGAAAACAATTCTAGGAGCATCAAGAGATGGAGGCACAGAGTTGCTTGGTGGTGAAAAATATGCTTGGTCTTCAAATGTTTTTCCACTACTATCAACAACTTTTATGGAATATACATAAACACCGCTCATCGATGGAGCTATAAGTGTTGAATATATTGCTCCACCAACAACAGCCAATAATAATATTACTAAGGTTGTTTTCAATGCTTTTCCAAGTCCAACTCTTTGGCGCCACTCCATGAAGAAGTAGCCTGGGAGTAAATCAGTTTTTGCTTCAGCTTTCTTAGCTAGTGGATATATAAGTGCTATTCCATTGACAAAGCCACCAACATGAGCAAAAAACGCTACGCCGCCAAACTTTAAATAACCATAAATCACCTGGGTTGCAAACCATAGTAGGAGAAACCAGGAAGCTGTCATTGTAAGACACAACGGTATTATGAGTATTAGGTAGCATCCAGCTAGCTTTCTCCTTGGGTAGAGCATAACGTAAGCACCAAGAACACCACTTATAGCACCAGAAGCTCCGAGAGCTGGTATAACAAGATTTATGCTACCACCAATTGATGTGAATGCAACATGAAATACTATTGCCATGAGACCTGAGATAAAGTATAGTACTAAGAATTTTAGGCTTCCTATTCTTTTCTCAACTTCAGAACCGAAAAAGTATAGAAACCACATATTAAAGAATATGTGAAAAATATCTGCATGCGTAAACATGCTTGTTATTATTCTATACCATTGAGAAGGTACTTGAAGAAGAATTGGTATGAATGACAAAGCATCAATCCAGTCTTGAGATGTTTGAGAAAAGAAACTTTGATATGATGTGTAGAGATAAACTGCAACATTTATTGCGACTATAGCTATTGTTGCTATTGGCCTTGACCTACCTCTTCCAATCCACGTATATTCATATGACATTAGTGTTTAGCACCATTGAAACAGTTTAAGCATCTAAACAGAATTTTAGCTAGAGTTTTATAAAGCTATTGCACAAACAGTGTATAAGCAAAATTGATAATCTTAGTTCAATGATTTAAGGCCAATTATTTTCAACATGTTAAATAGCATTAGTTTCTACATGAAGCACTTGCAAAAGCTATGCTATATTATGAATAACAACACCTGCTTTTCCCAGTGGGATACCAGAAGCTATTGAGACTGGTAAGCATTTTGCCACAAGCAAATATATAATTGGTTTTTTAATTACATTCTCAATTTCTGTAACATACTCATAGTTTGCCATACCCTTAAAAACAATTGATTCTGCCTCATCTATTGCTTTTCTAGCTTTTTCACTTAGCTCATCCAAGAAAATGCTTGAAGCATCAGTTCCACTATCTATTACCTCATCAAAGCTTTTATCAAGCTCTGCCAACGCTGCATCATGTATTGTCATATCATTTTGGAAAGAGCCTCCTTTAACAATGGCGGAAACCTTAGAGCCATTTGCTCTCAAAACATCGGCTAGAAGTCTATCAAAAACAGCTTCACCAGCATTGTCCAAAACAACAACAACTTTCTTTGAATTAAGCAAAATCTTTGCAGCTTTTTCAAGATCTCCATAAATATCCATTTTCAAAGCTTTTTCAATAATTTCTTCAACTGTTGGAGGGGTATAGTTTAGAACGCCAATATCGAGAAGATTGCCAATAATTGAAAATCTTATGGCTTTTACCAGTCTCTCCTCAACACTACTTCCACTAAGCACAAAGGCTTTAACATTTTCATAGAGTTTCAAAGCCTCTTTATTAAGCAAAGTCTTTTCCTCAATATATGGATCGGGATTATTCAACGCTTTTTTCATATATCTAAAAAGCTTGGTTGCTAGCATTGTTGGAACACAGATATTTTCGCCATTCTTTAAACAATTTTCCATAAAATCTTTTGCTATTGCAAGTACATCGCTCATTATCTTCATTTTCTCGTATTCTCCAAGATTTCTACTCTTTTCCAAATCTCGATATCTAATACTAATTTGACATACTATACACTGTGAATGCATTTTCAATGTCTAATCAACCTCTTCTCAATAGGTTATTTGACTTGAGTTATAAAGTTGCTTTAGACAAACATTTTAACTTTGCATTTCGAATATTAAGGTTTGGTAATTAGAATACCTGTCTTAAGTGCATTGAGTTTTTCATGTTCTCTGCAGCAATAGTTAAAACCAATATCTTTATAACCAAAGAAATTGTGTAACTCTATGGTGATTAAATTTTGAATAACAATGCATGGATATTCACAATAGGCACAGAGCTTGTGCAGGGAAGGGTTATAAACACTAATGCTGCTTATATCGGTAGAAGACTTACGTTGCTGGGTTTCAATGTGCTTGGCTTTATAACTCTTGTTGATGATGTTGATTTGGTTTCAAGGTATTTGAGCCACGTTATTTTAGCTGAGAAGCCTAGGGTTATAGTTACAACTGGTGGTCTTGGGCCTACATATGATGATAGAACCTTGGAGGCTGTTGCAAAGGCTTTGAATAAAAGGCTTGTTTTAAATGATGATGCGTTTAGAATGGTTAAGGAGAAGTATGATAGAAGGGGTGTGCCATTAACTCCTGAAAGAGTTAAAATGGCTTATCTCCCCGAGGGCGCAACACCAATTCCAAATCCTGTTGGAACTGCTCCTGGAAGTTGGATAGAATTTGAAAACACAGTAATTATTTCATTACCTGGTGTTCCAAGTGAGATGGAGGCTATGTGGGAAAGCTGGGTAGAGCCAAGACTTAGGGAAATAGGGCCTAAAATACACATTGCTGAAATAACTGTTAAAATTGTTGGTGTTCCAGAATCTTCTCTAGCACCACACATAGAGAAAGCTGTTAAGAAATTTGCAAGAATATATGTTAAGTCACATCCAAAGGGTGAAGAAGAAGGCAAATCAGTTATAGAGCTATATGTAATGGCATCTGATGAAAAAGCTGAGAACGCTTTCAAGGCTGCAGAAAATGCTTTGAAGCTTATTCTCGATTCTCTCCATGGCTACTCTGCTCATGTTGAGATACTGGAGACGAGGGTTTCCTAGCCCACTTAACCAAAGAAGCATTCTTTATTATAGGCTCAACATCAACAGGTTTTCTACTCTCTCTTTTCACATACTGATTATCGGGAGGCTGTATAAGTTCCTTCACAACCTTTTTAATGAAACCATCTCTAACAGGCTCATACACATGCTTATAGAATTTCTGAGGATCAACAAGAATGTGCCTAGGAAACCTGGCAACATATTTTAGCGCAGCTTCCCAAACAACATCAAATGGCATAATAACCTCAACTTTTCTAACAACATTCCTATCAAAATCCTCTGGTGTTTGCATCTTATCACCTATTATGAAAAACCCATCATTTGAAACCTCAACACCATCTTCAACAGGTATTGACGCCTTTGAGCCTCTGACTACACCTTCCTTAGTCTCTGAATCGGTTATGTGTGCTGAACCTGCTTCCCCTCTTCTGGAATATGCTTTGAATCTTCCATAGTACTTTAGATAAGCATAGAATATTGCTCTGTTTAAGCCAAAGCTCTTCGCCTTGTCAAGATCTCCCGTTAGTAGATAGTATCGAGCAGCTTGAAGTATTGCCATAACATTAAATCTTTCTATTTCCCCCTCAATACGAGTAACTTGCTTAACACCAACAGATGTTCTAAACCTGTGTTTCTTCTCGGATAGAATTTTTATGGCGTCTTTAACAAGGTTTTCTGCTTCTCCAGGGCTGAAGTATTTCCATGAGTCATCAGTTTTAAAGTTTTTGATGCTTGCCCAGCTAATATCGAAAGAGTCGATGTGCTTAGGATCAATAACAACAGCTACTAAATCATGTTTTCTGTGAATAGCTAGAGGTGTTGTAAAAACTCTTTTGGGATCCACAATATTTTCAACCTTGACTTTATTCCCAAACCTTTGAAAAACCTCAGCTAATTTACTTTTCACATTGCTTAGAACATGCTCAACAATGGCATAAGCAACATCGATTGGACTATATGTTTCGTAGAGTTCTGGAGGAATAGCTTTTTCATGTAGTCTCACATGGGCACCCTCACCACTCCACACAACATAAAGAGACTTTATCACTCCATACCTGGTCTCCATAAAATCTATAATTGTTTTTGCAACCTCTATAGCAAGTCTCCAGTTCTCCAAACCCTCAACATCTATATCCCAAAAAGGTGTTGCAGAAACAATGTTGAGAGCGTTATTCACATCTTCAACAGTGCTGAGCTTGCCATAGACATTTAGAGTTGCATAGACTGTTCTAGGCTTCAAATGCCTATATCTTGTAAGCAGATCTATTATCGAGTTGGGGGATTCAAGCTTTAAAGGCTTTTCACCTAGGTAACGAATAAAAACTTTGCTATTCTCAGCCACCCCCTCCAGAGCAACCCACCTGCTTTTGCAATACTCAAAAATAGTCTCCTTGACAACAGCACTAGAGTAGTGCTTCACTATGTCGCTAAACTCCATAGCTATGACCACTCACCGTATTCTAAACTTTTCATCAAAGCAATAACTATTAATAAGCAGAAGCACAAATTTTTCACAATGATTCATCTCGATATATCTCTCCATAGAATGCCAAGCTCTTTTTGAATCAAAGCCAATTGATATGCATTAACCTCAACACCGTGACAATATCGACATTAACAGCTTAATCTTAACTAAAATGCTAGCCAAGAATTAAAAAGAGAAGCTTGAAGTAGCAATACCACAGTTAGGTTAACATAATGACCACAGTCTACATGTTATTAGGAATACGAAACTCTAGATTATTAGAGAACCCTGATTGTAATGAATACAATCCTCGCTTGATAAGATAGGCACCATAAGAACCAAACCATAACATCTCTTACTTATTGAATTCCATTCTTGATGTTAAGAAGCATAATAAAAGGTGGCAAGACATTCTCGCCACCTCTTATTATGCGCCATACTGTTTCTCGACATGTTGATAGTATGCCATTTAGCATTACCAACTTCAGTTTTGACAACATTTGCATATGATGTTGGTGGGGCTAACACATTTGACGATGATGTAAACGATGTTTGGTTTAATGCAGTAAAGCTCTTTGTGAAGATAATAGATTCCCACCCCTATTGGGTTAAAGCATTCCTCAATGATTATCCCAAGTGGGACCTTATATGTGGGTTGAGGAAAGTTCAGGTGGTCAAGATAACATTTATGCTGATTATACAGAGATCCCTCTGTTGTTAGGACATAGTTATCTTATATATCAAAACGGTAAATATGACACAGTATTGGGATTTGGAGCAAAGGGATGTGCTAACCCCTATGATGTTAGACTTGGATATAAAAGTCCTGATGGCTATGGATATGCCATATGGACTTTTATCATATAATATAGCATATTGAAGGATGATACTAGTGATACCATTGGTGTCTCAGCGTGGCTTTACACACTAACAGGTATTCACATGGTCTTAGGATATACACAGAAATAATGTAGCTAGGATACTTGCTGAAAACGCATATGTAGCAGACAATGACTTTATAGACTACTTTGATAGGTATACCGATGTAGACAGTGTAAAGCTAATTATACAGCTTACATACCATAGTATTGGGGAAGCTATGGGAACCTTGAAATTCACTAAAACAATCACTCTAGTAATTATAGTGTTAGTTGGCATCATCTTAATATCACACGTGGTTATGAACATGTTTGTGAATAAGCGTACCATGGTTGATGAGGGTGTTCATGATACTAGTATGACTAGCAGGTTTAATATTTATAGTGAGGATAGAGCTAGTATACTCCTTCCAATGGTTCAATTTAAGTTAAGTAATGGGAGTGTGTTAGTTGTTCATAAAAGGAATCCATTTGAATTTGATATAGATGCTAACTTAAGCACTAGTATGGTAATACCACAGTACCTAAGGGTGTTTAGAGTAAGGCTATATAATAGCTCACAAGACGTATTTAATTTAGCTTTGAAACTGGGTATCAACACTGTTAAGCTCTACTATAATGAGAGAACTAAGCAGTACATATTCCATAATGCTACACATGTGTTTGAGTACTCTGTGGAGAATGGTTTTCTAAGATTTAAGTTAAGAGAAACTCCCTCTAGTGATGTTAGTTCATTTCCATCTGATGATATTCTTATTAAGAAAGCTATAGATTTTCTCAAGGAACGAGGATTACTATACTTCTCAGAGTATGAGGTTAGAGTTGGGAGTTACCTAGTTGCCAATAGAACTATCTTAGTAAAAGCTGTAGTAATCAACGCTAAACTAGATGATATTACTGTTGATAACCTTGGACTTGTCGTTCTGATGAACTCAAAAGGTGACATTATTGGAGTGGAGGGTACAATCTTAGCTGGTGTGTATACTGTAGGAGAGTACAGGGTTAAACCAGTAAACGAGCTGATGATGGAGTTAAAGAGGAAGATAGCTAGAGGGGAGCCTATGACCAATTGGTATATAAGCTGGTTAGCATTCACAAAACTACGTATAACAGATTTAACACTACGATATTATATGACCTACGATGGTTACTTAGTACCGGTCTACATTATGAAGGGCTACTATGAACTAGACTATGACACTATAAGGGATAGCGGGGAGATACGGGGATTGATGGTGGCTATCAAAGGTTAAAATCACGTAAATTGATATTTGTAACGCACCTCCTATTTTTACCCATCATTTCTTATGACAAGTAGATCCATTATTCTTAGCGATTTAGACTTGTCTAGGAATAATCTTTTAGGATTAACGTGTTTTGAGTGTAGTTGCTAAGTCTGTTTATCTGTTTGTTTATCTCGATATGTCTCTCCATAGAATGCCTAGCTTATCTGCATAGCTATAAACCTCCTCTAACTCGTTTAGCAGTGGTCTTCTAGAAATATCTTTGTATTCATATGCTTTGTACTCTGGTCTATACTGATCCATTATGTTAACCAGTACCCTGTTTAGTGGAAGGTTGTCAGCAATCCACTTCAAAACTTTTTTAGAGCAGCAATCAATGTGGTTTGGCAATACAAGATGTCTTATTATCATGTCCCCCCATTCAATTGCTATTTTATGATTTCTTCCAACAACATCAACATATCTTGGCACTTTAGATAGTCTAAGTGCACAATCGTTATTCCCGTACTTGAAGTCTGGAAGCCATATATCTATAACATGTTTTAGTAAATCCATTGCCTCAAGACTCATATAGAAATTGCTGTTCCACAGCTGAGCAATATTCACATCCAAGTACTTCAAACTTTCCAATATTATGTGAAGATTTGGTGTTGGTTCACCACCAACATGATTTATGTTTCTTGCACCATTCTCTCTAAGCTCTTTTTGAATCAAAGCCAATTGATATGCGTTAACCTCAACACCATTAAATGGTCTTTCCTGTGAAATGTCCCAGTTCTGGCAAAAAACACATCTGAAATTGCAACTGCCATAGAATATTGTGCCACTTGGAACAAGAGGAGCTTCCTCACCTATGTGCAGAAACCAGCTATGTACAAAGGATTTTGTGTTTAATCTACAAACACCTCTTCCTTCAGAATATCTATCAATACCACATCGCCACTCACAAAATCTACAGCCTCTAAGCATATTCCTAGCAATAGCTATTTTCACATCTAAGAAACTCTTGCTAGCTTCTCTATACCTTTTTCTAAACTCATTAAACCTTATATCTTCTGCTCTAACCTCTCTCCACAAAGACGTAAAAACTTTTTCAAGATCTCTGTGAACACCCCATAAGCAATCTTCATCACATTCATCAATATGAACATCTGTTGGAACCTCAACAACCTTTGCTATGTGAAACTTTGCTGGATAGTCATCAATTAGAATGGAGTAGTACCAGCTAAGAACATTTCTAAATACCTGGTTATGCAAAGCCTCAACTGCGTCAGGTCTTAGCAAACTCCAGTAGCGTCTTTCAAACATTGATAACACCTATATACATAGTTTTGTTCCTATACCCCGATATTCATCACAGTTCAGTGGGCATGACTTAAGACATCAAGTATTTGATTTGCTTTGCAGAAAAATATGCTTTATATAACCCTTGTACAGGATTTTTACCAATGTGATGTATTTTGAGAAGGGTATACGCAGCTGGAGTTGGAATGACAAAAATCGATAGACATTATGACAAGGGGTTTCAAGAGCTTGTGCATATAGCTGTTAAAAACCTTGTTGATGATGTTAAGATGTTTTCTCCAGAAGCTATTGTTGTTGGCAATATGATGAGCAGTTCTCTTTATCAACAGGACTCTTTAGCTGCTCTAGTTGCTGATGCTGCTGGACTTAGAGGGAGGGGAGGATTCAAAGTCGAAGCAGCATGTGGAAGCGGTGGACATGCAGTAGCAGCTGGCTATGCTCTTATTGCTTCTGGTCTCTATGACCAGGTTCTTGTTGTTGGTGTTGAGAAAATGTCTGACTATCCAACAGCAACAACAACATCTGCATTAGCACAGGCTGCTGATTTTGAGCATGAGGCTATATATGGTGTGAGTTTTGCTGCTTTGAATGCTCTTGTAATGAGGCTTTACATGCACAGATATGAGGCGAGAAGAGAGGATCTTGCTTTATGGCCTGTTAGAATGCATGAATATGGTTCTCAAAACCCATATGCTCAGCTAAGAAATAGAATAACTGTTGAAGATGTTTTGAAATCAGCTGTTATAGCAGATCCTATAAGACTAATGGATTCTTCACCAATTGGTGATGGGGCAGCAGCAGTTTTACTTGTTTCAGAGGATGTTGCTAGAAAAGTTTCTGACACACCTATTCAGATAGTTGGTGTTGGAATGGGTAGTGATGGTCTTGATTTAACATCTAGAGAAGATCTTTTAAATCCCATGAGTGTGAGAATAGCTGCTGAAAAAGCATATAAAATGGCTGGTGTTGAGCCAATGCATATAGATGTTGCTGAAATACATGATGCATTCACGATAACAGCTCTTCTATCTATTGAGGGTCTTGGATTTGCTAAATTGGGAGAGTCGTGGAGGTTTATAAAGGATGGTAGGTTTGCCTCTGGGGATAAACCATCTATTAACTTGAGTGGTGGTCTTAAGGCCAGGGGGCATCCAGTGGGGGCAACTGGTGTGTATCAAGTAGCTGAAATAGTTATGCAGCTTAGAGGTGATTTTCCAGGTGTTAAAGTGGGTAAGGCAGAATATGGACTAGCAATGAACACTGGTGGTGTAGCTACTTTAACATCTGTAATTATTTTGAAGAGGTGATTTATGGTGAGAATGTCTCCTGCTAGAGTGTGGAGAGAAAGAGGAGCTAGATACAGATTGGAAGGCTCTAAATGCAAAAAATGCAACAAAGTATTCTATCCACCAAAGCCTGCATGCCCATACTGTGGATCGTTAGATGTTGAAAAAGTTGAGCTTCCAAAGCGAGGAAAAATAGTAAGTTATGCAATAGAGCATACTGTTCCAGAAGGCTATAGGCATTTAGCACCAATCATAGTAGCTTTGGTGGAGCTTGAAAATGGTGTAAAGGTTTTAGCACCAATAACAGATGCGAAACCAGATGAGGTGTACATTGGTATGGAGGTTGAGGCTGTATTAAGAAGAATTTGGGAAGAGTCTAGCGAAGGGCTTATAGTATACGGAATTAAGTTTATTCCCATAAAAGAGTAGAGGTCATAACTTCTTTTTAGTGATACTGAATGAGAAGATTTTTTGCTATTGTATCAACTGTTTCCCAAATTAATTTAGCTCTAATGGTTGTAGCTCTTATCAATGGACTGGCATTTCTAATATATTATGTGGTTGCAGGGGATGTAAAAGGCTATGCCACTACAATAAACTATTTGAAAGCTACAATAGTTCTTGCCATGCTATGGTCTGTACTAACATATGCACTAAGAGAATATATTATAGAAAGTCCTATAGATGCGATGATTGTAACAGCTTTTGTGTGGCTTACTGTACCCTTCTCCTCTTCAGTAATATATAATATTGCAATAGGTATGAATTCCCTAGACTCATTCTTTGAATCTATTAGCGGATTTAGTGGAACAGGACTTACAGTAATTGCTAATTTAGAATCCATACCATATGTTGTTTTGACTTGGAGAGCAATTACACAGTGGCTTGGCGAACTTGGAACAGTTGTTGTAGCAGGAATTGTTCTTCCCTTTCTTCATGCATCACTTCTTAAGGTATATTCAATTGAGAGAGGACCTAAATTTGCATCAACAATTAGAAGATCTGTAGTAGGCTTATTCACAATGTATCTAGCCTATACCCTCCTAGGATCTTTTTTGCTTGTTGTAAGTGGAATGAGCTTTATTGATGCATTAACACATTCTATGACAGCTATTGCAACTGGTGGAATGTCAACAAAAACAGAAAACATTGGTTATTGGTACTTTCGAAGAAATTCAATGATTTTAGTAACCACATCAATAGTTATGATCATAGGTGCACTAAACTTTAGAGATTTGAAAATGCTTTCAACAGGTAATTTAAAAGGTTTTGCAAAATCTTCAGAGGTTAGAGGTTTCTTTGCAATTCTTTTAGCACTTATAGTAACAACAGTTATTGCTTCCATAGTTTTAAACATAGGCAATGACATTGCTGTTCTGATATACCATGTTATATCGGGTTATACAACAACAGGTTTTCAAGTTGGTGATATAAAGTCTTATCCCACTATTCTCAAAGCTATTTTGATAATCTCCATGGCTATTGGGGGAGCAACATTTTCAACAGCTGGTGGTATAAAGACTAGAAGAGCTGTGATTGCATTGAAAAGTATTTTGTGGGATATAGAGAGAGCTGTGTTGCCAAGAGAGTATAGGGTTGTTAAAAGAATTGGTGAAGAGGTATTAGACGACGAAATAGTTGCTTCAACAATCACATATATCATCATATATATTTTGTTTCAGATTCTTTTGTCAACATCTCTATACCTGTGCTTAGTTATAAATAATATTAAGGAGTTTGACTATATAGATGCCATGTTTGAAGTCACATCAGCTCTTTCCTGTGTTGGACTCTCGGTAAACATAACATCTCCAACACTTCCAATTCTAGCAAAGGTAATTTTGATTATGGCGATGTATTTAGGACGTCTAGAGTTCTTGCCTCTATATCTGCTACTGGGTTACTACTACAGAAGAAAGGCTCTGCTATAGATAAAAACAAATAGAAATAAAAATCCCATAAATAAATTCAGTAAATGTTTTTGAGGAATGCCACATGAAAATTTTTATTGTTGGAAGCACTAGGGAGGTTATAGAACTTGTTCACATTATAAGAAGGGAGATTGGGCTTAGGGAAAGTGATTTTGTTGTGGTTACAGATAATCAGAAAGATGCTGAGGCAATAACAAGAGAATTTGATATACCTGTTTTTACTGGTGATTTATTTGATGAAAAACTTTATCTTGAGGTTGGAATTGATAAAGCAGATGTTGTGATAGCTGGGCATGAAAATGATATGGTAAATGTTTTTGTTTCTATGCTTGCAAAAGAAATTAAGGTGCCTAAAATAGTTATGGCTATTAGCAATAGCTTTATCGGTAAATTCCTAAAAAACCACGGTGTTGTAACAGAAGTTATTGATAAATCAAAAGAAGTAAGCAAATCCATTCTTGAAAAAATGCTCAATGCTTATATTGTAGACGCTGGTGAAAAACATATTGTGATACACAATGTAACACCTAATTCTAGAATTGCTTCGAAAACTGTTAAAGAGTTGGAAGATGATGGTATAAAAGTTGTTGCAGCCATTAGAGAAGGCTCTACTAAAGAACTTAAGCAAGACACGTTGATTGAAGTTGGCGATACCGTGATAATACTCATTGATAAAACTTTGACTCATAAGCTTTTCAGTGATTAAAATGAGTAGCAACACCGCTTTTTCTATTTCACTACCGATTGATTTAAATATTTTCAATGACATACTTTATATACTAATTGCAATTGCCATAGTTATTGCTATATATGTTGCTGTTGGAAGAGTGCTTAGAGGACTTAGATTAAGAGGTGTTATATCTAGAAGAATTGAGGAGCTAATAAAAATTATTGTTTTAGTTTTTCTTATCCTAATATCTATACCAATTGCATTGTCGAATATTATACAATACTCCCTCTGGTTCTCAATAGCTATAGCAGTTATTGCCTTCGCTCTTGTAATTATCATGCTGAAAACATTTATTGAGAACACCTTTAGCTATTTAGTTCTTGTTTCATCTGGTATTTTGAGAGATGGGGAAAGCATACAGATTAATGTGAATGGCGTTACTTATGAGGGTAGGGTATCACTGTTGGAAGGCAACTTCATGGAGATACTGACTCATGATAACAAAATTGTTTATGTACCATATAAACATGTTCTAAACTCTGTCATTATTAAACAGTCTCTTCAAAACTTGAAGTTTAAATTGATTGTGCATGGCCATGGCATTGACATTGATAAAACATCGAATATTGTTAAAGAGGTATTGCCAAAATCAAGATTTGTTGTAGCAATTAATGAGTTAAGGTTATTGGAAATTCGCGAGGAAGAGGTATCATTTCTAATTGAGATTAGTTTGAGAAACCCTGACTCAGCAACTCAATGCTTATCAGATATCTATAAAATGTTGACAAAAAATGTTTCGCATAGACTCAGGATAGAAATGCTCTAATCAGTTTCCTTCGATTCTCTTCTCTTAATAGTTTCTGCTTTTTCTATTTGCTTTCTCAATCTCCTCTCAATTATTTCCAGAGCCTCTCTCACACATGTTGGTAAATCCCAGCATACTGATTGCGATGTTAATGCACCAATGTTTGTAACCATCTTTACTCTCACATTGTATCTTCTTCTACCCTCCTTATCTGTTTTTGTTTCTTCCCTTACCGACATCTTAAAATCTATAACGTTTATGTATCGTGAAAATTTTGAGAGATAATTGTTGACAAGTTTCTCTATCTGTAGTTTTGTAACATCTTCTTTTGCAACATCTGCTATCTTAGCTTCTACAGGTGTTAAAACCTTTAGCTGATCCAAATAAAGTTTCAATGCATCTAAGCCACTGAAAACCCCAAGAGGCTTATCATCAGCTGAGGCAACAGGAGCTCCAGATATTCTGTTTTCTAAAAGAATATTCACAGCTTTGTCTATGCTAGACCCTGTTGAAATTGTTATTGGAGGACTCGTCATGTAGTCAGCAACTGGTGCTGCTAGAAATGATTCCTCGCTTTGTATCCACTCATACCCCCTTCTTCTACTCAATCTAATTGTGTAAAGCCTTTCAACAATATCGCTCAATGTTATCACACCAGAAATCCTACCAGATTTATCAATAACAACAAGTCTTGAAATTCCACTTTTCAGCATTAACCATCTAGCTCTTGCAATACTCTCGCTTTCCTCAATGGTTATAGCTGGCTTGCTCATAGCACTATCAACTGGAGATGCTGGGAAAAGACCATTCTTATTCATGTAAGCCAACAGATTGTTTCTGGAGATTAAACCAGTAACAACATTATGAGTATTTGTAACAGGGATTTCCCTTGCTCTCCAAGAAACAAAGGCAGCAACAACTCTATTGAACTCTGTATTCTCATTAACAGAGAATGGGGGTTCCATAACGGTTTGAACCTTGGTATCTCTTCCAACACCCCTCATAAGAATATTTCTATAGCTGAGAACACCAATCAAAACATTTCTATCATCTACAACAGGTGCTGTAACAACTCTATGCTCTTTCATTTTAGGCAAAACCTCTCCAATTCTCATCGTGGGTCTAAGTATTATAGGTGGCTCAATAGCAAGATCAATTGCTGTAGACAAAACACCCACCACACACTATATGTCAAACTCAGACTATTTTAATTTGACTCTCAACAACTCCTTCAATTTTACAACATAGCTGCTTTAAACTCATCATTAACAACCTCATTTAACCAGTTTAAACACTAAGTGAATATAGATTTTATACATATTTTAACTTAATTTTGTTTTAGCTTAAAAATATATAAACCAAATTAGCATAACACTATATGTGAGTATATATGAGATTTAAATGCTCACATTGTAGATATGCTATTGTACGTCGCAACACAATTATCTGTAGCATCTTTGGTGATTCTAAGCTGAAAAACTGTGACAGATATACCCCCATTCAACAAATTTTTACAATACCATTACTATCTATGAGAAGCTCATATGGAGAAGCCACAATCTATGACTAGTGATATCAAAAAGGTTAATATTTTGAATTATTAATTTTTAAACTAAAATGAGAAGAGGCTTAGCAGCTAAGCCATTTAAACAGCAATGACTAGACTAATCAAAATGTTAACATAGCTGCAAACAAGTGATGAGACCGCTAGTGTCTGATTAGTGATGTGTACACACCCATCTGATTTCAGAGTTAGCTATTGTTTTACTTGTTTAGTTGTTTGCAGAGTTTTAATACAAATTTTTTGAGTTGTGGCGATGGCTCTTTGCATATTGTGCCTTCTCTTATCATTTCTGCAATTATTTTTCTTAGTTTTGTTCCATCAACATAAATCATTTCTATTTCCTCAAGCTCATTTCTAAGATAATCAAATGTTAAGCCATTTGGGTTTCTAGCCAAAACCTTTTTTATTAGTGTTCTAAGCTCTGTTTCTGCATAGTTTGTTGAATTCATCTAGCTTCACAACCTCTTTTTTTATTGGGTCTATGGCTATCCAAGGCTTTAAATCCTTCTTGCATAGTCTTTTCAAAACATTTGGATAAAGCTTCACATACTCTAATTCGATGTTGCTAGCCATGGCAGTGTCTATAGCTGTAAGTTTTTCGATTAGCTGGGAAAAGGATTCCTTGTTGCAAAAACTAAGCATAACCACAACAATTGTTTTAACACCATTATCAACAAGATTCTTCACAGCTTGCAGCTGCAAATTAAAGAAGCTTTTTTCAGCACCAGTTATCATGTAAAACTCTTCCTCGCTACAACCCTTCACAGAGACTCTGGCAATCACGAAGCTGTATTCGCTTAGTTTCTTTGCAATTAACTTGTCATATCCAATCATAATACCATTTGTTTCTAAAATAAACAGCATTTCTCTAGATCTTCCAAACGCTTTTACATAGTCCAAAACCTGGAGAAGATGATTTATAACTAGTGTTGGTTCTCCCCCACTTAGTCTAATGTAAACATGTTTTTTGCTTAAAGCTATTTGAGTTAGCTTCTGAGCAACAACAGAAGGTTTGTAGAATGAGCCAATAAAAGTTTTGTTTGCTTTCCAGCTCCAGCAATAAGCACAACTAAGATTGCAACCAGTTACATAACCTGTTGCAGACCCTCCATAGAATTTTGTTGAAGCAAATCCAAAATACTTTCTAGCAACTTCACCATCAATTTCAGTTGCAACAATTTTTTCAACTGTCTTGGCAACCTCCACCGGGTTGTATCCAATGCCAAAAGCTTTGGACATATTATGAGGCCTGTTGATGAAGCTATACCCTTGTTTCCTCACCTGGCTTTAGAATTCTTATCTCAACACCTGGAATCCTCTGTTTAACAAGTTCAGCAAATCTATTTGGATCTGCTGAAATAACATTGAATGTGTTGTAATGCATTGGTATTACTATTGAAGGCTTCAAAAGCTCAACAGCTTTAACAGCTTCCTCAATTCCCATGGTGAAATGACCTCCTATTGGAAGCATAGCAACAACAGGTTTGTACAACTCTTGAATAAGCCTCATATCCCCAAAAACTCCTGTGTCTCCAGCATGGTAAACAGCCTTTCCCTCTCCAAAAATAATAACACCTGTGGGGCTGCCACGAGATGAACTGTGAAATGCTGGTGTTAAAACAATTCCAAGGTCTTTCCCAAGTTTTATAAAACCTCCTATATTTGCTGGAATGCTTCTATCAACAGCTCCAGCCTTTCTAGCCAGTTCCTCAGCAAGCTCAAAAACAGCAACAATTCTTGCATTTCTACATCTTCGCAAAAGCTCTTCAGCCTCTCCAACATGATCCCCATGATCATGTGTAACAACAATAAAGTCCACTTCTCGATAATCCTTCAAAAATGATTCAACACTTCTATAAGGAGATAGTGGATTTGTAATCCAAGGATCAATCAAAATTCTTGATTCACCAACTTCTACAATAAAAGCTGCATGTCCAAGCCATCTAATCAAAACCATTTTTAATCACAGAACAGTCATAATTTTAACACGTTAAAAAGTTTTGAAAGATCATTTAAATGTTTCAGGTGTTTCAAGGTCTATGTCTACTCAAATCGAGATTGAAAGCTATATCAAAGCTGGTCAAATTGCTTGCAAAGTTTTGAATGAGGCTACGAAAATCGTTAGAATTGGTGCAAAGGTTATTGAGATTGCTGAATATATTGAGAATAGAATTGTTGAGTTAGGTGGTAAACCAGCATTTCCCGTGAACATATCTATAAATAGTGTAGCAGCGCACTATACACCACATCCAGATGATGATTTTGTTGTGCCAAGCAATTCTGTTGTTAAAGTTGATGTTGGTGTTCATGTTGATGGATACATAGCTGATACAGCAATAACCATAGCTTTTGATGATAGGTATAACTTGTTGTGTGAAGCTGCTAAAAATGCTTTGGAAAAGGCTTTAACTATTGCAGATGTTGGTGTAAAGTTTAATGAGGTTGGACATGTTGTGGAATCTGTTATTAGAAGCTATGGCTTTAAACCAATATATAATCTTAGTGGGCATAGCCTAGACAGATTCTCTATACATGCTGGAGAAGTCATTCCCAACTACAGAAATAGACTTGTTTTTGGCTCTTTCAAAGCTGGAAGAGCGTATGCCATAGAGCCTTTCGCAACTAATGGAGATGGGTATGTGGTGGAGGATAAAAAGGTGGTTATATATGCTCTTAAGCCAAACCCCAAAAAGCTTTCTAAACTTAGCCAAGAAATTCAAAATATTTACAACACAATATATGATGATAGAAAAACACTGCCATTTGCATTAAGATGGTATAAAAGCAAGTTTGATTTGAGAATTCTTGAAGATGCAATGAAGATTCTTGTTTCAAATGGGCTTGCAATAGCCTATCCAGTTCTAGTTGAGAGAAGCGGGGGGGTTGTTGCACAATACGAACACACAATATTGTTTACAGGTAAAAAAGAGAAAATCATTACAACTATCTGTGCTAATTCCTGATATCATTTTTCTTTCAATTCCATTTACTGATTCTAAAATTCCTTTAAAATAAAAACATCTAGGCTGTTATTCTATTCTTCCTCAGACTTTCCTTTCTCAATTTCTTCATAGCTTCCTCTGAAAACCTTTAGCACCTTGTTGTGGTAAACAACAATACCCTTATCTGTTATCTCAAATGGGTGTCTTCTCATGCTGTGGCTTGTTCCTCTCATTTTCCACACTATCAAACTTCTTTTGAGCTCTCCACCAATTTCATCAAGATCAAGTCTCACTATGCCATCAGCTGCATGCTCAACTCCAGGTCCTCCAAACCCTCTCTCAGTTACAGATACTTGGCTAACAAGAAAAGCTGTAACACCCAATCCACTCAAAACCTTTTTTATTTGCATAATAATTCCTCTTGCTAGAGAAGGTCTTGTTATGTACAGAGTTGAAACAGAGTCTATTACTGCTCTCTGAGCATTGAGATCCTTAATAGCATCTCTAACAACATCAACTAAATGTCCAACATCTGTAGGATCTGGAACAACATACTTTTCCCTCTTAGCATATTCCCCAATGCCACCAGTAAAAGCATCAACAATTTCAAACATTCCCTTCTTCTCAAATGGTGTAACATCCCACCCAAATTGCTTCATATTTTGCTTAACCTGTGCTGGATGCTCCTCAAGAACAACATATATTCCTGGCTCACCCATTTGAAGACCATTCCATATGAACTGTTGACTAAGAATAGTCTTCCCAGTCCCCGGACCCCCACTAACCAAAACAATGTTTCTCTTTGGAATGCCCCCATGCAATATCTCATCAAAACCTGGTATACCTGTTTTAACCCTCTCTGACAAGACAAATCACCAAAAAATATTTGTCGAAAGAGCATTATTAGTTTTACTTCTTTATTTGTTGTGCTGATCAATTATTGCTTTTGGTTTAGCCCTTCCTTAATTTTTTACAGTAAAATTCATTAAACAACTCATCTATTCTTAATATATCTATTTCTTTTCACATCTATTACATGCAAAGGCAATTAAGAGAGAAGTTGATACTCACAATGCAAACAGCTAGTAATGGAACTAATAATGGAGAAAGTAAGGATAAAATTTATAAATTTTCATCTTCATGTAATGTGGTATGGTTGTAAAAGGTTTACATGACATGGATAGCAGGACTATTGAGTATTTAAAAAGTGTTTTGGGGGATTTTGTTAAAGAGCCTAGGCTTATTGTTGTAGCTGGTCATCCAGGAGCTGGAAAAACCACTCTCGCCTCAATTATTTGTTTACATGCTATGCAAACTAATGAGAAGTGCTTGTACATGTCTTTTCAGGAGGATAAAAACAGGTTGTTTAAGCAACTTGCAGGTGTTGGTATAGCTCTTGATTATTTTGATGCTAAAGGGCTTTTAAGATTTATTAAACTTCCTATTCCAGGTGATGAAGAAGCTGTACATATTTTCATGAATGAGATGCTGAAAAGTATTAGCGATTTTAATCCCAGGATCATTGTCATAGACTCTATTACAGCATTGTTTAAAGGTCTTAGAGATGATGTTAAAATTCGAGGATATTTACAAAATCTTTTTTGGGAATTGCAAAAAATTGTTTTAGGCAGTATTGTAATGGTTGTAGAAGTTGCTTTAGGGCAGGAATATCCGAGTTTAGGTGACATAGAATTTATTGCTGATGCTATTCTCATATTGAAGCACAGAATTGATGAAGGATTGATTGAGAGATTCATGGAGATTAGAAAGATTAGAGGTAGAGAACTTTTAGTAGCTGAAATACCATTTTCTATAAGAGGTGTCCAGGGAATTGTTCTTCATCCACCAGTAATACCCAGAGAAATTAAGTCCATTGCTAAATCACATTTAAAACTTAAGCGAGTTAACAACGAATATGAGTTTGAAGAAGTTAGAAAACCCGTACATGTAACACTAATAGAGTTTACTCCACAAATCTTACCATCTACATGCCTACTACTATCAATACTTATGCATGCACCTAGAAACGAGAAAATACTAATTATAAGCTATAAACATTCCGAAGATGAGCTTAAACATTATATCATTGATGTGTTTAGGAAATATGCTGATGAAGAAACAATTGAAAGAGTTTTAAACAGAATTGTTATTAGAGCCGTTAATCCGCTAGCCTATAGCATTTATGAGCGAACAGCAATGGAGTTATCTCTTGTTGATGAGGTTAAGCCAGGAGCTGTAGTGTTTTACAACTCTTCACTACCACTTATGCTTGAATCAAATAAGGAAAGGTATTTACGCACATTATTTAACGAAACACTTGCTTTAAAGTCTAGAGGTGTTGAAGTAATACTAGCTGAAGCTAAATCACCTCCAGAACTATCTACAATTAAGAGAATGCTAGCAGATAGCATGATACATATTGATTGTATTGATAACTATTGTCTTGATTATACAGTTAGGATTGTTGAATGGGGAGAAGAAACTCTACTGACAAAAGCCGATGTTGAAAAGTTAATAAGCAAACTCTTAATTCTTGGTTAGCATCATTTTGTTTTTGGTGTTTGTTAATGAGTGAGGAAGAGGCTTGGATACAAAACCTAAAAAGTTATATGCATAATCACATTCTTAAGAGAGTTCCTGGTATGCTTAATTTGCTTAATATTCTCTCAATTTCCTTAACCGGTATGGATTGTATAACACTTTTCCTCACATCACCAAGCAAACTATACCAACTCATACTAACACATTTCAAAGGAGATATAACAACAACAGACTACACATTCAAAATACTATTCCTAAACCCAATAGCTGAATATTTAAGGAATTCAAATATTGTTAATGAGTTGTTGCACTTGGCAAAGATAGGTAGGGATAGAGAATTTTTTGAGCTTATCAAAAAGTATTCACAGTAATTACACAAGATTTTGTTTAATATATGAATTTCAATGATTTTATATAACTAGCATTATTTTAGTTTAAGGGCTAAATGATTTAATACTTGTGTAACAATTTAAACATATGCTAGAATAGGCTATGTTAAGCTCTAGAAGTGTTAAGAGTGATTTAATGAGTAAATTATTTGTTTTTGGTATTGAAAATCTTGATAAGGTTCTTGGCAAATCACTTGCTCCAGGAACACTTCTTGTTGTAGCTGGTCATCCAGGATCTGGTAAAACCACATTGGCTTCAACAATGTGCTACGCTAATGCTGTTAATGGGAGGAAGTGTCTTTACATATCTTTTCAAGAGCATAGAGATAAGCTTTATGCATATATGAAGAGACTTGGCATTGATTTGGAGAGTGTAGAGAAAAGTGGTTTATTACTGTTTGTGAAATTTCCGTTAATTTCTAAGCATGAAGTTGTTGAACATACTATAAATAGCATTTCTGAGGTTTTAGCAAATTTCAAGCCAGATATAATTGTTGTGGACTCTGTTACGCCACTTCTAAAAGCTGTTGAAAGTGATGTTGCTGCAAGAGCTTTTATACAAAACTTTTTTGCAGAGCTTCCCAGATTAGTCAATGGCTTAGCTATTTTAATAGCTGAAATACCAATAGGCAAAGAATCTATAGATCTTGGAGACATAGAATTTGTTTCAGATATTGTTTTCATTCTTAAGCATAGAATTGAGCATGGTTTTTTGATTAGAGAATTGGAGGTTAGAAAAGCTAGGGGATCCTCTATACACACAGTTCAAATACCATTCACATTTGTTGAAAAGAAGGGACTTGTATTTTTCACACCAATAATTCTAGAGGAGATACCAGAGATTCGTGAAGAGTTCATAAAACTTCCATGCAAAAAGCTTAGCAGCTACTTTAATAGCATTAGAAAAGGTGAAGTAGTGTACATAGCCTATCCAGCTGATGCTAGACCAGCAAACATATTAATGCTGCTACTTTCTATCGCTAAACTCAATAACTTCAAGGCGTTGATAATAAGCTACAAGTATTCACCAAAAGATATGAAGACCTTTATAAAGAATCAGCTATTGACACATGGCATAGATGAAGAAAAAATTGATAAAATAATTAATGAGCATATAGTGATAAGAAGCTTGAATCCTTCATCTCTACCACTAACACAGTTAATGATGCAAGAACTAGAAATAGTAAATGAAGTAAAACCAGATATTGTAATATTCCATGGTGTTGGCACTTATTCTATAGAAAATGAATTTATTTGGAAAAGAGATTTGCTTAACCAGTTGCTGTACCTAAGAAGTTTAGGAGTAACTGTTGTTAGAATGGGGGCAATAAATGAGTTATATGAATACAATGTGTTAATGGCTGACACCATACTAAGATTCAATCTAGAGAAAATCAATAGCAAAGATGCTGAATACACATTGTATGTTTGGAGACGAGGAATGGAAAAACCAGCGATATTAAATCAGAGAGACATAGATGATTGTATAAGTGATTGCATTGAGATTTTAAAGAATGCATAGAATCTTTGACGAGGTACGCTAATAGACTAAGTCAACATCAATCCAACCCAATTTATCAATAGGAACCTTTTCTATTTTTATTTTTTCCCCTATCAGTTTTCCTCCCGGTGCAACTGTTGTTGGAGTTATAGTGGTGCTTGTCTGTGTTATTATATTTCCATTTACATCATATAATGTTATGATAAGAGTTGCTGTCTTTGTTATAGTAATTGTTTGTCTAGCATACACTCTAAGTTCCACTACTGATTTGGTAAAGCCTATTTCGGCTTCACCAATGTATACACTCTTATTGAGATTTAAAGCTATGTTTTCTGGAGGAACTATTCTTGTAATTGTCAATGTTCTTGTAGTTGTTAGTGTTATTACTGGAGGTGCTAAGGTGGTTTTGTTTATCGGTATGAATGCTATTGGATATGTTCCTTCACTTAAAAATACAAGTCCTTGATACATTGCATTAAGGCTAGGCAAACTTACATTGAATTTTATTACACATATGCTTCCAGGTATAACAACATTGCCATTGCATCCCTCTACTCCAATACTTGGGTTAGAGCCAATCTCACTACCACTTATTGTTATGGTGTTTTTACCAGCATACACAATAATTTGCTGTATCTTAACAGGATTTCCACGCTCATGCCTTATCTTTATCAATACCTCAGCTACACTATCACTAACTGTGTAGGCTTCTGCATAAACACCTAGAGCAGGAGATTTATTGACCTGGTCAACAACATAGACATAGAGAAATATGGAGCTTATAACAACACCCATAAAAGCTATTGTTGCAAGAATTGCTAGATATGGATGCTCCACACCCACATACATTCACCTTGCACATATAGTGTTTTATCGTGAATTTCTGAACATTAGTAAAAGCTATATGAAAATATAAACATTGCACACATTAAGATTATTCTAATAATAAACTTGAACATTTGTAAAATAGCTGTGTCTCATTAGGTAAGGAAACACTATTTGGAGTTAATACTATATTCAATACCTGTAACCATCTACAAAATATCTACATTTAGTACGATTAAATGATTGTGATTATTCTGAAGAGAGCAAATCTGGTTAGAGTCACAAGATTATGCTAAGTATTGTTAGTAAGAAAATGGCTGTTGCAATTTATGAAAACGAATTAGATTTAAACATTGGAGATGCACATAAATATTTAAAGAAGCTTCATTCTTCGTTGGGGAAGGCAAATAATTTGCATAGCTCTAACTGAGACTGCTATATAAATTTTTCGGTAATTTAATGACTTCATTATCATGAATGAAAAAGAGATTATGTTGTTGTATAAAATATGTTATTGAGGTTAGAGGTGTTGCATATGAGTACTTTAGAGGAGTTGAGATATAAAATCCATAGCTATATTTCAAGTCGTGTTCCTGGTATGCTTAATTTGCTTAATATTCTCTCAATTTCCTTAACCGGTATGGATTGTATAACACTTTTCCTCACATCACCAAGCAAACTATATCAACTCATACTAACACATTTCAAAGGAGATATAACAACAACAGACTACACATTCAAAATACTATTCCTAAACCCAATAGCTGAGCTGTTGAAAAAACCTGAAATTGTTGATGAGCTATCGCATATGGTGAAAACAGGTAATGACATAAAGATTTTTTTGAACTAATGGGATTAACTGAAAACACTGGGTACAACATGTAATTTTCGCCCATATTTTCTTTTACAGAAGTCTTCTCTAAATCTAGATCTAGATCCATTAATGGGTTTTTAGAATTATAGTTTTTAAGTCTTATTTCATTAAACCTCTGAAATAGAAGAGGAAATATGTCAGTTAGATTTGAAATAAAGCTTCGCTTGCTTTATCCACCTAAGGAGAAAATTCAGTGTGTTGAGCAATATTCTTTACCTCGTAGTGGGAAACCCGTTTACATTGTGTGTATTTCAAATGGGAAATACATAGTCTATGACGCTTTTCTGCAGGACTCCAATGCTATGAACAGAATTAGGAAGTTGGAAGAGAAGCTCTACGATATTGTTATGGTTAAAGAGTCTATCGATGAGGAAATAGCGAGAATAGGTGATGATAGTTTGAGACATGTTGTTGAGAGACAACTTATTGGCTATGGTGTTTTAGAGCCTTTTTACATGGATCCAGACATAATCAATGCACATATAATGATTGGCAGACCTATACAGGTTATTCATAGAGTTTATGGTGTTCTTGAAACAAATATTGAGCTGAGCGAGGAGGAGGTTAAGGAAATTGCAATGAGGCTTGCAGCTACTGCTGGAAAACCTCTTTCAGAAGCAATGCCATTAGCAAGTTTTATTGAGCCTAGATACGAGTCTAGAGTGTCTATTGTCTACATGTCTGATGTTACCATGAGAAGAAACATTGTTGTTGACATTAGAAAACCACCTGAAAACCCATGGACAATTCTAAAGCTTATTCATTATGGTAGCCTAAGTTTTGAGGAAGCTGCTTTTCTGTGGCTTATGGTTAAATATAAAATTCCTATAATTATTGTTGGAGAAATGATGACAGGTAAAACAACACTTGCATCAGCTTTGCTTGCACTTGTTCCTCCATGGGTAAGAATTATGACAGTAGAAGATGCGCCAGAGTTTAGACTACCAGTAAAGTACTGGGTTCGTACAACAACTAGGGAGTTTGGAGAATATAAAATAACTGTGTTTGATTTAGTGAAAACAGGTGTTAGACTATCTCTTGACTATCTCATAATAGGTGAGATCAGGGGTGAGGAGGCAAGGGAGTGGGCAAACGCAATTCTTCTTGGACATGGAGCAATAACAACATTTCATGCTGAAAGCCCAGAAGCTGCATTACTAAGACTCATATCTCCACCTATTTCAGTTGATCCACAAGTCATTAAACTTCTAAATGTTTTTGTTAAAACAAATGCTTTTGAAAGACCCAAAGGTCGTGTTTATAGACATGAGGTTTACGTGCATGAGGAAGGTACCGTAACACCACTATTCATCTACGATAGTGATTTAGACACAATAATTTTGAATAACAACATCAAGAATCCCATAAAGGATCTCAAATTTATAGAGAGAATAGTTCGTGCCCATAGAGTTTCTAGAGACTTTTTAGAGAAAGAATACAAATCAATGATAGAAACATTGAAGAATGTATATAGCGAATATGTGAAAATAGATCCAAAACTTGATAGGCCTAGCTATAAAGAATTGCCTAGCATACTATATAGCAAATTTATGGAGATGCTGAATAGAGCAAGTTAGAGATGCGTACCTTGTTTGGATTGAATATTTTTAAAAATGTTAAAAATACTGTTATGGATTTTGTTGTTAAGAACATTGATTTGCTAATCACATTATCTATATACATTCTATTAACAACAATTTACAAAGCTTGGTGTATAAGCACATTAGCAACGCTACTTGGATTAACTGTGGTTGTATCATTTATTGGCAAATTTCTTAGAAAATTTGAGAACAGATCTCGCACTATACTAACTCTGAATTTCATTAAATCTGGAAAAGGTCTTAGCTCAAAAACCATAGCAACACTTGCATATGTTCTTAAAATACTTGTTATAGTATTTATCATGGTGCTTGGTTATGCAATAGCATTTGCTAAACCATATTACCTAATTGCTTTAGTTGTTATTGGATCCTCAATTCTATTCACATATCACCTTCCCCAAATCTACATAGCTTTTGCTTCTTCTCAAAGAAAAATAGATGCTGAAGTCGAGTTGCCATATGTATTAATATTTTTAAGAGCAATAACACCTCTTAGACTACCCATATACGAGTTTCTTAGAGAAATTGAAGATAGTGTAGCTCTAAAGAGTTTTGCAAAAGAGATTAAACTTGCAAGAAAGGTTTCTAGTGTTACATCAACATCTTTTCTAACATCTCTAGACATGGTTGCAGCAAACCACCCCTCAGATAAGATTAGAGATCTTTTTAGAAGAGTTATTGGAGCTGCAATTTCAATGGGGGACATAAGAGATGTTACTGAGAGAGTATTCGAGGAGGTTTACACATGGTTTGAGTCAAAGGTTTCTGGACTTGTGGAAAAGTTTACAATAATTGTTGGCACAGCTCTTTTCGCATACTTTTTCGCACCCATTCTAATAGCATCCATAACTCCTGTAATTGGTGGTGTAACACTGTTTTTGGTTATTATCATTCTCAGTGTTCAGGTTTTGACATTTTTCTTGCTCTATGCTTTAGTCTCAAGCTACTATCCATCAAGCCTAGTTGTAAAGCCTCCCAAAACACTGTTTTTTGTTGGAGAAACTGCGTTAATCATATCCATTGCTATACCAATAACAAACATTTTCATGGCTATAACAATGAATTATTTGAGTAATACAACATTGATATTTATTCTTCTCGCAATTCTTGCTATACCAACAATTCTCTCCGAAAAGGAGATTCTCAAGTCGAGATTCTATGACAGGTTTGTTAAAATGGCTTCTGACGCACTTAGCTTATCAGCTGCAACTGGTGAAAACCCTGCTATACTTCTTTCTGAATACTCTAAAAGATTTGGAAGAAGAATGATAAGATTTGTTAGATCTATTGTTAGCAGCTACACATCTACCACATTGAGAAAAGCACTTGTGTTAAGAGCTCCAAGCATTTACCACGCATCCTTTATTGAAACTCTTACGACACTACTTAGACTAGGCTATAGCCCAGAATCTCTCAAAGCTTTTGCAGCAAGCTATGAAAGATTAAATATTGCTGTGAGTAGAGTTAGATCATTTGCAAACACATTAGAAGGTGTTATGATCGGTCTTTCAGCACTTGTTGGAGCATTTCTTGTTTATTTAGCCAATGTGTATAGCTACATGGCTAATCTCATTAAAGGTGTTGAAATGCCTAAGACAATAGCTGTAATAACATTTGATCCAAGAGTTTACACTGTTATAGAGTCTCTATCAATTCTATCACTAATCCTAACATCAGTTTTTGTTGGAAAAGTTCGTGGAGGATCAGTACTATACAGCTTTAGAACAGCAATATTAATGCTAATAGTTTTTCTATTGGCAAGATTCATAGCATCAATTATAAAACCCTTCTAACCTTTTCCAAAACCCAAAAATGTTTCCAGCTACAAACAAATCCTATGTCTCACTGCAAAACATCAACTCTTTTAAGAACTTGTTCGAATCCTCTAAAAACAACTTAGCTAATACATCAACAGATTTACAAAATCTTATTTCAGATGCAGATCTTAAAAGAACTTTTACAGCTACCTCAGCTCCGGACAAGGAACCATAAACTTTCATAAGAATGTTTCTAAGAGTTTCTGGATCACTAAGCAACAAAGTTTTACAGTCTTTGTTTGCAAAACTTCTACAATACATATCTAGAGTGTGAAGAAGTGTGGCATTAGCATCGCTAGCACCTCTTAAAGTAGCTGTAATAGGTTTTGCAATGAAAAGCCTTTTTTGAATTTCATCAAATGATATATAGCCCAACTCCATAACAAACCTCAAAGTCTCTATAGCCATAGCAATTTTTTCATCAATTCTCTTCTTAACAATACTTACAGTAGGCAAAGACTTTCCCAATTCCTTAGCTACTTTAGAAATGGATTTAAGTCTAATGAACACTTCCAAAACCTTGGCCTCTTCCTCTGTAAACAGTGTTTGACCAAATCTCTTTTTTCTCAACGCAACACACCTCTAACAAATATTTGTATTAGAAAACTTTAAATAATTTTTACAAACTTGTTTAAAAGTTATTAACCGAGGAAGTGAAGAGTATTTCGGGAGCTGCAGTGGGTCTTTCACATACTGTTTTGGGAATAATAGCGTTTTTGATATTCACCACTCTCATGTTTTCCGTAGTTTTCTCAACAATACAAACTCTTTACCAAGTAAATAACATTCCATTGATTAGCGTATTTGCTCAAGCTTTTAAAGATCTTGAAACAGCTAATACAACCGTAGCTATAACAATTAGGCATGAGGGTGGAGCTCCTGAGGAAATACGCTACATAGCTATATACGATGGAGGCAAGTGGATAAACATAAGCAATTTGAATATGAAAAACAGCTGTGTAGCTGTTGAAACCAATGGGCTTTACTCAAATGTTATTTACCCAGGTCAATATACAATAGAACTTGTTTTCAATAACACATGCTACAGTTTTGAATATGGCAAAAGCTATAGCGGATTCATTGTATTTAGCAATGGCATATACCCATTCTCTTTCACACCAATGTATATTGCAAAGCCCTTAAAAAATGCGAAACCATTTTGCGACACAGCTTTTATGAATGTAATTATAAATAGTAGGAATGTTGAAAATCTTGTTAAGAATTTTGATAACTGGATTGCTAAGGGAGCTGAAGTAGTATATACAGGAGAGAGTTTAATTGTTAAAGATTCTACAAAGGGTTTGGGCTTTACATACTATAACCTAAATGTTGAAACAAATTTAACACAAGGCTCTTGGATAGTATCGAGAATGACTCTAGTAAATGTTACGGAAGATGTTGGTGGCTGCAATAATTTTGTGAAATGGGGTATAGGAATATATTTCAAATTCAAAGAGTCTCAACCTAAAGAAGAAGTTGTTTTTATAGGTATCGAGGCAAATGCGTGTGGAAGTAAATTTGCTATTGAAGACTATGTCATTTCAAATAATAGGTATAGTCTAGTTAGTAGCGTGAATATTGATGGTAAAAACATCAACAGTTTCATTAACAAGTCATTCATTTTAATAGCATATGTTCAGATGGATAAAAACAAAAACTTTCTAAATGTAACAGCAGTATTATTCGATGAAAGAGAAGGTTCTAGAATTGCATCTGTCAATGGCGTTGTAAAGCTTCCAGGTACACCAGGTGTTCCATGGGAACATACACTCTCCTTAGCTGTTGACTATGCAACAGCTAGATACGATCTTCTAGTTCTTTTACCAAAATACTTATCGCCATACATCACAATTTCTAGCATTCCAAACAATTACATTATCGAAATATTTGATTCGGCAACCAATAATCAGTGGAGTTGTGTTATAGGAGCTAATTGCACTATTGTTAACAACTCTATTGTAACTCCCTTTGTATATCTTGAGAAAGGAAGTGTAATCACTGTTAGATACCCTGCGCTATGTGGAAAACCAATAGCAATTAGATTTATTTCACCTACATCCATAGAGCCTACATCGCTTGTGATATTTAGTCGAGCAAAGGTCTACTTCAAACCAGTGCTTGATGGCAATATTGCTATTGTGAACATAACTCTTCCCTACATAAACAATTCTATAAGTGTTGTAGGTTTTGTAGCAAATAATATTACTAATAGAAATAAAGCTTCTGTGAGAATAAGGCTTAGTCTAGATACTGAACATAGTTTTGTAAGATATTTGAAAGCAAACATATCAATTATTAACAGCAAAGGCATTTCCATAACACAGAAAAGCATTGCTATAGACAACGGCTTTTTCACATCAAATACAAGTGACTGGTCTATTAGCATCGGAGGTGGGGAGAGTGCCTACATGTATATTAATGGTTATTTCACATCAAAACTTGTTCAAGAATCAAAGATCGTTCTCTACATAAGCATCTATATAGAAAGTGAGTCTACAGAAATACCAATAAAAATTAATTTGGTAACAATATATGTAAAGCCTTATAACTGGTGATAAAAATAACCACAAAGAAACTTGCATTGCTTATCTTAAAGCTTTTAATTATTGCATTAATTGCTTTACCTATTCTACACCTCCATAACACTTATGCCATGACAGCAGCTGAGAAAGAGTCTCAGTGGATTCGAATCTCAAGTAATATTTCAAAACATGTTGTGTTAGTGGATACGGATTTTGATGGAATTGCAGATAGGATTGTTATAGACAATGCTATAATAACTCCAACAGGTAGTTACATAACAAATTCTATACCATTTAAAATGTTTTTCCAAGACAATGAAAACCCATGTACATTATTCTACAACGCTTTTAGCGGAAACCTGAGAATTATTTGCAAAAACAGTGTTTACGATTTTAGTGTTCCTGCTAATGCAACACTACATATCTATAGATATGGTGTTTCCATAGGCGATGTGATAATATCAAGAGGTTTTGCATATAAAGTTAATGTTCCTGGGGCTCCAGTTTATGTTGATGGAGAGCTTGCTGTTGTGGCTACATATGGTGGGTGGCTTAGACTATACTATGTTAATAGAGGTGTTGAGGAGAAGATATATCAAATGGGTTTGAGAATATTTGAGGCTATATACAATAGCTCTAGCAAAATGCTTTACATTATAGCATCATCAGAAACCTCAACATATATACTAAAGTATAATGTATCATCTAAAATATTTTATTATGAACCTTTAAATATTGGCTCAGCTCTGCAAGTCTTTTCCACATCCAAATCGGTTTACATCTTAACAGATGAAGGTGCGCTGTACAGAGTTGAGCTATCAACAAGCAAAACCATGCTCATAGATTATGGCTCTAAAATATTCTACCCCGCAGATTCTCCAAATAGCTTAATCTTGCTTGGAAAAAGAAAAGTCGTTAAAATAATAGATTATGGCAGTTCCATAAATTTTGAGGAGTGTCAATTACCCAATGTAGATAGTGTTTATGCTGTTGATTGGTATGGACCTTTAATAGCTGTAGCAACAAACTTGGGTGTGTATATCGCAAGTACGAAAAGTCTTGAGCTCTCTATAAACTATCCAACAACTGTTTACGCTGGACAGTTGTTTACCATAAGAGTTGCTAGCTCATACCCCATAGTCATAACATCTATTGATAATTCCATGTTTAGATCATCTAATGGTTTAATTGTGGCAAATATTTCTCTTCCAAAAGGAGTTCACAAAGTAGGGGTTGTAACGTGTTTGGGAATTTTATGTATTCATAGAGAAGGAAATATAACATCTATTCCAAAACCTCTTAAACTAGTTGTTTACTACCCAGCTGAGGTGAGACCATATCAAAACATCTCCATAGCTATAAGAACATTTGATGCTCTAAACAATTATGAAACAAGGGTTTCATGCGTTATCAGAGATTCTCATGGCAACATATACAAGGTTTTGTCGGGATCTGAAACCAGTGTTGTGGCAACACCTGATATAGACTCAGCGGTTTTCACCATAACCTGTGGCAATGAGTATTACTCAGAAGAGTCTAGAACTATTAAAATAGTTTTTTCAGAGCCTTACCTTGCTATAAAAACTATTTACAATGGCTCTGGAAACCTGTGCTTAACTGGTTATAACAAGTACTTGGAAGCTCCATGGAATGACGAAATAATGATTGTGCTGAACAACAAAAACACTTCGCTAGGTAAAGGCATTGCATGTGTTAAGCTAAGGCCTGGCGATAACAAGTTGAGTGTGTTTCTCGTAAGAAACAACATTACATACTATTCTCAAGATCTGGATGTTGTCTATTATGAGAATGTGTGGAGTGTTCCAGCAGGGGAAAGAGTTGTTATAGGTGATAGAGTTACAACAACAACTGTGGTGGTAACAAAAACAGAGAAGTTTCCAGTTGTATATGAGGTGAAGACAATTGATCCGCTAGCAGCAATTGGCATAGCTGTTTTAGCCTCGAGTATTACCTATGTTGCTTTACTGCTTGTTAACAAGGCTAGAAGGGGTTGACTCTATGAAGATAACTAAAATGGTTTATGAATCCATGCCAGGGATTGTGCTTATGGTTATAGGGCTTGGTATTGCCTATCTAAACCATGTTAGTGTTTCTTTAACACCTCTTCTATCAATTTTAATAACCTTTATCGTGGCTGGAGTAGCAAGCAAAGCTATTTTGAAAAACGCTTTGAGAAGGTTTTACACATGGAGGCTGTTTGACGTGGTTTCACCACTGCTTTTCTCAATACCTCTTACTCTCATTCTACACACAGGTTATGTATATGCCTACATGTATATTGGTGAAGTATCTGAAATGTCTAGTTCCATGCTTATTGGCTTAGGCATATTTCTGCTTGCATATCCCATACTAAAGGTGATGTGAAATGAATGTTTTCTACGAGTTTGTGTTCTTCGTCATAAACTCTCTTTTACTACTTCTAGAGGGTGTATCTGATTACAAATTCAGGGGGGTGCCAATACAACTAGTCACAACACATACTATAATAGCTATAGCCTCTACAATCTACAGGCTGTTGACCATGGATCTACAAACATTTCTAAAGATATACATTGGCTTAGCTGTTGTTGCAACGATTTTTGTAATTCTATATATGTTCACTGGGCTAATAGGTGAAGGAGATGTGGTTATAGCCATTATCACCACAGCACAATCGCCTTGCATTGCTGTTGGATACTTTAAATATTTATCAATTCAAGCAATACTAGCAATAGTTATTGCATCTAGCTATCTCCTATTTCACTATATGAGAACAACTCCAGTGGTTTACATAGAGGGTTTGGGAAGAGTAAGAGCTAAAGCACGCTATGCTGCAGATCTTAAGTATAGCAATTTGAAGGAAACACCCATATATGTTGAGGGATTAGGGGAAATACCAAAAGATGTTGTAAAAAGCTTGAGCAAATTAAGAAAGTTTCTAGAGAATGCCTCGGACAATGCTATTGTTTACACAATTCCCAACTATCCATTCATATTCTATTACTCCATATTCTTCATATTTACCTACATACTTTTGTCTGTATTATCAATTCTCTTGAGTTTGGTGATGTGATGTCGGTTAAACCAGTTATAAGAATGCTGTATCCACCTAAAGAGCTGAAATGTGTTGATAGCTACGAGATAGAGGATTTGTATATAGCTTGCATAACATTTGATAAAAGGTATGTGGTATTCGATAAAACTGTTGGTATAGAGCCTCTCACTGTTTTGGAGAGTAAGGCTGAAAGCTATTTGAAAAACATTTTGGTTTCTAGGGAAAGGGACTTCTCCAAGGTTATAAGCCAAGCTGAGAAACCTATTAGGCATATACTTGAGAGACAGCTTTTTGGCTATGGAGTTGTAGAGCCTATGCTAATGGATGAAAACGTTATAGATATTCACATTGTTATGAATAATCCGATAAAGGTTACTCATAGAAGATATGGGGATATGGAATCAAACATTATGTTGAGTGAGGAGGAGATTAAGGAGCTTGTAATGAGAATGTCAACACTTGCTGGAAAAGCAGTTTCAGAGGCAAATCCATTGGCAAGTTTTATTGAGCCTAGATACGAGGCTAGGGTTTCTATTGTATACCTATCGGATGTGACTTTGAGAAAATCTGCAACAGTTGACATTAGGAAGCAGCCTAAGAAGCCATGGTCTATACTAAAAATTATAGATCTGGGCACATTGACAGTGGATGAAGCATCTTTTCTGTGGCTAGCAATAAAATATAAGGTTCCTATAATGATTGTTGGAGAAATGATGAGTGGTAAAACAACACTTGCAACAGCTATTCTGAATCTCATTCCACCAAACTCGAAGATTATAACAATTGAGGATGCGCCAGAAATAAAGCTTTGTACAAAGTATTGGACTAGAACAACAACTAGGGAAACTGCTGAAAACCCTGTTACAGTGTTTAGTCTTTTGAAAGTTGCTCTTAGACTATCTGTTGACTATGTTGTTGTTGGCGAGGTCAGGGGTGAGGAGGCGAGGGATTGGGCACAGGCTATTCTTCTTGGTCATGGAGCTGTAACAACGTTTCATGCTGATTCACCAGAATCAGCATTGCTAAGACTTACAACACCTCCGATAATGGTTAATCCACAAGCTCTTAAGCTTCTCAACGTTTTTGTGAAAACAATTCCACTGAGAAAAGAGGAGAAGCTTGTTAGAAGAAGTGAGATATACATATATGATGCTGCTTCTGATAGTGGAGAGTATAAACTATACCCACTCTTCACATATAATCCAAAAAACGATGCTGTGCAGATAAACCCAGGTTTTGAAAACCCCATAAAAAGTTTTCCATTCTTTAAAAGAGTTGTTCTAGCCCATGGAATAACGCTTGATGATTTGGAGAAGGAGTATAATGCTATGAGAAATGTTATGAGAAGTGTTTATGAAGAGGCTAAAAAGATTGATCCTCTTCTCGAAAAACCAGATGTGTGTGAACTAGCTGATTTGCTTTATAAAAGGCTTGGTGATGCTATTGGTAATAAGATATAGAGGCTGGGTTCTTCTAGCAATTCTAATGATTGTCTCATTTGCAATGGGAGCTACGCTTAGATATCTTGGTTTACCTATTTTCTATGGCTATCCAATAATAATGCTTTTGCTTTTAGCAACATATCTTCACAGCTACATCCTAGAGCTTTTTGCAGGTTTTGTTGAAAGGCTTTCAGCAAGTAAAATGCTTTTCATAGGTAGGCCTCTTCCACCAAGGTATGCAGAATCATATGCTGTTATAGTTCAAATGCTTAGCTATTCAGTAATTGTTTCCATAGCCATTGGAGCAACATATTTTCTTGCCTATGGATATATACCAATGTGGTTATTGCTAACAGTATTCATTATGATGACCATACTTGTGGTTATAGCCTTGTTACCAAATCTCCAAGTTCTCTTCATAGTATCGTCGAGAAAAACAAGTACCGAGATTGAGCTTCCATTTCTATTGCTGCTATTCAAAGTTCTTAGCTCAACACATTTAACTCTATATGACATGCTTAATGCTGTTGAGAATAGCAGTGTTTTGAAGAGCTGGTCTAATGAGGTTAGAAGTGCTAAGAGAATTGCATCTGTTCTTGGCTCATCGCTTGCAACTGCCATGGGTGTTGTTTCTGAGAATCATCCTTCTCAAATTGTTAGAGAAATTTTTAGAAGATTGCTTGTAGTAGCAATTTCTGTTGGTAGTATAAGAGATGTTGCTGAGA
Organism: Ignisphaera cupida; assembly: GCF_030186535.1. NCBI lineage: Archaea > Thermoproteati > Thermoproteota > Thermoprotei > Desulfurococcales > Desulfurococcaceae > Ignisphaera > Ignisphaera cupida. The sequence goes on along the minus strand of NZ_JASNVW010000002.1, from coordinate 254,327 downwards.
AAGCTTTTGGGCAAATATATTCGCAGCTGGAAATGCGTTTAAGTAGCTTGGTAGACAAGTTGACTATTGTTAATGGTGTTTTGATATTTGGGTTTTTGTTCATACCAATAACATTTGCTGTTGTTGCGCCCATATATGGTGGTAGCCCTGCTATGAGCTTTGTAATACCACTTGCATTCTTCTCGCTATTCTTCTTCATAATCTATGCCACGGTAGCAAACATGTATCCATCATCTTTTGAGATAACACCTCCAAAAATTCTAAGCTATCTCAGCATAGCAAGCTTCTCGCTAATGGCGATGATTACACTGTTTTCAGGTTTTTCTCTATTGATTCGTGGAAGTAGCTTCTTTGCAGATACAGCACTACCTGTAGTGCTATTGGTTATAGCAGCGCCAGCAACTATCTATTCTGAGCTTTGGCTTAGAAAAGCAAGAGTTTATGACAAGTTTATTAGACTTGCAATGGATGCTTCAACAGTTTCTGCTAGTCTTGGAGAAAACTTTGTTTCTGTTTTGAAAAGACTTGCACCTAGGTATGGTAGAGATGTTGAGAAAATTGTTGATAGAATTGTTTTAGCTCAGGTAACAAGCTATTTGAGGGAGGAGATTGTTAGAGATGCTCCAAGCATGTTCCACGCAGCATTCATAGAAACGCTTATGCATGCTATTTCAATGGGTGCTAAACAGGAAATGGTGAAGGAGCTTACATCATCTTATGAGCATCTCATGAACTCCTACTCCAAGCTTGTGAATACTGCAAGAACACAGGAGATGATGATTATAGGTCTTGTTGCTATGCTAAGCATATTCCTTGGATTCATAAAAAATATTTTCACAGGTTTTGCAGAAGCTTTGAATAAATTAGCTGCTCAGGGAGCGTGGAGAGCAAGCCTAGCCACAATAAACATAAATCCTTTGACATTCAACATATTGTTCTACACAATTATGCTAGCACTGCTATTTCTATCAGCAATAGTTGGGAAAATGAGGGGAGGGTCGATAGCATACGGATTTAGAACAGCAGTTATAATGATAACGTTGTTCAGCATTGGAATGACACTATCAAAAGTATTTGCATCACAAGTGATGACATTTCCATAGTGAGTAGCCATGGCAATTGAGTATCCAGTACTAGCAATGATTGCAGCACTAATGTTTGTTGCAATAATTTTTAGCACACTATACCTCTACATATACATAGTCAACGAAATTAACAAAGTACCCGTGGTTTCGGGAACAGCAGAAGCATATGCAATACTAAACACAGTGAGAATAATTATAAAGGTTTCTCACGAAAGAGGAGAGCCCGTGCAGCTACAAAAAATAGTGATGTACATAAACAGTGAAAGCTATGCTTACACACCACAACAGCTAAAGCTAATAGGATTCGAAAACAACACCTTGAGCCCAGGATCAACAGCATACATAACAATAAACATAACAACCACAAAAACAGTTAAAACAGGACAAGCAATAATACACTTCGACAAAGGAATACTAACACTAAAGTTTATAGTATATAACCTAACGCAAATAACATGAAACAATAAATTATTATTCCATAAAAAAAGATTTTGTTTAAATATGATTAGCAACTACAACTAATGATCATCAACTGCTTTTTACTACGTATGCTGTAAATGAATAGGTACCCGCAGTTGTTGCCACAAATCCATCAACAGTCTTTCCAGTACCACAAACATCACCATTAAATGTTGCTTTAATTGTTTTAGCACTACCTGCAGGAACAGTAACCTCATTAGTGCTTGTGTCGAACTGATTTGTTTGTTTACCGCCTAATACTATATATGAGACCGTAATATTTTCATTTCCAACATTTTTGAGAGTTATGTACAGTGTTGATTGGCTGGTTGATTGGCCCTTTGAGCAGTTTACCACGGGTGTTCCAACAACTACTAGTGTGCCTGTTTTTCCTGCTGTTGGCGCAAACCACCAGAACCATGCTAGCAGTATTAGACCTGCTGCTATAATGCCTATTGTCACTATTATTGCTAGTACAGGTGCACTCAAATCTCCTTTGACTATTCTCACCTAACTCACCTCTTCACATACTTTTTCTAACAAGTTTATAAATTTTTACAAAATTATTAAAGTTCTCAGCCCAAACAACATTTTACATGGGCTTGACGCTATCTCACTATTTTAGAATGCAGGGTGTTTAGTTGTAAGCCTTAGCAAAATTTGTAACACGAAATACCCCATCCAAATTTCCCAGCTAGTAAACTATATATGCACACTGCTCTTTAACTCTATTCATTTCTCCAGTGCTGAAAATTGCTTCAGCATTTGCTTAGCAAAAAACATCTTGGTTTTCACCAAAATTCGACTCTTTCAATAAAAATTGATTCATTTAACAAGAAATACTTAATGCTATTTCTTGAGATGAATTGAAGAAGAAATTTCTTGGTGCAATTCCCACAATTTTTGCTGCTTTTTGTTTTTGGAATTTCTTAAAAGTTTTTAGTGTTTTCATTGAAATTTCATATAAAGTATGAACAAGTTGCTGTAAACAACTTGGGTTTTACAAGTAGCTTCATTACAGTGAAAACTGGAGACAGGAAATAAGAGGCTTAACTTATTTCACGAACTTGTCCAGTTTTCCTTGTAGAATCTACAAACACTTTTCTTCTAGGTGTTTATCCATGTTGCTTAGTTGCTGCACAATGCAAGGCTGTTTTCGATTTAGTGATGAATTTAAATACTTTTGATTACTTCTAATTACTTGATGAGAAATGGAGAAGCTGTATAAGCTTAGTGAGTTTGCTAGGATTGTTGGTGTTAGTCGTAGTGCTGTGATTAAGTGGATTAGGATGGGGAAAGTTAGAGCTGTTAATATTCATGGTAGGTGGTATATCCCTGAGTCTGAGTATGAGAGACTGATCAGGGGTGAAGGCAGTGAGCATTCAGCTAAAAACCCTTGAAAGGACAGTTGTCTTAGAGGGTTGGACTAATAGGGTTGGTAGAGAAGCTCTTAGAGAGATCTTTGAAGCTTATAGAGACATGCTTCAGCAGATGGTTGATTATGCAGTTGAACATAGTGCATCGCAGGCCACTCTACATAGAGTATTCTACAATAAGTTCAGGGAGAAGTACCCCTGGTTGCCGACAAGGGTTATCAAGGGTTGTTACAGAGATGCGGTTAGAAGGGCTAAGTCGTTTAGGGAGTTGAAGAAGAGGGGAATAGCTAAGACTGGCAAGCCCGTTGTAAAGAGCATCACAGTGATCTACTCTGATTCGCAGGATTGGAGATTAGTAGGTGGAGTCGTCGAACTGAGGACTCATAGGGACTAGATAAAGATCCATTACAGAAGCCACAAGCAATTGCATAAGTACCTCTACAACGACTGGAAACTCTCAAGTGAGCTTAGAATCAAGCTTAATGGAAAGAGGGTCTTGCTCTACTTGACCTTTAAGAAAGACTTCGAGGTCTCTTGCAATCCAAGAAACGTTGCTGCTGTGGATGTTAACGAAAACAACGTTACGCTAGCACTGTTTAAGGATGGTAAGCTCAGTGAGGTCTACAGAGTTGAGACAAAGCTAGGTAGAGTTGTTATTGCATACTCCGAGAGGAGGAAGAGAATAACTGAGGGCAAGTCAACAAAGGACAGAAGCGTGAAGAAAGCACTTAGGAAGCTGAGGGAGAGGGAGAGGAAGATGGACATTATCTACAAGACCGCTAGATTCATTGAGAAGCTGGCTTATATAAACAACGCTGTTGTGGTTGTTGGAAATGTTCACAAGAGTAAAGGAAAGTTTGTTAGTAAGTCGAGGAACAGCAAGCTCAGGCATAGAATTCACCAGTGGAGTGTCTCAAAGCTAGTAGAAATATTGAATAACAAGCCCCTATATGTTGTTGAGGAGTCAGAGGCATACTCTTCCTCAAAAGATCCTTTTAGTGGAAAGCCCATCAAAAACTACACCCCCTCTGTGATTCGCATTGCGTTGAGAGGGGGTAAGAGAGTAAGAGTAGCCAAGATCACCCTAAGACTAGTTAGGCTGGGAAATGGGCTGATCCTAGACAGGGACATCATTGGAGCCATAAACATTGGGTTGAAGCACCTATCCACAGATGGGAGCCTTGTGGCGTTGGGCTCGACAGGGCCCCATGAGGTGTGGGTGAAGCTAGTGAACCCACATCAAGGGCCAACCCCACTCATGAAGTTAAAAGTAGTTGAAACCAATTATAAGTACCGTGAGTGGGGAAACGCTTCTTTGAAGCTATTGAGATTAGCTGTAGAAAAACCTATGGTTCTAGCTGCATAGACTTGCTTCTGAACGAGCCTGAAAAGCTTAGAAACATTCTTCTCGATAAATATGGTGACACAACCTCTGTGTACTTCATCATCAAATATCTTCTTCTTAGACCACTGCTAATTGAGAAGAATAGACTTGATAAAGAAGAAGAGCTTGCAACAAGTTTTCTAAACAACCCAGAGGAATTCAAGAAAATGCTAAGTTCATTGTTCATTACTCCAAGAATAGCCATACCAAAAACACATTCGCTATGAAAAACCTCAATTGTTTACACAAAAATTAATACACATTTTCCCGTTGAGCTATAAAAGCCTGGAACTCTTTGCTGTATATACCTCTTTATAATTAGAGCTATCTGTGCTTTATCCATGGCTAGCTACACCACCAAAATCTTTTCAATAAGTAAATGATGTGGGGAGGTGTGAGTAGCGAAGAAATGTTGCGTAATGCATGTTGAGGATTTCTACTTCTACTCTTCCCCTCTCCCCCCCCCCGTTTGGATGTCATAGCTTCTACACACCCTGCACACTACGTAATATAGGTAACAGAATATATAAGTTTTTCCTTCATTTATAGAATGCAAATTATTTAACTATTTTTGTTGATGCTTTTCTAAGTCTATTCATTACTGCTAGCCCAAGTCCTTTCTCCTCAACACCTTCGGCAATGGCTATTTCAACACCTTCTCTATCTAGTTCTCTCAGAATTTTGAATAGGTTTTTTGCTATTTCGAAAATGTTTTTTCTAGAGCCGTAAACAATGATTTTATCTGTGTATGTAGTATACATGTTTGCTGTTTCTGTGGATGCTATAACTGCTATTCTCCTACCTGCTTTCTTCAGCTCTTCAGCAATTTTAGTCACGGTGCTAACCATTTTATTTTGATTGCTGTATTCAACAAGTATTATTGGTGTTTCTGGAGAGTAGTGTTTGTACTTCATTCCAGGTGCTAAAGCTTTTTCGCTTTCAGCAAGTCCTCTAGACTCTTGTGTCACTATTATCTCCTCACCTAGAGCCTCAGATATTTTCTCAATTGGCATTGCACCTGGTCTTAGAAGCTTCATTGGTTTTGTTGTTGCATCAACAATTGTTGACTCTACACCATATATTGTCTCTCCAGAATCTATAATAGCGTTTGCCCTTCCAAACATGTCAACCATTACGTGAAAACCTGTTGTTGGACTTGGCCTACCAGATATGTTTGCACTTGGAGCTGCTATAGGTCCTGTACAATCTATGAGCTTCAAAGCAACTGGGTGTGCAGGTATTCTAACAGCAACTGTTGGGAGATTTGCTGTAGCCTCTGAAGCTACTCTAGAACCTTTCTTTAGAAGCAATGTGAATGGCCCTGGCCAAAGAATTTCAACTGCCTTCAATATTTTTTCTGGAATCTCATCAGCAACTTCATAAAGCTGCTTCTTGTTTGATATGTGAACTATTAGAGGATTGTCCATGGGCCTGTTCTTAGCGATGAAAACTTTTTTCACAGCTTCTCCATTGAATGCTGATGCCCCCAAGCCATAAACTGTTTCAGTTGGGAAAACAACTATGCCTCCACTCAAAACAATTTCACAACATTCTCTAATAGCATCCTCATCAATATTGTTAATATCTATTCTAAAAACCTTTGTCAAAACCAGGTTTTACCACCCAGCCAAGTCTAGAAGCAACCTCAACAGCTTCTGAAAGACTGTGTGCAATTGGTATTTCAAGAACCTCCAAATCCTCTTCAACATCATCAGTATCACTAATCTTGAAGCTCTTAACGTTTCTAGCAACAAGTATTGCTTTTAAGCCATTAACATAAGCAGCAAAAACATCTAGAATTTTATCACCTATGAAAAGAGCTTTCTGTGGTTTAACACCAAGAATCTTAACAGCCTTTGCTATTTGCTCAAACCTATTCCTAGCATCTTCTCTTGTAACAACAGCTTTTGTGCACCAATCAACACCAAGCTTTTTAAGAGCTTGGAAACAAGCATCTCTGCTTTGCATAGTGACAAAGCCAATACTGTGAGACTTGCACAAACTAGAAACTATTTTTGGAGAATTATCAAATACTATGAGCTTCTCAATAGATTTTAACTCAATTTCCGTTAAAATTTTGTGTATCCTCCAGAAAGAGTCTGTTCCAAAACACTTGTTTACAAAGCCTAGAAAGCTATTGGCAGTGCAAAACTCTTTTCTAATAGCAGCCACTACAAAGTCCCAGTCAATTGGAAACAAAGCTAGTGTTCCATCAACATCAAATATTATTGCATCTACAACCACTGAAACACACCATGCTTGTAAATCAAATGCGATTAGAAAAGGATAATAAGTTTAGTGCTCAGTACTAAAACATATTTTCTGTGTTTCTCAAGGATTTTTCCCAAAGGTGGATAAAAATGTTTAATCACAAACACTTGACCTCAATACTTTTGCTTGTTCTTCTTCTAGCAATTGCCTTAAACAACATTGTCTTTTGGGTTTTAAAGGTTAAGGCTCTTGAAAATGCAAATGAGTACATCATCTACTTTGATGAACATGCACAACTCTTTCAAGTCATTTCCACAACTCAGTGTATTGTTGAAAATGTTTTTTGGAATATTAAAGCAGTTTTGGCTAGGTGTACACCAAGCGCTATTAGCATTATCAAAAGCTTTGGTTTTTCCACATACCCAAACATAAACATATCTATTCACTCAACATTGTCAAGTCTAAGAGTTGTTGGAAGTGTTCAGAGGATTAGCCAAGGCTATGGCTTGTTAACAAACGTGACACTTGCATGGTCTTGGGCAGTATCAAGAGTTGCTGCAGACATTGCTTTGAGATATTTAAACGCATCTATCTATAGCATAAACATAGCTATTCTGGATACAGGTATAGATCCAACACATCCACTATTAGCAGGTAAGCTTGTTGGGTGGATTGAGTTTGATAGAAAGGGAAGACCTGTTTGCTCAGAGCCTCACGATACCTATGGGCATGGGACGTGGGTTGCGAGCATAGCTGCTGGAGGTGATGGAAAAAGATATGTTTTTGGAGTAGCACCAAATGCTAAAATACTTTCAGCACTTGTTTTGCCAGCTGGGTATGGAACATCTGCCCAAGTTCTAGCTGGTCTCGACTGGGTTTTGAAGCCATATGACTGTAGGAAACAACCAATAAATGTTGGTAGAGTTAATGTTGTTTCAATGAGTTTTGGAGCATCTGGAAACTACTCAAATGTTTTTCTACCAGCAATAGAAAAGCTCATAGAAAATGGTATTGTGGCTATAGCTGCAATAGGCAACGATGGTCCATATACATCATCAAATCCTGGAAATATATGGGGTGTTATAGGTGTTGGGGCAACAAACTTCAACGATAATGTTGCGTGGTTTAGTAGTTTCGAAACTGTTGAGTGGCCAGAGCCTCCAGCAACATGGCCTTTTAAAGGGGTCTATCCCAAAACCTATGAAAAACCTGATGTTGTTGCTCCTGGTGTTGATGTTCCAGGGGCTTTCCCAGGTGGTTTAATAGCTATTGATAGTGGAACAAGTGCTTCCACACCAATTGTTGCTGGAGTAGCTGCTGTTGTTAGTGAAATTCTTTATAGAAAAGGGCTTAGCGGTGCTAAGCTAGTTGAAGCTGTTTACGATGTTATAACATCGACTACAGATTTTGTTAATGGTAGTGGCTCTGGAAAGGGTCTTGTAAATGCATTCAAGGCTATTGCAAAAGCACTTAACTTCAACATATATTCGATAAACGTAGATGTTTACCCATCTGAAGCAACACCAATGTCAAAAGCTGTTGCAAAAATCTACAATCTCTACAAAGAAACTGCTCTATCAATTTACATAGCTGGTGTAGAAATCTACAAAGGTCTTTATAGACCAGGTACCGTAGCTGTTTTCACAATTCCACCAACACACATTGGTGGTAACGAGGTTATTGCAGTAGGTATTGAGAAGGGGAGTGTTTACTATGGCAAAAAACTAATCAAAATAAACCCAGATTTAATCCTGTCGACAGGTATTGTAGGCAAGGTCACTAACATCTCAAGTGGTGAGATACTCAATATACTCGTTGCCGGCATTGGCATTGGCGATATTGTAGCTGTTTACATAGGAAACAACATTGTTTCTTTCGACATTTCTAATTTGAGAGGCGGAATATATTCAGCTGTTGTAACACCATTTGTTGCAGAAAGCAATTGGTATAATGTGACATTGTATGACTTTTCAAATCCAAATGTTGTGCTTCAAAAACCTTTGTATATATCGTCTAGAGCTGTTGAAGTTGTTACTAGAATAATAAATGCAACGAAAATAGTAAATACAACACATGTAATAAACAACACATATGTGAAGACATATAAGCTCTATACACTTCTGCCATTGCACATAAGCACTAAGAGCTATTATGTTGTTGGTGAGGAGAGCTACATAGAAGTATCGTCACCTGTTAACATATCAATTCAAAGGGTTGAGATATTTACAAAGCCAAGTGATGTAGTTGATGTGGAGATTGTAAATATTTCTAATCCATACAACAACCTGTACAGAATTTGGATAAAGCCTGTGGCGAAAAAGCAGTTTAGCTATGCAGAAGCTGTTGCAACAATATATGTTAATGTCAATGAGAGTTTATTGCCATATACAACAACATTAACAATTCTTTGGCAAAGTCCTGAAAAAGCCATTGCCACAGGTGTTAACAGCACAATTAAGAATGCTACTAAAGGTGTAACAAATATTGTATTGAGTATAGCAGCAAATGTGACTTCGCAAATAAGTAGCGTTGCTAAAGAACTAAACAATTTGAAAACATATCTGGATATTGTTAATAGTTCTTTGGCTAAAAGCTATGATGAGATAAGCAAAAGAATTGATTTGATATCAAAAGAGGTGACAATAGCCTATGCAATAGCTTTTGCATCTATAGCCATAGCTGTTGTAGCATTGCTTCAACGCAGAAAATGAGCTAGGCTATAACCTTTTTTACATGTAAACATCTTTGTTGATAAATGGTATTAAAGCAGCTATAACAGAGTAGTATGTTAGATCCTCTCTACGCACAACACCTTTGGTTAGCAGTTTTATGAAGCCACCCTTCTCCCCTATGTTTTTAGTGCCATAAAAATTGTCAACAACTTCCTCAAGCTCTTTGAAAACACCTTTGATAATCAACTCAGCAAATTTTTTGGGTATTGGAAAAGCTGGGGAGAAGCCATAGGATGCAAAACCATTTCTATCAACAATGTATGTTACTTGAACATCGTAAAAAACTTCGCCAAAGCTTATAAAACCAGCTTCAACACCAACACCAAAGTCACAATCACTAAAACACTTCAAGGCCTTTTCAGCTCTTATTCTAGCACCTCTCATAGTTATTTCAATACCTATTGGCTGTGGCGGAAGACCTGTTTCAACAGCGCACCCCTTAACATCAACATTATTGAAAAACGCTTGGAAAGCTCTTCTAACACCCTCTATCTTCGAAGGATTTTTACTACCAACACATACCCTCAATTCCATTTGCTAGACTCCAACCCTTGTTCTAGTGAATTTTGAAACATTTGCTATAATTTGTGTTGAATGGGGTATAAAACTTTTCATATTGTTAAGCTTATGTAATGATGATTACATGCTGTTTATGAGAGGTTTTAGAAGAGATGTTGAGGAGGTGTATACATGAAGAAAATTCTTGTGGATTTATACTTGTATTGCGTGTGTGAAATGTTTATAGAATTGAATAGCTTAAAACTCATAGAAGGTTATTGCTTGCTACTTTTAAGAACAATCCATGTTCCAGAAATTGCCAAGGCTAGTGCAATGCCGTGTATAGTTGTCATGTTCTCTCCTAGAATAATAACTGCTAAGGCTGAGGCTATTGCTGGTTCTGCTAATGCTATCGATGTTACTGTTGAGCTTTTGTAGAATTTGAGCAAGTAGTTCATTGTTGTGTGACCACCTATCATGGGTACAACTGCTAGTGCTAATAGCCATGGCCACGATTTTGGGATATAGGAAAACACATTATCTTTGGCAATAAAGCTATACAGAAGTGTTGTTATGGATGCTGAAGCATATGCTGTTACAGCATATTCTTTTAGCGCCATGAACTTTCTAGAAATTTTGCCAATGTAGAAATAGATTGCAGCTGCTATAGATGCTGCAAAAGATTCTGCGACACCTATTAAACTGCCTCCAACATGTGTTGATGTGTATAGGGAGAGTGTAATAACACTTGCAAAACCCATTACAATTCCAGCTACTTCCAAAATACTTGGCTTTTCACCTTTCAAAGTCTCTACAATGGCTAGGTGAATTGGGTATAAAACAACAATTGTTGTGCTAACAGCTACAGAAACTCTGAATAAAGAATCCATCCAAAGAACAAAATGAGTTGCAAGTGCAATCCCAGCTAGAAAGGGGTAGAGAGTGTGTTTAGAAAAAATATGTTTTGTTGAGCCACTTGGTGAAAAAGCTATTATTATTGATGCTATTAAAAGTCTCCAAAAAGCACAAGCAATGGGAGAAGCATTTGAAAGCCTAATAAATATGGATGCAAGCCCAATGCTAATAGAAGCAACAATGAATAGCATTACATGAACTGCTTTACCCATTTCTCATCACAATCAAGCACTTCAGTTTTTAAATTCAACAGATAACATTATAAAAGGTTTTGACAATGGAAATTATAGAGCCATACGCTATAGCAATGCTATCAATACAGCTATTCGCCATAATGGATCCTCTAGCAGCACTACCAACACTTCTAGATATCACCTCGTTGCTACCACCAGATGAAAGCAAAAAACTTGTAAACAAAGCAGCTTTGGCAATATTCATCTTGCTAAACATCTTTAGTGTTGTCGGGGGATACATACTCCTATTTTTCGGCATAAGCCTATCAGCACTTAAAACAGCTGCAGGGGCAATACTCATGGCAACAGCAATAGACACCTTGATAACAGGACACAAGCCAGAGAAAATAGATGTTGGAACATATGTCATAGTTCCAATAGCAACACCTCTAATTGTTGGCCCAGGCACAATGACTTTGCTAATTACATCAGCAAGACTATATGGACTTCTAAACACGTTGATAGCATCATACATAGCTTTCATATTAACATACTTTGTTATGATAGTGGGAAGAGAGGTGGCAAGGCTTGCTGGAACAACATTTCTACAAGGTCTTGGAAGATTCATGTCAATAATAATAGCGTCTTTTGCTGTTGAAATGATTGCTTCTGGAATAAGGGAGTATGTAAAAAGCTTTGGATAAACATATTCGCTCATTACTCAATTGTTGTTCTCTCAAACATTTTCATGGCAATCACCATTAACATTAAAGATGTTGCTATTAGCAATAAAATCTCAGTTTCTTGACCAAGCCATGGATAAACCATGTTAAGAAATGAAACCCCTGATAAGTAGTATCTACACAAATCAACAGCATAGGTTAGCGGGGATATTAGTGCAAGAATTTGCATCCATGTTGGAGTCATGTTAAGTGGAAACATGGATCCACTTAGCAAAGTCATTGGCATTGTCACTGTTCCAACTATTAACTGAAAGCCTTCTGGACTTCTCATGGAAGATGCTATTGCAATACCCATTGAGGTAAAGCCAATGGCCATTACAAAGCCTATTGCAAGTGCTATTGGAAGCCCCATTGGATTAAGTCTAGATGTTAATGCAAAGCCCATTGCAAGCATTATCAAACCATTTGTTAGAGACACTATTGAGTCTCCAAGTGCTCTTCCAAGAATTGTTAAGTATCGTGGAGCTGGTGCAACAAGAACTTCCTTTAGAAAACCAAACTGCTTATCCCATATAACTGATATTCCACCCATGAAACTGGCTTGGAATATTGATGTTGCAAATGTTGCTGGTAATAGAAAAGATAGATAGTCTAGTCCTTTAAAAAGCATTTGGAATTGCTGCCCCCTTAATGTATATGCCCAGCCAAGCCCAAAGAATAGTAGCCATAGAATGTTATTTACTATCGTACCTGCAATTCTTGATCTTGCTCTCCAAAACCTTTTTATTTGTCTATAAGCCATTATATAAACATACTCCAGCATTTTCATCACCTCATCCTAGCTCTATGTCTCATTCTAGCTATTTCTATGAAACTTCCCTCACTATCCCTTATCTCTCTACCAGTTAAGTGTATGAATACATCATTTAGAGATGGTCTTCTATAGCTAACCTCTACAACTCTCATCTCAAGTTTTTCTAGATGAAGAAGTATTGCAGGTATTGCCTCAGAAGCTTTTTTAACTTGCAAAGCAACTGTATTGCTCTCAACAACTTTGCAATTCTCTACACCAGTTATTGAAAGTTTTGAACATATCTCACCATCGTTTTTAGCCAGTTTCACATAAACAATGTCTGAACTAACCATAGACTTTAGCTCTTCAGCTGTTCCCAAGGCTATTATTTTTCCATGGTCTATAATAGCTATTCTATCACACAACATCTCAGCCTCCTCCATGTAATGCGTTGTTAAAAAGATTGTTGTTCCATACTCCTTGTTCAACCTCTTTATATAGTCCCATATATGAACCCTTGTCTGAGGATCTAAACCAATTGTTGGCTCATCTAGGAAGAGTATTCTTGGTATGTGAAGCATTGCTCTAGCAATTTCCAGTCTTCTTCTCATACCACCTGAATAGTTTCTCACAAGTCTGTCTTTGAATTCCCAAAGCTCAACAAATTTTAGTGCCTCCTCAATTCTTTCTCTAAGACTCTGCCCCCTCAACCCATATAATCTTCCATGAATATAGAGATTCTCATAACCAGTCAAGTTATCATCTAACGAAGGATCTTGAAACACAATACCAATACTCTTCCTGACCTTAGCAGGTTGCGAAACAACATCATATCCAGCTACAAAAGCTTTACCTGATGTAGGTTTAAGCAAAGTTGCTAATATGTTTATTGTTGTTGTTTTTCCAGCTCCATTAGGTCCTAAAAACCCAAACACCTCCCCACTTCTAACCTGAAAGCTTATTCCTCTAACAGCTTCAATAGATCCATATCTTTTAACAAGATTTTCAACAACTATATCATTTTCCATGCCTATTCACCTCTAGACAAAATCCTGTTTCTAAGATCCTCAAGAGACTTCACAAAAACATCAATGTAACTCCTCAGAAGATTCAAATCATCTTCACCTGCACTAGGCAAAACCTCAACAAGTTTAAAGATTGCTTCCCTAACCCTACTCCCACCAACACTTTCAAAAATCCTCATACCCTTAAAAAACCTCTTTATAAACTCAATTCTTTGCATATGGCTTTCAAGAAACTTCACACCACTTTCAGTTATTTTATATATTCTCATAATCTTTCTTCCCTTCATACCCTGGCCACTAACCTCTATATAACCCATGGAAACAAGTTTTCTTAGAGATGGGTATAAAATGCCAGGACTTTTATGAATAAAGAACTCTTCCTCTATTCTTCTCATAATCTCATAGCCATGTGCAGGGCCTTTGGAAAGAGCATAGAGTATTATGAGTGCTGTATTGAATTCAAATTCCTTTTGCGTTGGTCTAAACATTATTATCACAGATATATCTGCAGATATATCTGCAGAGGATTTAAAACTTTATGAAAATAAGCAATTTAAGCTACTACACATGTAATATCATTGCTGTGAAATGTGTGGAAACATGGCTTTGGAGAAGCGCTTAATACTTATAATATCTGATAGCCATATTCATGAGAGAGCTGATTGGTTTCCAAAGGAGTTTGTTGAGATGTTTAAGAGTAGAAAATATGATGCTGTTATACATGCTGGTGATGTTGTTGATCAAGATGTTCTGGACTATATTGAGAGATTGGGAAAGAGACTAGTTGTTGTGCAAGGAAATATGGATTATCTTGATTTGCCTGAGGAAGAGGTTTTTGATGTTTTTGGAATAAGAATTGGTGTTGTTCATGGTGATCAGGTTAGGCCAAGGGGTAACATAAGTGCTTTAACTATGATCGCAAGGAGAATGGGGGTATCAATTCTTGTTTCTGGCCATACACACTCACCATTTGTAACAGTATACTCAAGTGTTTTGCATATTAACCCGGGTTCTGTTACTGGTGTATGGGGTGGTGGAGGAGGCTCATTTACACCATCATTTATAGAAATGGAGCTATACAGCAATGGAGTAACTAATATAACTCTTTACCAACTTGAAAGGAATAGGATTACATCGAAAGAGGAGACAATAACTCTTTACCCAACAAGCTAGCTCTGCTTCCTCATCCCCATAGCCATATATTGTTTGACTATGTCTAGACAACAAGCTTAAATTTTTGTAACTTGAATGCATTAATTTGATCAGATATGGATTGGCTATTCATACAACTTGCTACAGCATTCGCAACAGTATTATCAGCTATTGCCTCAATAGCTATTGAGAAGAGGCTTGGTATTCTATGTGTTGATGTGCATAAGCCTAGTAAGCCAAAAATTCCATGCAATGGCGGATTTGCCATTTTTATAGGGTTGGTAACTGGTTTTTCTCTTCTTCTATACAGTGGATATGTAGATGCAAAACATTTTGAGGCCTTTACACTATCTATTATCGCATCCTTTGTCATAGGTTTTGTAGATGACTTAGTTGATTTGAAGTCTAGGTGGAAAATAATACTTGGTTTTGTTTCTGCAGCACCTGTATTGCTACTAGGAGTTTATACTCCAAGACCGTGGATACCTCTTGTTGGCTATATTAGAATATCTAATCTGTATCCACTTCTTCTTCTAGTAGCATTCACTGTTTATCAGAATGGTGCAAACATGATAGATACCCACAATGGTACCTTGCCAATATTTGTATTGTTTACACATCTTTTTGCGTTTCTACTGAAGCTGTTAACTGAGTCGAGTATAGATTCTTGCCTACCTTTGCTAACAGTTATTGTTGTTGTATTAGCTTACAGTATCTTCAATGTTTACCCAGCGAAGATATTCAATGGAAACACAGGTGCGTTTATACTTGGAGTTACAATACCTCTTATGATTGCCTATTACAGGCTAGAGCTATACTATATAATGGCTTCTATACCAATGTTTATAAACGGTTTTTACTACATAGCATCTGTTAAAGGCTTTTTACAGAAGGAAAGTGTTAAAAGACCTACATTCGTAGATGAAGCAGGCTGTATACATTCATCAAAAGACTCTTTAGCTCCGATAACACTTGTGAGACTTGTAACAGGGTTTTCTAGAAGTGGGTTAAGCGAAAAAGAGCTTGTGACTACGCTGTACACTGTTTTCATGCTATCATCACTTATTTCACTATTTTTAGTAATGGCTCTTGGATACAGATAGTTTTTAAGATAACAGTACTGCACTTCATTTAATGCATGTATGCGAAAACCTATTAGCTTCTTAACAGATTGTTTCTATCTGCCAACAAATAGTATTTTCTGGTGATACTATTTGACAAAAAACGTTATCATGTTTATTGGTCCTGCTGGATGTGGCAAGTCAACACTAGTCTATGCATATTCGAGTTGGTTGGTTAAGGAATTTGGTGCAAGTGTTTTCAAAGTTAATTTGGATACAGCAGCTGAGTATATTCCCTATGAACCTGATTTTGATGTGAGTTTCTATATAAATGCTCATAGAATTGCTAAGGAGTTTGGCCTTGGACCAAACGGTGCTCTTGTAAAGTCTATGGACATGCTTGCTGAGAATACTCGAATCATTGAAAAAGCTATTGGAGATGCCAATGCTGATTTTATTCTTGTTGATACACCAGGTCAGATGGAGGTATTTATTTTTAGAGATGTTGCTCCAAAAATTGTTGAGGTTTTCAAAAGAATGGCTAACAATGTTCTTGCTCTCTTTATTCTTGATGCAGGTGTTATTAAAAGAGTTGAGGACTATGTATTTACATCAATAATGTCTGTAGCTCTTCAAGCAAGACTTGGAATTGATGTTGTTCCAGTTATAAACAAAATTGATGTTTATCCAAATCTGGAGCTTATAGGAGATGTGATAAGCGATGTGGATATAGTGACTGAGAAACTGAGAAACAGTGGATTGTATGGAGAAATGCTGTCAAAGGTAATGGATGTTATATGGCTTTACAGCAAAGCAACTAGAGTGCCAAGGGTATCAGCAAAAAATATGCAGGGACTTGAAGAACTTCATAGAATAGTTCATGAACTCACATGTAGCTGTGGCGATTTAACATAGCATACTCAATATTATGTTAAATAGCTTCTAACAATATTTAGAATATCATCTGCTGATGCATATCCAACAATCACAACACCTCTACCACTCTCCCTACTCCATATCACAATACCTGGTGTCCCAAATACTCCATATCTTCGTGACTCCAGCTCATCGTTTTTAATAATTTCATCAATTTTATTCAAATTAACATCAAATTTATCAATACCAGTTAAATTCTTTATCATTGAAGCAACAATTTCTGGCGAAGGGTTTGATCCAGTATACACATAATCATATATTTTCTTCATCAAATTGAATACTAGTGTAGCATTTTTTGTTACTACATATAAACTTGTCAAGTTTCTGTGAATATTAACAACACCTGAATGCACTATAAGGTTCTTTAAAACAATTGCAAATGTATTATTTGAAACAAAATGCTCTATAGTTGGTATGGACTCTTTATAAAACTTTGCACAAAATGGGCACCAAGCATCCTCATATATAATTAGATAGTATTTAGCATTCAATGAGCCTATAACAGGCGTTTCCCCCAAACTAATATTAGGCTTTTCAAAAGTTTCAATAAAAACCCTTGGCTCTTTCAATATCGAAACACCGTAGTATGCCAAGTAGCTATAAACTCCTATTGTAATGTTCTCTCTTGCAATATAGTATCTTCCACTAACATCAAATAAATTTGAAATTCCCTTCGCCGCAGACAAATCCTTTGATGTGTAAATACCGAATATGGGGAATGTTTTATAAGGGCTTAGCAAGTTTCTTGTAGCTTCATCCACCTCAGAGAATTTTCTAATACAAAGTGTGAGTGTTAGGTTTATTGCTCCACTGCTGTTAGAGGTGATATAGCTTTGAATACTCTGCATCAAATGATTGAAAACAGTTGCATTGGGGGGAATGCTATAGTATATAACAAAGAATGTGTTATCTTTATTTATTTGGCATACTTGTGTTGATGGTTTGCTCGAAACATTTAAAAAATACCACAAACCTATTAATGCTCCAGCTATAGCCACAGCTATGACCACGACAATTAATAATTTATTCAAGTGAATACACCTTGAGAAGCAAATCGTTTTTTCCCAATATAAATCTATTGCAACTGATTACCAAAATTGTTTTAGGTTTAGTGAATCCATATTGGATAGAGGTTGTGTGTGTGAACAGGGTTTATCTCATTAACATAGTTTGTTAGCATCATTTTTTTAACCTCCTTCAAATCTCTTGTTTGTGCCAATACCCATGACAATTTCACATATGCTGTTTCTGGCAACATATCCTCCCCTGGGATAACACCTGCTTCCAGAAGTCTTCTACCAGTTGTGTAAACATTCATGTTCACTCTACCAAAAAGTGTTTGTGTTGTCATAACAACTGCTATACCCTCCTCAACTGCTCTTCTGATAGACTCTATAGTGTAGCTTCCAATGTGTCCAAGTCCGGTACCCTCAATAACTATTCCATGAAACTTTTTATCAACTAGAAAATCTATTATTTCACTTTGAAAACCTGGATATGCCTTAACCAAAGCAACTTTGTCATCAAAAGAAGCAGAAAACTTTATCTCTTCAAAGCCCTTGGATCTGGGAATAAATCTGTTGTTTATTGTTTTTATTTCCATTTTCATCAAATCTATTTTTGCAAGTGGGAAATCGTTTATGCTTTGAAAAGCGTCTCTTCTACTACTATGCATCTTCCTCACCTTCACACCTCTATGAGCAAAAGCCTCCGTATCCGATGGTGTTGAGTGCATAACAACTACAACCTCTCCAAATGGTGCTTTAAGAGTTGTTACAACAGCTGCCAATAGATTGAGAGCTGCATCTGTACTTGGTCTATCACTACTTCTCTGAGCACCTACAAGAGCTATTGGCATTGGAAGATTTTGAAGAGAAAATGCTAGTGCAGCTGCTGTATACCCCATTGTGTCTGTTCCATGTGTCACAACAATGCCATCAACACCATTCGCAATTGATTTGTAGACAGATTCTGCAATAGCTTTCCAGTGAGCTGGTGTCATATCCTCGCTCAAGATATTGAATAGAACCTCAACATCATATCCCGCAAAATCTTTAAGCTCAGGTATTATCTCCATTAGTTCTGCAGGGCTCATAGCGGGCTTAACAGCACCAGTTTCATACTCAACTCTACTAGCTATTGTACCTCCACAACCAAGAATTTTAACAACTGGTTTCTGTTTCTGAATCACTTCCTGAGCTCTTGCCCCACCTCTCTCAATGCACTCAACAACATCAATTTTAGAAACTCTGTTAATCGATATGCCAATGTTATAACCATTGTCAAGCTTAACAACTATTATGTCACTACTGCTAAACTCATGATGAGGCATCAAAATACCTTCAAAAACCATGTTATTGGCAAGCCACAACCTAATTCTACAACCAATCCTTGCTCCATGTTTCTCAAGAACACTTCTTACAAAATCCCTATAACCAGGTAAATAATCATCCATAAAGCTTACACCAATAAAAAACTGCTGTCGCCACTAGAATTTAAGTTAAAATCAACCATGCAATTGGATATGCCAAGACCTTTTACAATACTTAATAGCGTCTGAAAAACAAATATTGCAAAAACAATTGTGTATTTGAAATAATTAAATGTTTTTAACATGTATTGGTGTTTCAGATGTGATTAAATCTATGCTTCCTCTCCCTTAGGCTCAACTCTCTCTATTTTCCTAAGTTTCCTCAAATACATTTCATATATTTCCTTACTTGTTGTAGCTTCTGTTGGTGATTTATCTTCTCTCCATCTTATGAATCTTGGAAATCTTATTGATATTCCAACACCTGGTTTTACCCAGCCTCTGCAACATGTGTGTACTGGGGATAATGTTAGCTCAGCACCTGTAACCT
Organism: Ignisphaera cupida; assembly: GCF_030186535.1. Lineage (NCBI taxonomy): Archaea > Thermoproteati > Thermoproteota > Thermoprotei > Desulfurococcales > Desulfurococcaceae > Ignisphaera > Ignisphaera cupida. Next base: position 234,983 of record NZ_JASNVW010000002.1, on the reverse strand, counting down.
CCATTACTAAAGCTGGTTCAAACCATACATCAGCTTCTATGTCACTATCAACTCTTTGATGTTTATTGGGTAGTTTATATGGCTCTAATTTTCTTGGCAGCTGGGCAAGCTCCTCATCAGTAAAACCTGTGCCAACTTTACATACAGTAACAAATCTATCTGTATCAGGATCGTATGCAGCTAGTAACAGTGCTCCATATGTTCCACTTCTCTTTCCTCTTCCATGAAATGCTCCAACAACCACCAAGTCAACAGTATCTGTCAACTCGCTTTTATAATCTCTTTTATACTTTATCCATAGCCACCCCCTTACACCAGCTTGGTAAACAGAATCTCTACCAAGAGACTTGACAACAAGACCTTCACAACCAGCATCAACAGCTTTTAGAAACAGCTGCTCAAGCTCTTTACTATCCTTTACAATAGCGCCTTCAGCAATTCTAAACTCATCACTTTCCTCAACTATTTTCCTAAGATACTCCCTTCTCTCTGGAAGTGGCTTCATTGTAAGATCAACACCATCGACATAAAGACAATCAAATAGTCTAACAACTACAGGTATTTCCTTAACAGCTTCGTGAATATCCTTCTTCCTCTTTCTATGCATAAGCTCTTGAAATGGTTTAAACTCTTCTGTTTCAGGATCTACAGCTATTATCTCCCCCTCAACAATGGCTTCAGAAGCCTTTATATGCTTCAAAGCCATTTCAACTACATCTGGATATTGATGAGTTATTTCCTCTAGTCTTCTAGAAAACAACCAAATCTTGTCACCCTTCTTATGTATTTGAGCTCTTTCACCATCATATTTAAACTCCGCTAATGCTGGAAAACCGGCTTTGTTCAGTATTTCAACTGGGTCACTACCCCTTTCGGCAAGCATTGGTCTTAGTGGTATTCCAGGTGTTGGTTTAATGTTCTTCAGCTCTCCACCACCCTTTTCAGCAAGAGTCTTAGCTATAGCGCCAAGATCAGGAAATATGTTGTATGCTCTTTCAACAAGATCTCGAGAAACGCCAAAAGCTGTTGCAAGACCATCCATAACTGTTGCTTCTCCAACACCAAGTCTTAGCCTTCCCTCAACAAATCTAACAATGTATTTAGCCTCCTTAGCATCAGCATCCATAAGCAAAGCTGTTAATAGTCTAAGCTTCATATCCCTGCTGCCCTCTCCCTGAAGCATAGCAATTTTAACAAGAGTATTGTAAACTGTTTCAACATCCAACCTCTTCTTCTCCTCTTTAGCACTCTTGATAAAGGTCATTAGACCAGATGCCTTGCCTTGCTTACCCAGTTTAAGTTTTTCAACAACAGCTCCAAAGTCTCCTAAAGACTTGTAAAGCTTCTCAACCTCACTTTCAGTAGTGTTTGTAGCCATGGCAATAGCTTTTTGAATACCCTTTTCAGCAATACCAATCTCTGGCATACCCTTCCAATCAGGCCATAGAATACCAAGAATAAAGTAAACAACCTTGTCTATATCAATTGCAGGAGTTTTCTTGAAAAGCGCAGCTAGAGTAGCAGCTTGTTGAATCTTGCTAGATGTTTTCTCCAATATATCTAGTGTTTGAGCAACAAGTGAAAACTCCATTGAAGCACCCTAAACTATATTTATCCAAAACAAGTTTATAACTAGATAACAGTGTTAAATAATGGATGATGAGAACCCGGCAAAAATGATTTATGATTAATCAGAGTTGCTCTGACAAAAACCTCTATTTATAAACCTCAACTCTGGAACCTATGGCTTGTCCAGGTAGGTTGCTGTTGAATCTTGCTATTGCAATGCAGTTTCTAAAGCTATGTATCTTCACTATCTTACCTCTATACACGTTGCCATAGCCATCGACAACTCTTATTTTTGCACCTACTAAAGAGCCTATTGCTTTCGAATCTGCAAAGAGTTGTATAAGTACTTGGTTATTGTATTGCCTTCCACCACCTCTTCTAAACCCTTTGACAATGCCAAAAACCTTTACTTCATTGCTCAACATAATTCACCATATATTGTTCTAAATAATAAATACATAGTACATGTTAATAAGAAAAATAGTGTGGAAACATAAAAAAGCTTTACTATACCTAAAAACGTGAATTGAATTGAAAAATTGTTTAAGCAGAGCCTGTTGCTGGTGCTGTGGCTTTTTGAGCTGCTGATGTGATTGCTGATGGTAGTTCTGGGAACTTTTCCTTCATTCTCTGCTCAGCTACTATTTTTGCTTCCTCAAGTATCTTCCTGGCTTCTGGTGTTGTGTATATGTCTCCAGCAGGCATTCCAAGTGCTTCTCCAGCTGATATCACAACATCTCTTAGACCTTCTTCAACTTCTGATAGCTCAAGAGACATTTCAGGCATTATACCCTTTATAATTCCTCTAAGCTCTCTTATAACACCTACAACAGGTATTAGACCTGCCATTACATCGCCCATGGTTATAACAGTATCTAGTCTTAGCGCAACTTGCTCTAGAGCTACTTGTGTAACTGTCAATTGTCTAACCATTTTTCTAATTTCCGCAATTTCATTTGCATACATAGCTGCTCTAACTTCATCTCCCTGAGTCAAAGCATCAACTACTCTCTCAAACAATGTTCTATCTCTTTCTCTAAGCCTCTCTATGAAGACCTCGAGTCTGCTAACCATTGCTCTTATCTTGTAATCAGCCATGACAAGCTTCTGCTTTATAGGCTCCTTCTTCTTGAATAGCTCCTTAAACTTCTCACCAACTGATGGCCCGCCAGCCCATCTCTTTTCAAAGTCAGACATTGAGACCATGGGTTTTTCCCGATAACCATTATAGTATGGTTCACTATATTTAAGAGCTAGGGCAAATTGATCAGATTATTCCCTTCGTATTCTTAAGCAATATTGTGATAACAATATTAAAGGGCTTAAAACTTTATAAAACCTTTTTAAGGATTCATGTTGCAATGAATACTAATATTTGCTGATGTGCTATGAAATCAATAGGGATTTCAGGGGTTCCTGGAACTGGAAAATCCCAGCTTGCAAAGAGAGTTTCTCAGGAGCTAGGCCTGGATGTTGTGGAGTTAAGTGATTTTGCAATAAGAAATAACTATGTAATAGCTTTTGATAGTGAGAGGAAGAGCTATATAATTGATGAGGAAAAGCTAGGCAAATCCATTGAGAAACTTGCAAAAGAGTCTGGACCTTTGATAATAGTTGGTCACTATGTGGAGATAGTTCCTAGAGATGTTCTCGAAATAGTCTTCGTGTTGAGGAGAAACCCAGTTGAACTCATAAAAATTTTGGAGAACAGGGGATGGGATGGTAAAAAGATTGCAGAAAATATTGAAGCAGAACTTGTTGGTGTGTGTACAGCAAATGCTGTTGAAGAACTTGGGGAAGAGATGGTTGTGGAAATTGATGTAACATCTAAAAGTGTTAATGAAGTGGCTGAGGAGGTTATAAAGATAATCTTTGGGGAAAAGCCTGTGTACTATGGATACTCAGTAGATTGGTTATCAAAGCTATCAAAAGAAGAGCTAGCATATTTACTGGAATTCATAGAGAAATTCAGCCAAGCAACACAGCTATAACCATGTCTATACCTTAATTCTTATTACACTTAGATTATGATTATCTTAGATGATAACAAAACAAGCTTAATATAAGCTAAGCCACTATTTAATTTACTTAGCATTACAAGTGTTGCACATCTTTATTAATGGTGATGAGCCATGATTAGCAACATCTTGTCGAAATATGATTTTGGAAAAATCTCCATAGCCACGTTAGCAAGTCACTCATCTCTTCAGATATTCCATGGTGCCAAGGCTGAGGGGTTTAGCACTATAGCAATTGTTGTTAGAGATAGACTCTGGTTTTATGAGCATTTCAGGCATTTAATTGATTATTTTATTGTGTTAGATCGTTGGAGTGATCTGTGTAGAGAGGATATTATCAATAAGTTGATTTCGTTGAACGCTGTTATAGTTCCTCATGGAAGCTATGTGGAGTATGTTGGGCTTGATTGTGCTGAGAACATCCCCATACCAATATTTGGTTTAAGAAAGCTGTTCAGAGTTGAGGCTAATCAATGGGCTAAAATGAGTTTGCTGCAAAAAGCTGAAATACCAACGCCAAGGATATACACAATCAATGATTATATAGATAAGCCAGTTATTGTTAAAATGCCTGGAGCTAAAGGTGGCAAGGGCTATTTCATAGCTAGAAATCGTGACGAAGTCATTAATGGTCTTAGAAAAAGAGTTGAGGAAGGCCTTATAAAATCATTTGAAGAGGCTATGATTCAAGAATATTTAGTTGGTGTAACAGCTTATTACCACTATTTCTACAGCCCAATTCTAAATAGATTAGAGATCTTGGGAGCAGATATAAGGTATGAAACAAATGTTGATGGTTTGAGAAGAGCTCCACAAGATGTTTTAGTTGAAATAGGTGCTGAGCCAACATTTGTTGTTGTTGGCAACATTCCTTTAGTGCTAAGAGAAAGTTTGTTGCCAAAAGTTTTGGAGTTTGGAATGAAGTTTGTTGAAGAAACAAAGAAGAGTTTGCCACCAGGTGTAATAGGGCCGTTTTGCCTAGAGAGTATAATTGATGATAACATGAATATAAAGGTCTTTGAATTCTCTGGTAGAATTGTTGCTGGAACTAATCTATATGTGAATGGAAGCCCATATTCATATCTATACTGGAATGAGCCAATGAGCACAGGTAGAAGAATTGCAAGAGAGATTAGATTAGCACTGGAAAGAAATGCTATTGAAAAGGTGTTAACATAGAAAATTATTTAAGTATTGCCTAACATTAAGCTTGTAATGGTTTTGAAACATGAGAGCCGCTAGGTTTTATGGTCCTCACAAACCTCTTGTTATAGAAGATGTTCCTAAGCCTAGACCTGGCTATGGAGAAGTGCTTGTTCGTGTAGAAGCTGCTGGTGTTTGCCATACAGAACTACATTTTCTTAATGGAGTTCTAGATTTAGGTGTTTATCCAATAACCCTTGGCCATGAAATTGCAGGTGTTGTTGAAGAGATTGGTGATGGTGTTGTAGATGTTAAGCCAGGGGATAGGGTTGTTGTCTATTACTATGTTGGATGTGGTAAATGCAGATATTGCTTAGTTGGTGAAGAGAATCTTTGTGAGAATCCTAAAGCGGAATATGGCTTCATATCAGATGGTGGCTTTGCTGAATACGTGAAGGTTCCAGCTAGAAATGTTGTTAAGATACCTGATAATATCCCATTTGAATATGCAGCTCCAATAGGTTGTAGTGTTACAACAGCTGTTCACGCTACTAAAAAGGCTTCTCCAAAAGTTGGGGAATATACTGTTGTTTATGGTGTTGGAGGTGTTGGTTTTGCACTGATACAGTATAATAAGCTTGTTGGTGCTAAGGTTATTGCTATTGGGAGAAGAGATGAAAAGCTTAGAGTTGCAAAAGAGCTTGGTGCAGACTATGTAGTTAATGCAGCTAGAGAAGATGTTGTTAAAAGTGTGTTGAACATAACAAATGGTAGAGGTGCAGATATTGTTTACGAGCTTGTTGGTTCTAAAGAAACATTCTCAAACTCTGTTAAAATGCTTGCTAAAAAGGGTAGAATAGTTGTTATTGGATACACAGGAGAGCTTGCAAATGTAAATCCACTGGATCTAGTTGTCAAAGAAGCCGCTATTATAGGTTCTGTGGGCAATACCCTTCAAGAACTTGTAGAAGCAGTTAATCTAGTTGCTGAAGGAAAAATAAGGATTATAGTGGATGAGGTTGCTCCTCTTGAAAGAATAAACGAGGTTTTGGAGAAGCTCAGAAGAGGAGCTGTCATAGGCAGAGCAGTCATAAAACCACATTGAGTTTAAGCAAAACTTTTTGGGTATCTAGTTGAGGTTTTTAGCAAATTTTTTCATAATTAATTCAATTCATTGAGTTTCAGTTTCAATTACCTATTAAATTCTTCACATGTGAATTAATGATTCTACTTGTTGAAGGTATTTAAATAACGATATCTATTTTCCAGTTGCTTGCTTTTCTATATCTAAATCTAGTTAAAAGTTGGTTTAAGCAAAAATAGTTAGTGTGTTGTAGATATAAAACTAGAGTGATGAAGCAGAATTATGTTGTGTAAGGATTGGTGATTGTTGTTGGAGCGTTTTGAGGAGGCTAGGAGATGGTTTCTTCAAGCACTTAGGGATTTGAAGGCTGCTGGAGATAGCTTAAGGAGTGGTAACTATGAGTGGAGCTGTTTCCAAGCTCAGCAAGCAGCTGAGAAAGCTGTGAAAGCGTTGATGTATGCTCATGGCAAGAGCTCATGGGGACACTCAATCATTGAATTGCTAACTGAGTTGAGTATTGATGAACATATACCTGAGGAGCTTTGTGTTTATGCTAGAGAGCTTGATAGACACTATATACCATCGAGACATCCTAATGCTTTTGAATCTGGCTATCCTGGAATGTACTACGATGAGCCAACAGCTGAAAAAGCTCTTATGGCTGCTAAAAACATAGTTGAGTGGGTGAAAAAACGATTAATGGAGATTGGAGTGAATATTTAGCAAAGGCGATTAGTGAAATAGAGAAGAGATTCGGTGTAGAAGCTTTGATAGTGTTTGGTTCTTGGAGTAGAAGTGGTGGGGGAGAATGGAGTGACATAGACTTGTTAATTATAACAGATGAAGTTAGAGAATTGAATCCTTTAGACAGGTTCACTATTTCAGCAGAATTGAAAAAGTATAGAGTAGACGCGTTTTTCTACACTTTTGAAGAATTAGAGTCAATGTCTTTAAAAGGCAACCCACTGGCTCTATCAGCATTAATTGAGGGAATTGCTCTAAAAACTAGTCCTAGAGTAATGGAACTAATGAGAAAGGTAAAGAAAATGTACGTGAAGAAGGGTAGAACATGGCTAATTCTCTCCCCCAATACAAAACAAGCAATTAGTAATAGTTTTTCAATCAATTAAATGTTGCAACCATATCGAATTCTATGAGAATTAGGAAATGGACGTTCTTCTGCTTTTTGAGCCATTCTCAAAAGATAAGTACATGAATTTTATAGTTAAAATCCGGTGAAGAATACTGTTTAAACATTCTGATCTCCTCCTCTTTACAGGCTCATTGGTTCCCAGCATCTATTCGTGGCTACATCTATCATCTGCTGAGCAGTTAGGGTGGTCAGAGATCCCCATCTGAACAATGGCTTTTCTTCGTGTTGCCAACAGCACATCAAGCTCTTGGGCAATCCATCATTGAATAGTGAATGCAGCTAGTATTTATCATCACTAGATAATATGAGGTGCAAAACCTGTGAATTTTCATCCCCGTCTTTAAAAGGCAAGGCTTTCAGTTGTAAAACAGCTCGCGTAGCAAATGCAAGAGATGATACATAAAGGCTTGTCTTATGATGGCGAGGAACGGCTTGCATATACTAACTTTTTCTATAAACTTACATGAAATTCAAAAACAGCTGACAGAGGCGGATGCTAGATTTTAATTAGTTCTTCTTTTTGTATGAATTTAGAGTACCAGTTTTTAAGGATTTTTCTATCAATCAAGTGTATTTCTAGTGGATTATCTATGTATTTCTTCTTAATTTTTGCTTTTACTAAGTCAACATCAACTCCCTCTAGGTTGTCAACAACGATTAATACGTCGATGTCGCTTGAAAGTGTATACTTACCCCTTGAGACACTGCCAAATAAGTATATTTCTGCATTGGGCAGCATCTTAAGTATGTCTTCCTTAACCTTCTTTAGGAATTCAATAGGATTTGAGAAAGTCTCTCGAATTCTCTTCGAATACTCTATATATATTTTAAACTCCTTCAACGACACGTTTAAACACCTCAACAACAAATCTATACATGGCTTTAACTTCTTTCTCAGTATATCGTCGTGGTAGATATCTAGCTCCTATATATGCATCTTCAAGTTTCGTGATCATTAGATAATGATTTTCATTATCTAACAGTATTTTTAAGCCAGGCTTAATAGATGAGAGTATCTCTAAGAGTCTTATAGGAGAGTGAGTTCGAGGATATGTACCAGTCTCAATGAGAAGCAAGTACTTTAGTATTAGCTGACAGTACTGCTCTAAATTAAAAGCAGCTAAGTCGTAAACTCCTTTCTCAATCAATTCTTTCGCGTTCTCCAAAAAGCGTTCAGCTCTCTCCTTCAATAACTCAGCTTCCTCATAAGACACCTTGGAAACCCTACCCCACCAATTATAAGCCTATCCAACACTCAACCCAGTTTTCTATTCCGTTTGTCCCTAGAGGGCTATTCTGTTTGCAGGGTTGTTTAGGGCCATCTCTAAGGACTTCCACCTCGCCCATGAATCACAAGCAATCACCGTGGGTTCATGAGTGACTGTCGAACCCAACGGCACGGGGCTCCCATCTACGGAAAGCTCGCAGGGCTTGGAGCAGCGCTTTCATCACCTTGCAGAGCTCTACAAACACAAGAAAAATCAGAGCTTATAAACCTCACGCCTCATCATCAACTATGAAACAGCCCCTAAACAAAACATTATTTAGTTTGAAGTTCTAACCTTAATAAAATTATTTTAAAATTCTTGATGTTGTAAAATATGTTCAAGGTTTTTTCGAACAGCTTCTATGAATTCCTCTGTTGTTGCAACCATGTTTACTGGGGGATCCGAGACTTTTGCAATGTCTTGGGTCATGATTCTATCAACTTCTATTGTTTTTATAACAGCTTTTTCAAGTGCTTCAGCAAACTTAATTAAATCGCTGTTCTTATCTAATTCACCTCTTCTTCTAAGCCCCTTAGCCCAGGCAAAGATTATTGCTGTTGGGTTTGTTGATGTTTTTTCTCCTTTCAAATACTTGTAGTAGTGCCTTTGAACAGTTCCATGTGCTGCTTCAGCCATGTAGTAACCCTCTGGAGATAGAAGTTCTGATGTCATCATTGCTAAGCTTCCAGAGTATGCAGATGCTATCATGTCTGATAAAACATCTCCATCATAGTTTTTAGCAGCCCATACAAAACCTCCTTCAGATCTCATAGCCCTTGAATAAGCATCGTCAATTAGATAATACTCGTATTTGAGTCCTCTTCTAGAGAACTCCTCTCTAAACTCCTTCTCATAAACCTCCTGAAACACCTCCTTAAACCTAGCGTCATAAACCTTGGATATTGTTTCCTTTGCAGCGAACCACACATCTAAATTGAATATGAGGGCATATTTAAATACAGCTCTAGCAAAAGAATATATTGATTTGTCTAGGTTGTAATATGCTTGTATAACTCCTGGTGAGGAGAAGGAACCTATTTTAACTGTGTATTCCCTTCCACCAACACTTCTATAAACTAAATATGCCTCGCCAGGCTCGTCAAACCTTATGCCAATACCAGAATAGATATCTCCAAAAGCATGTCTTGCAACAACAATTGGCTTTGTCCAAAATCTTACAGCTGGCTTAATGTTGCTAACAATTATAGGTGCTCTAAACAATGTGCCATCCAAAATCTCTCTGATTGTGGCATTTGGGGATCTCCACTCCTTTTTAAGATTGTATTCCTTAACTCTTTCAGCATTAGGTGTTATAGTAGCGCATTTAACAGCTACACCAACTCTCTTAATGGCTTCAGCAGCTCTAATAGTAATCTCATCGTTAGTCTCATCCCTAACCTTTATATGAAGATCATAGTATTCAACCTTTAAATCAACATAAGGCTCTATAAGCTTCTCCTTAACCCAGTGCCACATAACCCTAGCCATTTCATCTCCATCAATTTCAACAATGGGATTCATCATTGCAATTTTCTTCATTTTAAAACACCATTGTATTGATTAAACCATGTCATCACTAATTTGTGATGAAGCAGGTTTAATAATTTACTTACAAGCGCTCAACAAATTCTCTCAATCTCTTAATACCTTCAGCAATTAGTTCCTCACCTAATGCAAAACTAAGTCTTATGAAGGTTTTACCAAGCTCTGTTTCTGAGAATAGCGTTCCTGGCAAAACAACAACATGCTTTTCATCTAAGAGCCTGTTAGCAAATGTCTCAACATCTATGCCCATTTTCTTTAACACTTTCTCAATATTTGGATATACATAGAATGTTCCTTTGCTTTTAAACACCTCAACACCACTAACCTTTCTAAGCTCATTCACCATAACATCTCTTCTTCTTTTGAAAGTTTCTATCATCTCCCTTACAGAATCCCAAGAATTCTTCAACGCTTTTACACCAGCTTTTTGAACAAACGATGTTGCACAAGTCCATATGTTTACAGCAAGTTTTGTTAATTTAGATGCAACCTCTTTTCTAACTACTAAATAGCCAAGTCTCCAGCCAGTCATGGAAAATGTTTTTGAAAAACCATTTGCATATACAACATAATCTCTCCAGTTGTTAAAGCTTATAAAGGACTTGAAATCCCCATCATATACAAAATTATCATAAATTTCATCAACTATAACCAGAATGTTTCTTTCCATAGCTATTTCAAGCAATTTTGACATTTCCCTTTGTGAAAACACCGCACCAGTAGGGTTATGGGGATTGTTTACAACAATAGCTCTTGTTCTACTCGTTATAGAGTTTTCTATAGAGTTCAAGTCAAGCTCAAAACCCTTGTCTCCACCCATCCACTTAAGCGGTACATAAACTGGTTTTCCACCAAGAAACTTTGTTATTTCAGGGTACATGTAATACGATGGATCTGGTATAATAACCTCATCCCCAGGTTTCACATAAGCTGCAAAAGCGAGAAACAGTGCTGCTTTTGCTCCTGGAGTCACTATAACCTCATCGGCTTTCACATCAGAATTGTATCGCTCATTCAAATAATCTGCTATAGCCTGTCTAAGCTCTGGTATTCCAGCTACATCGGTATAACCTGTAAAGCCTTTATCAAGAGCATTCTTTGCTTCTTCAACAATGTGTTTTGGTGTTGGAAAATCTGGTTGCCCAACACCAAAGTTTATGACTTTGAAGCCTTTTTTACTAAGTTCTCTAGCCTTTGCTGTGTATATGAAGCCTGTTTCCCCTCTTAATGCATCTATAATATTTCTTATTGACATTGTTGGTGGGCTATGCAATGATTGCACCAAGAAAACAGATTTGTGCTTAGCATATAAAAGTTTGTTGATTGAAAGACAGTATGCGAGGTGTTGAGAATGTCTAAGTGTATAAGAATCAGCTTTATAGGTTTTGGTAGAATGGGCAAGGCAATGGCCATAGGCTTTTCAAAAGCAGGCTTGGAAAAATCTTGTATTACTGTTTATGATAAGTTGTCTTCAGCTAGAAAAGATGCTGAATCCAATGGGTTTAGAGTTGTAGAAACAGCTGCAGAGGTTTGCAAATACTCTGAAATAGTTATTGTGGCTGTTAAGCCTAGAGATGTTGAAGAAGCTGTTAAAAGCTTTGCTAATGCAGCTGAAGGAAAAATTGTTGTGTCTATAGCTGCTTTAGTACCATTGAAGAAAATTGAGGAGTTGCTACCAAAATCAGTTGTGTATAGAGCTATGCCAAACATTGCTGTAGAGGTTAATGAAGGGTTTATAGCTCTATCCCCTCAGTCGAGAAGAAGTGAGTATTTGGAAAGTGTCTTTAGACTTCTTGGAGAGATTGAGTGGGTTGATGAAGAGACATTGAATATGCTAACATTTTACTCAGCTTCAACACCAGCTATAGTTGCTGAAATATTTGATGCATTCTTGTTGTCAGCTCTCAAAGCAGGACTGCAATATAACATTGCTAAAAAGGCTTTGTCAACTGTATTCAAAGGTGTTGGAGCCTTGCTTGAAACAAAAAGTGTGAGTGAAGTGAGAGATGCTGTAATAACGCCGAAGGGGGTTACTATTAAAGCTATAGAGAAAATGTATGTTTATGGGGCTAAGCAGAGACTAGTAAAAGCATTGAACGACGCATACAGTGAGTATGAGCAAATGCTTAGCCAAGGCAAATAAATTTTGTTGCAATTCAAAAATCAAAACCTTGTTGTCATTAAAACTACGCAGATATCTATCAACACTATTCCATATATTTCTAAAAGTGCTACAGAAGGCCACTTCAAGAATATAGCACCTAAAGGACCTGCAATTGCTACAACACCAAAAACTATGCTGTATACTATTCTATGCTCCACAGCCATTCCTATAGCTGTAGCAATTATTGCAAGAAGCATCTGTATGAAAAACCATGTTGATACAAAGGTGTGAGGCCTTGTCCCACTTGGGTAAATACCTATCAATGCCAGGAAGATTCCAGCTACAAATAGTAGTGCAGATGCATATACATATACTTTGCTATTTGCCACATAAGCTATGTATAATGCGTATAAACACGTTATAACACCTGTAACTATCAAGCCTATGTTATATATCCATGGGTTATTAGCCTTTGACCCACCTAAATCACTTAGTGCATGCTTAAAAACATCAAACCAAGGGTTTTGAGATATGGAAATAGCTATGATTATCCAAGCCAAAACTGCTGCAATAATTCCTGTAAATTTCCATATGGTGAAGATAATTGTGTTTATCATATCGTTTACCATGTTCCTCACTTCTAAATTATTTCTGCAAATGGAACTGCATGTATAAGTGATGTTGGAAGAAGTTTAAAAGCTTCTGCATATTTAACACCAGCTCTTTTGCCATAGACTGCAGCAATGAACTTGATTAAAGCTTCGAACATATCCCAATTTGCTTCAAATTGAGATTTGTGAATTTTCAACGCTTTTAACTTAGCCTCTATATAGTTTGTTATGTCGTAATAGAAATTAGGTTTTGATGTATAGTAAAATGCTATGTATTTTGGTTTCCAAGGTTCTAAACCCTTTAGCAAATCTTCTTCAACATAATGTGGCAAACTAGAAACCATAGTTGCTTCTGCTGCTAAAAACCCTGTGTTTCTATGATCTGGGTGCGCCTCGTATGAAAGCCATGGATCCGGTGCAAGAATGAGATCCGGCTTCAAAAATCTAATTAAAGTAACTAGTTTTGCCCTAGCCTCTTTATTGTAAGGCACATAACCATCTTTATATCCAAGCCAAAAAACATTTTTTACACCAAGCATCTTCGCCGCCTCCTCCTGCTCAAGTCTACGAATTTCAGCAAGTTTTTGTGGATATAGACTAGGGTCTGAGGTGCCCAAGCAACCATCACTTAAAACAGCAAAGAAAACATCCTTACCTAGTTTCACAAGTGCTGCAATAGTTCCACCAGCACCAACTTCACAATCATCAGGATGGGGAGCTACACACAAAACTCTTCTGGAGTTGTCAAAGGCTTTATCGAAATCAGGTGCAACAATACTTCTAACAATAGTTTTTAAAGCCTCTGATTCAGGCAATTTCAAAATTTCATTGATCATTTTTTCTAAGTCTTGCATCAAAGAGTTTTCACCAAGTACCTACTATGTGAGAATACATATATAAAACTTTTCTATGCTGAGAAGTTTTAAGCAATAAAAAATAAAAAGAAAAATTGTGTTTAGAAGTTGTATAGAATCTTTTTAACAAGGTCTAATATTTTTGCCTGATTGCCAAGTTCCCTGGCCTTCTCCAGCTCATCTCTATGTCTGTAAATCTCAAGTGCTTTTTTCATCGAGTTTGCAAAGAACTCTTTTGATAGCCTCATTCCATCTACTGGATCCATTCTGTATGTGAATTGATCTAGTATGTACCACCCAGTATATCCTGTGTCTATTGTTGCATATAGAAAGTCTATGAATTGCCATATATCGCCTGTTCCCACAACCCTATCCTCATCATTGCTATGAGTTTTTGCAGTGTTTATGTGTATTGATAGTAGTGGCACATCAAAGTATTTTGCAAGGTACACTGTATAGGCGGGTTCAACAGCATACATAAGCTCGTGGCCATAATCAATGGTTATGCCAACAACATTTTTACCAAGCTCATCATTTATTCTTCTAGCAATAGCTATTGCTACATGTGTTGTCGGCATGACCATGTTTCCTTCCTTAGGCTCTTTAAGCTTAGCTTCAATACAAAGCATTAAACCTCTTGAAGAAGCTTCTGAAGCAAGCTCCTTCAAACCACTAACATATAGTGAAAGAAGCTTTCCATAGTTTCTCTCAAAACTATAGTCCCACCCATCTTGACCAGGCCAGAAAGACACCACATCAACTCCAAGCTTCTTAGCTATATCCATACTCTTCACAAGTATCTCAACAGATTTTCTTCTAAGAGCTGAATCAGGATTGGTTATAGAGCCCAATTTAAGCTCCGGCACACCTGAAAGATCCATTGCAAGACCTGCTACAACCATGTTATTTCTTTTAGCATATTCAGCAACTTTTTCAACGAGATCCCACCTAATCTCAAGCTTGTCATCAAAGAACTCAACATTTATGGGAACAAATGCTCTAATCCCAGCCTTCCTTATTCTCTCAATTCTAGACAACACATCTGATGGAAGATCTGGAAAATATCCTCTCGCCATAAACCTATCGCTAAATCCTCCAGCAGCCCAAGTACCACTACCAAACTTTATATCAAAAGATTCTAGAAACTTATCAACAGCATCTCCCTCGAGAAACCCCTTAAACTCATCTAGTTTACTTAAAGCCTCAAATCTAACCACTTTTACTCACCTCTAACCTCAACAATAATTCTAAGAACAGGCAAAGCTTATATTTTTATCTAGATTCTGATTTTCAAATACCTATTTGAAGTATACAATTTCGATTAGTTGGTGAAACAGGTTTTAAACACAAGTACAATGGTATTGAAATAAATACAAAAAGCGCCAATATTGCTACACTTATGTCGAATGAACCTATAACATCTCTTATGTATGCCATTATAATCGGTGTTATCATCATCGATATTTGACCTGCCAACGCATTTACACTACTAATAAATCCTGCTAGATTCTGCGGAATAATGTCATTTATTATCGCCCATGCCAATGGCAAAAAAGCTCTATATGACACGATAGATGTTGCAACAAAGAACCATACAAATATGTTAGAAGTTGATAAAGTAAGCATGTAGAGTGAAATTGCTGTTACTCCTAGTGTTATTGATAACACCATTTTCCTTCCCTTTAACCCTCCTATTTTATCTGATGAAATTGATGATACTATTCCAAGAACCATTCCAATTAGTAGAAAAACTGTTATTGGAATCCAAATATCCTTGATTTCTGTTCTTGTTTTCTCCATAATATATGTTGAAAGCCATGAAGTATAGAAAGCCCAGGGCTGTAAAGCAAGTAGAAAAGCAAAAAAGATTATGATAGCTCTTTCAACAATCTCCCTACTCTTTGCATTAACACCAAAACCCATTCCTATACCATGCCGCAAACCTTTGTAGCTAGTTTTTACCTCTTTTGATAGTAATGCTATTGCTGCAAAAGCTAAGATTAAAGAAATAAGTGTTGATATAACAAATAGTTCTCTCCAAGAGTTTGTAACTGGTATAAGCAAATAAGTTATTACAACACCTACAACAGAGCCTGACTCAAATAATGCTGTTGCAAACCCTATTCTCCTTCTTGATATAGCAAAAGAAGTTATTTTAGTACATGATGGCCAATAAGCAGGAAAAACAGCACCCGCAACAACTCGTGTTGCTAGTAACAACTCCAGTCCTTGAGACAGAGGTGTTAGAAATAGTGATGAAACTGATATTGTCATGGTCATGAAAAGCACATTCAAAGGCCCCAAACGGTCAATTGCATATCCTATGAACAATGCTGTAATTGTTGACGCAATTCTTTGAATAGATATTGCAAAACCCATTAAACTGTAAGACAGTTTAAGATCTTCCATGACAAATTTTGCCACAGTTCCTATGATGAAAACAGATAAGGAACCAACTGTTGTAACAAGAAGCATTGCAATCATTATAATTGATTCCCTATTTTTCATATTTCTCATCTAAGCATTTGCCACTATAATGAAACTATTTAAAAACGGTGTATTGAGGTAAAGTTTTAAGCAAATTTGAAGATAAGCAATGTTATTGCAATTCCTATTAGTATTGTAAAAGCAGTAGTTTGAATTAAATGCTTTCTATAGACGCTGCCAAGACTAGATTTAAAGAATTTTGCAGAAAGCACGAAGCACGCATGTGATGGTGAAAGCATTGCTCCTGCGAAACCACCTAGAAATGCTATTGTTATTCTATAGTCTTTGAGAAGTGGTAGAATTGATGGAAATGCAAGTGTTACATATGTGAATTCAAATCCTGTTGCAACGACCATTAGAAATGGAATTGAAAAAACCGCTATGTCTATATAAGAAGATAGGTATTGCATTAGCTGATTTGCCAATCCTGATTTTTCAATTGCTTTGCTGAAAATCATTGACTCTATTATGAGAATGTTTATAGTTGGATCTAGTGAATATCTAAGGCTTTTCGCAATGGTTTTTAGCGAAGGTTTGTAAATCGCTATAAAAAGCGCAATTGTTATTGCAAGTGACAGAGAAAGTGGAATGTCAATAGCTAGACTTGTTACAGCAATTACTATAAAAGGCCATAGGTGCACCAAGCCCCTATAGTCCCTGCTTCCCCTGACTCCAACACAGTTATTACTCAGCTTTTGAAAAATTCTTCTAGACATAAACAATCCTCCCAGTACAGCACTTAAAAATATTGGCCAGTTGCGATAAGCTATTTCACTAAAGCTCATACCAACAATAGCAGAAGCTAGTATAATGCCTTGGTACAAAGGCCATACAGTAACCCATACATGTCTAAACCAGTAATTCAAAAAGGTTTTTTCATGTGATTCAAGACTGCATTTAGTGTATAAAGGATCGATAATTGTTGCTGATACATATGCACCTGCAGGCATTGGTAAAAGCCCAATCACTGCTGGAACAGAAACTGCTGCAATTCTTGGGCTTAGAGATTCAAGAGACGAGGCCATTCTATATCCAACACCTGTAGATCTATACAAATCAGCTAAAAACATTGCCAAAACAAGTGATGCAATAGTGTTTAGAAGAATCCAATCAAAAGATTCCTTAACAATTTCAACAATTCTTAAGCCAAAAATAGGTATCGAGAATAGAGTCATCGCCAAACCAATAACAAAAGCAATGTTAAGTCTTTGAAAAACCAATATGAATACAAGTAGAATGGAGGCAACGAAAAGTGTAACCTCAGTAGGTAAAACCAATACAATTCACCAACATACTAAACAATGCAATGAAAATGAATAGCCATGTTGCTACACAAAACATGAAAATAAAAATAAAACACGATTTAAAAATCTATATCAAGAATTCAGTATTGCACATAACTAAATAGAGTAAATTGCAAAATCATTTGCATAAAGCCTTTTCATTGATGCATTAAAATAATTGCTATAACTTTATTGAACTAAAAAATATTTCATCACAACTATATTATTTCTAATGAAAACTCAGCTGCATTTATATTTCTTTCAATGCTTTTTGTATATACAAATCCAATCTGATTTAATAAATTAATAAAATTTTAATTTCTGTAACTATAACACAGTTTATTTGAAGCTTTAAAACAAATCCTATAGTGAATAAAAATGTCTTGGACACGTAGACTTCGTTCACTAATTCCTCGTTTTAGCAAATTGTTTATGGAAATTTCAGAGTCTCTTATAATCGTAATATTAGCAGTGTTATGCGGAGTAGCTTTTTCCATTTTAATTAAAGATCTAATTAGTATAAACATCTACTCTCCTGTAACCGAGCTTCAGCTTGTTTTCACAGAACTTTTTACAATTATTATATTAATTGAGCTTTTGAGAACATTCGTAAGAGTTTTTGAAAGCGCTAAACATAGTGTTGAGGAATTTCTTGAAGTGGGAATTATAATACTTGTGAGAGAAGTAGCTCTAGGAGCTTTAATGAAAGAACCTACACATATGTTAATGGCTAGTGGAGGAGCACTGCTATTAGCGCTAGCCATATTAGTTATGAGGCGTAAATCGAGTTAATATAATTAAGTAAGATATAGAAGTAAATGCTTGAGGCTTAGGTCTTTTACTAGTTGATCACTAGTTTTGTCCTCTCAATATGCTTTTCAGCATAACGCTCAGATTCATCAAGCCTTTGGGTACCCTCTCTTTCACTTTATCTATAGAGTTGTGATGGTATAGGTATTAAAGTTTGTCTTAAAAATGTTTATATTGCTTTGCTATTAACTAAGTTGATAATTATTAGGTAAGAATTGCTTAGATATGTAAAGACCTTGTTGCAGCTACTTTCAGAAGTATCAACACAACTAGTTCAGGTATAGCTATAACAACAGTAGGTTTCTTGGTCTGACCTCCTCCCAGCTCTAAAGAGCGGTGACTTCAACGGGGGCAATTCTTGGTTTCCAGCATCTATTCGGGTTTATATCTGTCATTTGCTGAACAATCAGAATGATTAGAGATCCCCCATCTGAACTTTTTTCTGTGTTGCCAATTCCGCATCAACTTCTTAGTGCAACTCATCATCAAAACACTAAATGCTATTATCATCATCAGTAGAAAACATAAAATAGAAAGCTTGTATGCTTTCAGTTGTAAATGAAGTAATGTTGAAGATTCTTCAAAATACTTTACAATAAATTTATATAATTATGTCCTCTATATAATATTTTGGTGTTGTACTTTGGTGTTTAATTTTATTGGTAAAAAAGTTAGGCTTTCAAGAATTTTAAGAAGTGGAAGGGCTGTTGTGTTTGCTTTTGATCATGGTGTTGAGCATGGTCCAAAGGATTTTCCTTCTGAGCATATCGATCCCAAGGTGATACTTAGAAAAGTTGTTGATGCTGGTGTTGATGCTGTTATGCTTTTGCCTGGCATGGCTTATTTAACACATGATGTTTGGGCTAATAAAACAGCTTTAATTGTTAAAGTGACTAGCAAAACTAATTTAAGGCCTGAGGATCAGAGAATGCTTCAAAGTGTTTTTGGCTATGTTGAGGATGCTATTGCTCTTGGTGCTGATGCTGTTGCAGCTACTGTTTACTGGGGTAGTCAATACGAAGACACTATGCTGAGTATGTGGTTTAGTGTTAGAGAAGCTGCTGAAAGATATGGCTTGCCATGTCTTCAACTTGCATATCCCAGGGGACCAGCAATAAAGAATATGTATGATGTTGAAGTTGTTAAGTATGGGGTTAGAGCTGCAATAGAAAGTGGGGCTGATTTGATAAAAACATATTATACAGGATCTAGAGAAACATTTGCAGAGGTTGTGAGGGTTGCTGCTGGTGTTCCAGTGCTTATGAGTGGAGGACCTGCTAGAGAAAAACCAATGGATTTTCTAGTAGATGTTAAAAATGTTGTTGAGGCTGGGGCGAGTGGTGTTGTTGTTGGTAGAAATGTTTTTCAGCATAAAAACCCCTCTGGAATGATAAAAGCTATAATGGCTATTGTTCATGATAATAAAGAGCCTGAGGATGTTATAAAATATGTTGAGTAGTGAATTGAAATGACATTAAGATATGACCTGGTTTCTGTTGGCCATGCTCTTGTAGATATCAGAATTGTTGTTGAAAAGTTTCCTGGTCCAGATGAAGAAGCCAAGGTTTTGAGCCAGGTTTGGGGTGGTGGAGGCTCAGCTGTAAACATTGCTATAGATGGTGCTAGACTAGGACTTAAAACAGCTATAATAGCTAAAATAGGTTTTGATAGCTTTGGAAGAATAGTTGTTGATGAGCTTCTAAGAGAAGGAGTTGACATAACAGGTTTAAGAGTCTCGTCGAAAGGGCAAACAGGTTTTACAATAGTTGTTATAGATAAGAACGGTGATATAACAATGTATGGATTTAAAGGAGTTGCAGAAGAACTTGAGCCAAGTGATGTTATTGATGACATAGTTGCGAGTACTCGCTATGTTCACATAGCAAGTTTAAGAGTTGACACATCGCTAAAAGTTATTGAAATAGCTAAGAAGAATAGTGTTAAAGTTTCTTGGGATCCTGGAAGAGTATTGTCTAAAAAAGGCTTGAAAGAACTTGAAGCAATTATTAAACAAGTTGATATTGTCTTGCTAAATAATATGGAGGCTGCTGCATTAACAGGTGCAAGTCCTGATAACTATAGAGAGGCTGCCAAGATTATAAAGAGTCTTGGACCTGAACTGGTTATAGTAAAGCTTGGTGCAAGAGGTGTATATGCACTTGGAAATGGTGTTGATGAGGAGGTTCCAGCTATAAAAGTAAGCAAGGTTGTTGATACAACAGGTGCTGGTGATGCATTTGCAGCTGGTCTTATATCAGGTTTTGTAAGAGGTTATTCCATAAGAAAAGCCATTCTATATGCAAATGCTGTTGCAGCACTAAAGATAATGAGGCTAGGTTCTCACGAAGCCCCGAAACATGATGAGGTAGTGGATTATATTTGGGAGGCTACATAGCATAGAGTTATCCATATCAAAATTGAGTTAATGAAAACCATTCATTGAGTTAATTTGATCATTTCATGTATGTTGGAATGCTGTTAAAGAGTTGTGAAACTATTTGTGCAGCTAGTTTTGGTTGCCTATCCCTTGTGTAAATACCTTTCCTGTTTAATATTGTTCTCAATGGGTTTTGAGGTGTTCTAAAGTCTGCAAAGTTCCAAATGTGTAAACCAATTATGTAACTTCTCTTTGTAAGTGCTTCAACATATTTTTTGATTAGCTCTGCTTGGTATTCCTCTGACCACATTTGCGGAGGATCACTATGCAACCCCAGATATGCATCAGCACCAAATTCTGTTATTATTATTGGCTTGTCTGAATATCTTCTATGTATTTCCTCAACCTCATTTATCATAACCTCTACACCCTTATCTATATCACCCCACTCAGAGTACCAGCCACGGTAATAGTTAAGCGATATAACATCTACATATCCTAGTGCAAGATCTCTGACAGATCTGTGAGATGCAAATGTTACGGGTCTTGATGGATCTATTGATTTGAAAAACTCCGCGAGCTTCTTTATAGCCTCTGCAACCTCTGGTATGTCACTTGGAGGTTCATTCATAACACTGTACATTATTACTGATGGCCTATTCTTATGTTGTCTAATCATTTCCTCTATGAATTTCTTGGCCTTCGCCAAATACTCTTCACTACTAAAAAGCTTTGCAACCTCCTCTCTGCTAAGCAATCTATCTAAACCTGAGTAACACAGTGGTGGCTCTAGAATAACCATAAAACCAAACTCATCAGCTAAATCCAGATGCTCATTTGAGTATGGATAATGTGATGTTCTAAAGGAATTTGCACCAATTTTTCTCATCAAGTAAAAGTCTCTTACAAGAACTGAGCCAGGTACATACTTACCTGTAACAGGAAAGTCCTCATGTCTTCCAAAACCCTTTAAAAACACAGGTTTTCCATTAAGATACACCCTCCCTTCTCTTACCTCAACACTTCTAAACCCAATACGTTCATAAACAGAATCTCTCAAAACACCATTAACATAAATCTCCACAGCAAATACATAGAGATTTGGTTCTTCAGGACTCCAGGGCTTAACACCATCATATCTCCTCTCAAATCTTAATAGCCCAGGTCTAACACCTCTAACAATATCCTCGGAAATAATTTCTGTACGCTCTTTATCCATGAGAATAAGCCTAGCATCAAAATTTTTGTTGCATTCCACGCTAATATCAGCTTTCAAATCCCCTGCATGGCTTGTATGTATCGTCATGTCGTTAACATGGCAAACATCTACAAACTCCAGATAAACAGATCTGTGGATACCTCCATAATGGAAAAAGTCAAATGCTGTTTCATTAAGTTTTCTAGCAGGTGGAAAGCTGTATATTGATGGGGTATTATCTATTCTAACAACAACTCTATTAAAAGCACCAAACCTAATTTCATCAACTCTAAACTTAAACTGTGTGAAAGAGCCTTCATGATCACCAACAAATTTTCCATTTACCCACACACTAGTTTTGTACCCAGCACCATCAAAAATAATCCATGCCATTCTACCTTCTAGCAATTTATCGACATAGAAATCCCTCTGATACCAAGCAACACCTGTATATTGATCCCATTCAGGGTTTTGCTCATTCCAAGACGAAGGCACATATATCACATCACTAGATTTAAACCCTTTAAACCATTCCTCCTTATCACCAACAAAATCTCTATCTATTTTAAAACTCCAAAAACCATCAAGGATAATTTTTGGTCTAAACCAAGATTTCAACCCGAATCCCCTAAAAAAGCGTGATATGAAGAGAAAAAAAAGTTTTTGAAAAATTTGCTATGTTAGGAGCGGTGTTTCTATAGCTTCTTTACAGCTTCCACAACTCTTGATCTAAACGCTAAGTACTCATCGGTAAATTCATGCATTGTCTTTGCACTTGGTCCATAAGCTGGCCAGTCACCAGGACTTACACCTCTATTTCCATAGTCTCTATCTATTCCAACTTTTCTTAGTAGCTCATTTACCTCTGGAGATGCCTCATATGCTTTTACAAAGTCTTCTATTTGCATTAGTATCTCAAGGTATTTTCTTGGTAGTTGCTGATATATGGATTCCCTCAAATCATCTAATGAAATACTCTTTTTCGTAACTTCTTCAACAACATTTAGCTGGTGATCTGGGAATTCAGTATTTGTCATGTTTCTAGATGCAAACGTGTATAGAGTGTCTACGGGTTTTCTCTTTGATGCTGGAAGCAGATCTATTCTATCCATTACAGTCTCAGCTTCGTCTCTAGTCAATCCAAACTCTTTTATAAGGTAATTAATCCACTTCTCCTTATTCCATGGAGCAAACAATATCTCGTAAACTCTTTGAGCAACAAACGTTCCACTTAATCTCAAAGCCTCTTCAAGTGGCTGTAAATTGCTTAAAGCCTCGTCTCTTGATCCATATAAACCAAGCTCAACTAATGCATCTACAAATGGATCTCTCAACAAGTTTCTACCAAGAACTCTTCTACTACACAAGAAGTTTGCAACACTCTTCAAATCCTTTTTCTTCATCTCAAGCCACACATCATCTTTTACACCTAACCCTTTAGCAAGCTTATCTAAAACAGCATTTCTCTTCCCCTCATCAGCTTTCTCCAAAGCCTTTAACAATAACTGTGCAGCTGTTTCTTCTCTTAAGTGATCCTCTAGCCTTCCACCCATGTTAGTATCATAAGTTTGTGTTGGTATAATGCCTTTTCTAATAGCTTTTGCCATACCCTTTATTGCTGCAAAGGCTATTAGAACCTCTTGAGAAACTGTAAAGCTAACTGTAATATTTTGGCCAACACCCATTTCATTTATCCTTTCAGCAATTTCCATAGCAGCTGGATAAGCTGCTGCAACCTTGACAACAAGATCTGGTCTACCTTTTTCAGATACATTGTAGCCCCACCAAAGATACTCATCATAAACAGAAAGATCCTTTTCCAATCTTGTAGCAAACACCTTTACAGCTTCAACACTTTTTTCAGCATCATGTGCTATAAGTGGATTTAGCTGATAGCTTACTAGCCCATCATGATACTTAGACAATATAAATGGCACTCTAAACACATAGAAATTGTCCATGAGAGCAAATCTTGTAGCCTCCATCGCAATATCATCAGCATATTTCTCGGGATCCTTAAACCATTCTGGATGCTCCTTTGCTAAAACCTCTTTAGCATACTTCTTGAATTTCTCAAGAAGCTCTGGATCATCGTTATATGCTATTGAAGCCAATACTGGATTAGTTGATACCTGCACAAAACCTAGGTGTCTCAAGAATCTAAGACCTAGCGCATAGTCGTTTCCAAATTTGCATAAACCATTTTCATAGGCTTTACGATAAAACAATGTCTTTATCTGATTAAGCATAGCATTGATGTAGCTTTTAGCAATTGAATTTTTGTCAATGCTTTTTGAAACATCTTGAGCAACTTTTGCAACTAGGCTCTTCCCCTTATTAACCTTCATCAATTCACTTAGTTGAAGCTCTACCACAACCTCCATTATTGTTGGATATCCAAGCTCCTCTCTTTCAAGAGTCTCGAAATAATTCATAGCATTAGTTAAATACCTTATGTAGTTCTCCACATCCTCACTGCTATAACCAGCCCACTTACTTTCAACTCCACCCAAATTGAAAACAATCTCAAATAATGTATCATATATTCTTGCTCTCCTCAAAACAACTTCTTCATAAAGCTTGCCACTAGAATCAAAAACCTTTTCACTTTTCAGCATTTGCTCAACTCTTCTTATCAATGATGAGAAGATTTCCCTAGCATTTTTAGCAAACTCTGGATGAAGTACATGGTCTGCCGCTAACTTTGTCCAGCCCATTAAAGCTGTTTTAATTATGTGATCAGCATGATCAACACGGGGAGGGATAGGCAACACAAGTTTTTCTGGTTCTGCACTTTTAATTATCTTGACAACAACATCTTTTTGTATCTTAGAACTCAACGGTTTGCACCACCTCAACCAATCTTCTAGTTTAGTTAAGCTAAGCAGTAATAAGCAGTAACTTGAGAATTTAAACTTTGTTTTTTTAACAAAGTTATAACTGGGTAAAAAACTGATTTACACTTTGGATTGTAGATAAAGTTGAAATGCTCGCAACAGTACGCTCTTGGCAGAGTTTACAACCTCTAATGGATGCTGACCTTCCTCTGGTCTAACCTCAAAACTTATTGCACCTCTATACTTTATGTCGCTTAAAACAGTCAATAGTTTTGCAACATCGTATTCAGTATTTAATGCACCTGGTCTGTAAAAGCCTGGATGGGTGTCTAGAAGCTTATCACCAACTTGTTTTGCACAACCTATGTGGATATGCCCTATGAACTCTGGATAAGATTTTAATATTTCAGGTGATTCGTTTAACAATGGTGCATGACTTAAATCCCACATTATGTAGATGTTCTTTGCCTGTTCCCTCGCTTTCTCAACAATTTTCACAGTTTCTAGCAATGCACCAGCAAGTCTCTTTCTATCCCAGACAACATCGAATGTTTCTAGATAGAGATTCATATTGTATTTAGCTGCTTCAGAAGCAAGCTCTATTAGGCTTTTGATTAAAGCATTTTTAGCCTTTTCCCTATCAGGCCCCTCGACATTAGGTCCTGAACAAATACCCACAGCTTTATAGCCTCTTTCACCAGCAACTCTAATTTCCTTAGCCAAAATCTCAACATTTCTAACCCTTTCCGATTCATCAACAGGACTTGGATTAACTCCTCTAGTTAAAATAACTGGTTGAAGACCTAAAGCAAACTTCTTCCCATATGCCTTATTCAGTTCATATAGCTTCCTCCACTCACCATCATCAATAATCGTGACTTCTAGCAAGTCAAAGTAGGGATCCTCTAGCAGAACCCTAATCTTCTCCGAGGCACCCTCAGATGTTTTCATAAGCTCTGGAAAAACCATGAATGAAACTATTCCTATGTCCCATGGAAATCTAGCCACAATATCAACTTCATTCTTCCTTATGTAGCCATATAACATAGTTTCACCTACCTCATTTTGATTAAAATTTTAATTTTAAATTTTTTGCTTTTAACATGAAGTGATGTGATTATGTATTTAGGTAAGCTTCCTAGACCAGCATTTGGTATTAGAATTCCTGACATTGTTGCTTCAGCAATGTTAAAAGCCTTTAAGAGCTTGAACATTGCTGGAACTTTCATGCTATCCTTCAATAGAGAGACTGCTCCAACAAGCTATATTCAATCCTCAGATCCTAAACTGTTTTACTTTGGCCATACAGGAACATCTATTGAGGAATATATTAGTAAAGGTAGAGGTTTGGGAGAATTATATGGTTCTGTTATTGAAATTGAGGCTGATCATGTATCTATTATGGGTAGTGTAGAGAGGGCTTTGAAGAAAATTGCAGGTGTTTCTGTTGCTGAGCCTCTTAGTGATAGTGAAATAGAGTTTTCTTTGCAGTACATAGAAGAGGAGTTTAGAGAGGTTAAAAGAGTTGGTGGTGTAGACTTTGTTACAATAGATACATGTGAATTAATAGATTATTCAATTGATTTGCTAAGTGATAAAGATGTTTTAGATCTTTATGAGAATAGAATTGATGTTGAAACTAGGAAAGAAATGGAGAGACTTTATTTAAAAGCATTTACATTTGTATCAGGTGATAGACAAATAAGAATAAAGTATGATAGATTGAGCTTAGCTAGGCTTGTTCTGAAATATCAAAAAAGCATTGAATATGTTAAAAAGGTTTTGGATATAATTAAGAAGTATAATGAGAAAGAGTTTGGAGTTGAGGTAGCATTTGATGAAACTCCAAAGCGTAGCGAATTTAAAGATGTTTTATTCTATGTACTTGAATTGAGAAGAGCTGGTATAGAACCAGATTTTCTAGCACCAAATATTGGTTTTAGGAAAAGAGAGGACTATGAAGACAATATAGAAGAGCTTTACAATTATCTAAGAAACATACACACAATACTATACTCAAACAATGTGCTGATATCTATACATTCTGGTAGTGGCCATAACCCATATTCTGATAAGGGGTTTGGTGTTTGGAGAGTTGTTGGCGAAGCTACACAGGGAATGGTCAAATATAAAATGTCTGGAGTGTTTATACAGCTTCTTCTAGAGGTTATGTCTAGATTTCCACCAGGTTCTAAAACAAGAAGATTATATGAAGAAATATATGATGGTGTTATTGAGCATTTAAGACAGGTTGTCAAGTCCAAGGCAACACTATATTCCCAAGAGCTTGAAAAGCTTCTTGAGAAATATGATAAGTGTGGTGAGTGTTATAAAAATCCAAGAGCTGATGTGTTTAGACATTACTTCTATGTGTTTCAAGCACTGAGAGACTTTAACAATAAGAGGTTTCTAAGAGATGAAGTAATAAATCATTATATGAGCACTCCTGAGCTTCAAAGAATTTATGAAAAAGAGGTGCTGTCGCTAGTAGAAAGATTGGCTAGGTCCATAGGCTATGAAAACAACTTGCTGAAATATAGAGCACTTGTAATTCAGTAGATCATATCATGCACTGTGGTATGTTGTCTGGTGTGAATGCTAGTCTGGGTCTCAACTTGTTTTTCTTTAAAAGTTCAATAACATGTGGATATAGAATAACATACTCTTCATCTATAGACTCTACAAGTCTTGGATTTATTTCCATCAATCTCTTTTTGAATTTTGCATAGTTTTCATCAGTACTAAAGCTTAGCATAATTGCTGGATATACCTCTTCCCCAGGCTTGAAACCAACCTCTATGAGATTCTCCAAAGCCTTAAACTGATAATTGAAGAACTCTGGTTTTGCACCTGTTAACATATTGAATTCTTCTTCTGTAGCCCCCTTAAACGATACTCTAACAACAACATTGCTATAGTTTGAAAGCATTTTTGCAAGCGAATATTCCTTACCTATCAACAAACCGTTTGTTTCAAGAATAAACACATATTTTGTTTCGCTAAATAGCTTCAAAAGCTCTTGCAGATGATTTAGTGAAAGTGTTGGCTCTCCACCACTAACCCTTACATATTTATAGCCTTTTCTACTAGCTATAGCAAAAATTTTTTCAAATGCTTCCTCAGGTCTTCGAAAATAGCCCTTATCTGTGATGTGTGTAAATCTCCAACTCCAACAGAATTTGCATCTCAGGTTACAGCCAACAACATCTCCTGTTGCTATTCCCCCATACCACCTACCACCTCTAAACCTATAGTACTTCCTCTCCTCAACACCACCAACAACTCTAACAACACTCTTCCTAGTTGCTTCACCAAGTTGAAAAGGGTCATAACCCTGCATTTTTCTGAGCATCTCCAACAATTTTTTGAATAACCATAGAAACAATTCTTTCCAAAGCTTTTATATCTCTTTGCTCCTTAGGTACGAGAATCTCCTCCAAATCATTTCTAATAAAAGCAAGTCTTTTAGATAAGTATGCAATGGATTGTATACAACCATTTAGTTTTCCAAAAATTTTTGTAACACCATAAATACACCTCTCTCTATATTTACACATAAGACAATTCAACATATTGGAAATGCAAATACTTTTTCTACCAGTCCCTGGTTTAAACCATTGAAAAATCTTTGACAAGTAAATGAGATAATGTCTATCAACTGGGGCATGTTCTGTTAATCCATAAGCGTGGAGAAGAAGTGCAGAAACTGTTTTAAGCCCCACATACTTTGTTGAGAGAAGTTCAGCAATTAGTTGCTGAATATTGTTTTTAAAGTTTGTGAAAATTTCTTCAATTCTATCCTTTATCTCAAGAAACTGTTTAACAACATAGCTTCTACTTCTTACAGTTCCATTGTATATGAATTCTCTAAACCACTTCAATGTATTTATAAAGTAGTCTGTGTTTCTAGACAATAGAATTGCGTAGAGAATATTCCTAGCATCAGTTGGGCTATAAAGCAATGTTATTTTACTTGCAATGCATTTTTCATTTCCATACAATTTGCATAAATCCTTGAAGCATTGGTTAGTGCTAAGACCAAGAATATCTGTGTAATGGTTTTGGCAGCTATTAGGAATGGTACATATAGTTTTTAGAATAGTTCTATCAAACTTGCATTCAATGCCACTGCAAAAACCTATGACCTTTCTGAAAATAAATCCTCTTTCAACAGGTTTTACATCAAACATTGGAAGAAGATATGAATAGTAAAGCGAAAGTCCATAGTCTATTCCACTGATTTTTAGCAACATGGTTTAGATAACCAAAGCCAATATAAATTCTAGTAAACAGCCTTAAATTCTGTAGTTGAAATGCTACAGGTGTTTAGATGACAAAAGTAAATATTCCTCTACGTTTAAAGGTTTGTAGTGTTGAGGAAATGAGAAGAATTGATGAGGAAGCATTCAAAAAATTTGGTGTTTCGCATGATCTTCTCATGGAGAATGCTGGAACAGCTATATTTAGTTTGATAGCAAATGAAATTGGATTGTTTGACAAAAGGTTTTGTGTTGTTGCTGGTACGGGTAATAATGGTGGTGATGCTCTTGTTGCTGCAAGAAGACTTTATGCTGCTGGATGCAATGTTGAGGTGTACATTGTTGGAGATCCAACGAAGTTTACTGAGTTAGCTAGGAAGAATTTCGAGCTTGTTAAGTCCATGGGCATACCAATTAGATTTATTCAAAGTGATGAAGATGCCAAGAACTTTTATGACTATGCCAAGAACTGTGATGTTTTTATTGTTGGTATTTTTGGTATTGGCTTGAAGGGTGAGGTAACAGGGTTTAGAAGAAGTGTTATAGAAGCGATTAACAAGCTTGGGAAAACTGTTATTAGTGTTGATATGCCATCTGGTATTGGTGGAGACAATGGAAAGGTGTATGGAGTTGCTGTAAAATCTGATTACACAGTAACTTTTGGTCTTCCAAAATATGGCAACATTCTTTATCCAGGTTATCACTACTGTGGAAAACTCTATGTTTCAAGGCTTTCATACCCTCCACAACTTCTTGAATCAGAGGATATTAAAGTTGAGCTAAACTATCCACTACCACCACCAGAAAGAGTTAGATGGGGTCACAAGGGAACATTTGGAAAGTTTCTTGCTGTAGCAGGTGCTAGATACTACTATGGAGCTCCATACTATGTTGCATACTCTTTTCTTAAAGCTGGTGGAGGTTATTCGAGACTAGCAGCTCCAAAGTCTATAGTGCCATATATTGCCGCTAGAAACAGTGAGATTGTGTTTATACCACTTGAAGAAACTAGTGAAGGGAGTATAGCTAAAAGTAACTTAGACTATTTACTCAAACTAGTTATAGATTTGGACATAGATATTGTTGCTGTTGGGCCTGGAGCATCGCTAAACCCAGAAACACAAGAGTTTATAACAGACTTTGTTGCAGTTGTTGAAAAACCTGTTATAGTTGATGGTGATGGGATAACAGCTATTGCAAGAAATGTTGATGTGGTTAAGAAGAGAAGGTTTCCAACAATAATAACTCCACATCTTGGTGAATTCTCAAGACTAATAAATTTAAAGCCTGCTGAAATTCTTGAAGATCCAATCAACATTTTGAGAAGAACATGCATAGACTTGAACAGTTACATTGTTTTGAAAGGTGCGCATACACTAATATGCAAACCAGATGGCTATATATACATTAACATGACTGGAAATCCTGGAATGGCGAAAGCTGGTATGGGAGATGTTTTAACTGGAACAATTGCAGCTATGTATGGCATTGGCTATAGAGATATTGGGGATGCTGCAAGAATGGGTGTTTTGATTCATGGCCTTGCAGGAGATCTTGCTGCTGAGGAGCTTGGTGAAGATGGTGTAACACCGGATGATGTCATTGAGTATCTTCCAAAAGCTTTGAAAGTAATTAGAGAAAACATAAGCTATGTGATAGAAAAGTACATGCCTAGAATAATTTAAAGCCATGTGTTTATAAATCCAGGTTTGAAGATAGTTATACATGTGATGAAAATGTTCTACTATAAAACACAACAAAAAGTTTTTGAAATTGGGGGAATTAAGGTTGGTGGAAATGCTTTTGAAAACCCTCCAGTGTTGATAGGTACAATATTTTACCATGGACATAAAATTGTTGTTGATGGTAAGCAGGGTGTGTTTGACAAGGCAAAGGCTGAGGAGTTGATCAAAGTTGTTGAGGATTTGTCGCAAAAAACTAGAATGCCGGCAATGATTGATGTTGTTGCTGAAACCCCAAATGCTATGGTTAAGTATCTAGAGTTTGTTTCTAATGCAACAAAAATGCCAATTCTGATAGACTCCCCAGATTTAAACATTATGAAAACTGGTTTTCAATATGCTAAAGATGCTGGCTTTATAGATAGGGTGATATACAATTCTTTAACAGCAAAGTCTAAGGATGATGAGTACAAGGTTTTGCAAGATTATGGTGTAAAAGCTGCTATAGCATTGCTTTACACAGATAGGATTATTGATGTTGATTCAAGAATAAAAAATCTCGAGGTTATATTATCCAAAGCCTTTGCCTATGGCATTGAAAAACTGCTTGTAGATACCTTTGTAATTGATATTCCAAGTCTCTCAGCAGCCATGAGAACAATGATAGAAATTAAATCTAGGTTTGGTCTTCCCGTGGGTAGCGGTGCACACAATGCTGTTTCAACTCAAAGAAAGGCATTCAAAGAGAGGTTTGGCTCTGATGGGTATAAAGCGTGTGAACTAGCTGCAAGCATTTCAACACTTGTAGTAGCAGCTGATTTTCTGCTCTATGGACCAATTGAAGCTGCCAAAGAGATTTTCCCAGCTGCATACACCGTATACAACTCCTACAAGTATCTTGCAAGAAGAAAAGAGTATTTGATGCAGCTTTAGCATTGAACCTAGCTAAGCTTTATATCTAGGAAATCTTCTCTAGAACCTTTAGGTGAAAAACTTTGAGATCTATGCCAAAGCTTCTCATATCTGTTCGCTCATCTTCTGAAGTTTTGAATGCTTTGGAGGGTGGTGCAGATATTATAGATGTTAAAGACCCTGCTAAAGGTAGTTTGGGCTTGCCTAGAATAAGTGTTGTGAGAGAAGTTGTGAGAATTGTTAATGGTTTAAAGGAAGTAAGTGTTGCAATAGGTGATGTGCGTAGTAATGCAGCTGAACTAGGCTATGTTGTAACTGCTTTAGATAGTTTTGTTAACTACGTTAAAATTGGCTTTGCTTTGAAAAGTGTTGAAGAAGCTATAGCTATAGGAAGAGAGGTTGTTGAAAATGTGAGAAAATCTAAAATTGTTTTTGTTAGTTATGCTGATTACCATAAGCATAGCTTTATAGATCCTATAACAGTTATTGATGTGGCAATCAAAGCTGGTGCTCAAGGCGTTATGATTGATACATTTGGTAAGGAGGGTTTATCATCATTTGACATTTTACCAAGGCATTATCTACAGGAATTTGTTAACAAGGCAAAGAAAAATGGTTTCTTTACAGCCATTGCTGGTGGTTTAAATAAACACCATATAAAAGATGCTGTGACACTTGGATTTGATGTTATAGGTTTTAGAAGCGCTGTTTGTGTTGGTGGTAGAAACGGTAGTGTTTCTAAGCAGCTTGTTGCTGAACTAAGAAATGTTCTCAACGCCTTAGCATAAGCATCAATTTAAAATATTTTACATTATAAAATTAAATTAAAATGTGCAAATTTATTGCATCAACCAATTCATTATTTTGTTGAAAATTAGAGATGAAGGTAAATGTCTATAGTTGCAGCACATTCTTAAATACTTTTTCAATAACTTCTTCACTAGGTTCAACAGCACCTACGTGAATAAGTTTCCAAAACTCTACATGTATATTTGTTTTCCCTGGCTCCACAACTCTCAATGGCCCAAGAGTTTCAAGTTCTAATATTTTGTTATTTGTATACACCTCTAT
The DNA here is from genome assembly GCF_030186535.1 of Ignisphaera cupida. Taxonomy (NCBI): domain Archaea; kingdom Thermoproteati; phylum Thermoproteota; class Thermoprotei; order Desulfurococcales; family Desulfurococcaceae; genus Ignisphaera; species Ignisphaera cupida. The sequence continues at coordinate 202,718 of NZ_JASNVW010000002.1, read as the reverse complement.
CACTGAGTTAAAGTCTGGATATTTACCAGATTCTTTCCTAAATGTCTTTATAAACAGATATTTATCAACATAGTAAGCAGCCCATTCATCATGACTGTTAACACCTATTTTTAGAGGATTAGCTGCTTCAGGATCCTGCTTAATAAATATGTATTTCTCGCCTAGAATAAGTCTTCTATCAGACAGTTTTGTGTATGGCCATAGAGCTAACGATCTATCAGGTAAAAGGCATTTCTCATCGACGCACCTAGGCTTTATTGGTATAATTGCAAATCCTTTTTGTCTCATGACTGTTAAGGCCCAGCAGGAAAATTCTATTGGCCATCTACAAATATTCTCTATTTCATGAACAACCTCTAGGCTATTCTCATCAGATCCTCTTCTAATTCTAATACGTTTTAAAACACAGTTCTGAGGTTCTGGATTACCCTCAACAACTATTTCACTATCCTTCACAACTATTTTAACTGGTTTATCATCAAGTGAATATGACCTTGGCATAGCCTCTGGCGATGTCCATAATCTATGACCTCCATATATTCTCCAAAGCCCTTCAGGAGTTTCAACAACCAAGTCTGGAACCACGCCAAAAACATTGAAATCCTGTTTCTCTTTTGGCGCTAGAAATAAGATTCTTGGACCTACATCTTTGGCTATACCCACAACAAGATTGCCTATATCTACAAATAGCACCCTTATATTGTGTATGAAATCTTCTCTCATTTGCATAGCACTTACAATACCATAAAAACTTTAAAAGTTTTTGCCTAGCTATAGCAAGAATGAGGAAACACTAGGCATACATCTCTTTAAAATGTTGTTTATAAGACAAACTTATAAAGTAGAGTGGCATATAGTTTGTTTTTGAGATGTGGAGAACTTCGCGCGCTGATAAGTGATGTATTTCCCGCATTGCCGAAGCAGCAACATGAAATATTTGTTACGAAGTTTGAATTTGTTTTTCAATAACTATTGTGTAGAGAGATTTACTTCATATTTCTTTTGATATGCAATTTCAAACAAATTTTGTATGAGTGTTTAACAATTTCTGAAATCATTATTGGGTCGCATCCGGAGCATGTACCCTCAGCAACAATTGTTGATTGACCTATTACAATGTTGTGAGGTTTGAAATTCATTTCTCTAAGAAGATTGCTTATCTCAGATTGCGATGGCTTTTTCAAGTCATGACCTTTTACATTATATAACATCATTCTCCAGCAGAACATGCCATGTGTATAAAGATTTGCCATGCATGCAGATGGGAAATACACCAAACCTTTTTTCCTAGCATATCTCTGAATCTCTGTTTTGATGTCAGCAACATTGATTTCATATTGCATACCTGGCTTCATTTTTTCAGGTGGTACACGAAGTCTCCTCAATATTTCTCCAACATTAGCACCTGCCTCTCTAAGCTTCTCTAAAATATTCTTCGTTACTCTAAGACCTCCGGCCACAACACCCACAGCTCCATACTCACCACCAAGATCTATTATCTCTTTAAATTCTCTATCAGTAACACCTGGTATTATCGGTCTTATGAATAGAAATGGCTTTAACCCAGCTTCCCTTAGGTTCCTTACAGTCTCTAGTCTCTTTTCGGGGGTTGGTGCATATGGCTCTAAATTATGCCAATTACTCATCGTAATTATTGTAATAAGGGGAGAGATCTTGTTGTTGCTTGCTTTTGCTATTTTCTCTGCATCATATTTGCTTATGAATGCTTTTGTTGAAAACTGTACTGGGTTTCCAAGATATGTGTAAATTGCTTTGATATACTCAATGGTTTTTTCCTTGACAAGTAGGTGAAAAGGTTCTGAAACACTTCCTATAGCAAGATATGTCCCATTTGCAGATGGTATAAAGTACTTGTTGAGCAATAATGCATAGACTAGCTGTATTCCTGTTAAAGGATATGGAGTTATAGTTGGTTTAAAGCCCATGTCATAAATATAGCAATATCTGCATTGATATACACATCCTATTGATGTATGAATTGTTAATCCACATGGCCTAGGAGAGCGCTTGGCATGAGCATCTCTAGCAGCAATTTCAGCTTCTTCCTCGCTTAACAACTTCCTTATTTTTTCTTTCAACTCTTTTTTCAAGCTAGTGATAAAAGAAATGTCAGTTGCCATGGTACTAGCCATAACTATTTGCAAAGCATTTTAAATTAGGTCAACAACTATACGCACTTATAAATTAACTTGATTTGTTAAACAAGAACCTCATTTCTCCACATCAACATTTCTAGACCATTTTCACTTATTTTGCAGTTTCTTTGCTTCTCCTAACTGCTGCCATGAATACGATAAGCTTTTAAAGATATTCTAACATACATAAAAATGTACACAAACATGTGAAAATGGTGCACTATAGTGGTAAGTAAAGAGCTTATAGAAGTGGCAAGGAATTTCCATGGCCATGTATGCCCCTTTCTTATTTTGGGTCTTAGAGCATCTGAAATAGCCTTAAATAAACTTGGTATTGCTAAGGCTGGTGTTGCTGAAACTATAAGAGAGGATCTCATAGCCATTGTTGAGGTTAATAACTGTTTTGCTGATGGTGTTCAAATAGCTACTGGATGTACTTTTGGCAACAACTCTTTGATTTACATAGATACTGGTAAGAACGCTGTTACAATTTTTAAGAGAGGAGCTAGAAGAGGCATAAGAATATATGTAGATTCTCAAAAACTTAGGGAAAAGCACTTTTCTAAGGAGGCTCTAGAATTGTTTAAAAAAGTGGTTATTGAGAGAAGTGGTAGTGAGAAGGATATTGAGAATTTGCATAGAATGTGGACTGAATTAGGATATAAAATGGCTGAGCTTCCAGAGGAGGAGTTTGTTATTCAGGAAGTAGAGATTGTGGAGGAGATTGAGAGAGCACCAATATTTGAAAGCATTAGATGTTCAAAATGTGGAGAACTTGTAATGGCGCCAAAAGTTGTTTATGTGGATAATAAGCCATATTGTGTTCAATGTGCTGGGAAAGAGGCTTTGGCTGTTATAGGAAGGGGGATATCATTTGTTAAAATACCATTTAAGGTGATTGCAAATGTATCTCGATAGAGGTATTGGTAAAACAATTGCAATAATTGTTGCTATAGCTGTAGCTATTGCATCATTAGGTGTTGCACTGTTTTTGATAAAGAGAGGTGAAGCTGTAATAAGTATGGAGAAACAGTCTTCGCAAGAATACTTCACTGTTGTTGATATTCTCAATAGAACAGTTAAAATACCAAGGAATTTAAGCAGAGTTGTTGCCATTGGCCCAGGAGCTCTTAGATTAGTTGCTTATCTGAATGCAACTGATCTTCTTGTTGGTGTAGAAGAAATTGAAACAAGTCAAAGGGTTGTTGGAAGAGACTATGCAATGGCTTTTAGCAACATATTCAAGAAGTTGCCTATAGTAGGAGCTGGAGGACCTAATAAGCCACCTGATCCAGAAAGATTGAGAGCAGTAAAGCCACAGCTCATAATAATGTCTAGAACATATGTTGATCTATATTCTCCTGATAGATTAGCTGAAGAGGTAAATGCTAGCGTGCTTGTTATTGACTATGGTATGGCAGGATATCTTGATGTAGATGCTATAAAGAGTGCTTTGAACTTGCTTGGAAAGGTTCTCGGAAGAGAAGAAAGAGCACGAAAATTAGTAGAATACATAGATTCTATAGTATCTGATCTGAGCAGTAGAACAAAGGATTTAACTGCAAAGCCAAAGGTTTATGTTGGTGCAATATCATATAAAGGTGCACAGCCATTTACAGCAACACAAGCAAGATTCGCGCCTTTACTGCTTTTGAATACTCCATCAATAGTTGATTCGGTTTCTGGCAAAGGTGGCTACATGCAAATAGATTTTGAGTATTTAATGCAGCAACAACCAGAATTTATATTCATAGATGAAAACAACTTGAATACTGTTTTAAATGATTTTGCAAAGGATTCGTCAAAGTACTGTGGTTTAAATGCTTTTAAGGAGGGAAAGGTTTTTGGTATACTACCATTTAACTACTATCACACAAATGTTGCAACAGCTCTTGCTGATGCATATTACATGGGAAAGGTTTTGTATCCAAATAAGTTCAGTGATGTAGATCCAATTAGCAAAACTGATGAGATATTCAAGATGTTTCTTGGAAAACCATTATATAAAGACTTTGTTGATGGTGGTTATCCAGGATTTGTAAATCTTAGTGACAAGTTTAAATGCGGCTAGGGCTACTATATGTACATTGAAAGAATATTTAAGGAGAGATTATTTTTTATAATTCTCTCCATAATTATTCTTATAGTTTTAATACCAATATCCATTTCTATAGGAGTTTACAAAATCACTTTTATAGATGTAATCAAGTACATATTTTTCCAAAACAATATGCCACCTGATATTAGAGATATTTTGTTGTTCAGGTTGAGAAGAGTTTTAGCTAGTATTGCAATAGGTTTTATTCTTGGTGGCTCAGGAGCTGCTATGCAGTCAATATTGCGAAATCCCATGGCTTCTCCATTTACGCTTGGAATATCTAATGCAGCTGCACTTGGTGTTGCACTAGCATTGCTTGCTGGCGTTGGTGGTTCTATAAGTAGGTGGGTTATATTGTATAATAATCCATATGTATTACCCATATTTGCATTTGTTTTTGCTGTTATTCAAACATCTATTGTGTTGCTACTTGCATCTAGAGCTGGTTTAAGTGAGAAAGCGCTAATTTTAGCTGCTATAGCTATGAACTTCTTTTACCAGGCACTATTAAGTCTTGTTCAATATCTTTTGCTAAATGAGCTTCAAATAGCCTTAATTGTTTTTTGGACTTTTGGTGATGTTGGAAGAGTTGGTTGGGTTGAGCTAAGAATTTTGGCTATTGGAGCAGCAATTATTTCAGGATATTTTATTGCTAAATCAATAGATTATGACCTCATGGTTTTAGGTGATGATGTTGCTTATGCTAGTGGAGTAGATGCTAAGAGAGTTAGATTAGAAACTTCAATTGTTGCTGCACTTGGAGCATCAATAACAACAGCATTTTCTGGTGTAATAGCTTTTCTATGCCTTGTATCACCACATATAGCTAGGCTTATTGTTGGTAATAGCCACAGATATTTAATTGTCCAGTCAATGCTTGTAGCTGCTATACTACTCATAGTTGCTGATGCCATTGGCAGATTTGTTTTATCGCCAATTGTGTTGCCTGTGGGAATAACACTTTCATTGATTGGCTCACCACTTTTAATATATCTCCTCCTGAGGAGGTGATTCAATGGCTATAATAAAGGTTATTGATGTTGAGGTTAGATATAACAGTGTTAAGGCTTTGAATGGTGTTTCTTTTGAGATTAATGAAGGAGAGATTGTAAGCATTGTTGGACCTAATGGAGCTGGAAAAACAACACTGCTAAAAACAATAGATGCTATTGTAAAACCCACTAAAGGATCTGTGTACATCGATATGAAAAATGTGTTTGATTTTTCGAGAAGAGAACTTGCAAAAATGCTTTGTCTAGTTCCTCAACATATAAACATTGCACCAGGTATGAAAGTAATAGATTTTGTGTTAACAGGTCGAAGACCACACATAGATTTTATGCCAACTAAAAAAGATGTTGAAATATCTATCAATGCTTTAAAATCTGTGAAAGCAGAGCAATTTATTTACAGAGACTTAACAGAGCTTAGTAGTGGAGAATTGCAAAGGGTTTTAATTGCAAGAGCTTTAGCATCAGAACCTAGGATACTGCTTCTTGATGAGCCCACTGCAAATCTTGATTTGAGATTCCAAATAGATATTCTAAACCTTATCAAAAGTTTAAGTAAAGAGAAATCACTAACAGTAATAATGTCATTGCATGATCTTACACAAGCGTACAGATTCTCGGATAAGGTAATTCTAATGAACAAGGGAGAAATATACTCAGTTGGAACACCAGAGGAGGTTTTAAACGAGAGGATTATAGAAGAGGTATATGGGGTGAAGGTGAAGGTGGATAAGAATTTGAAGGCTATTATACCTTTACAATAACCTGGTTACAAGCAGAATTCGCGTTTTATATTTCTAGGATTTGACATGGATGTGGAACAAGTATTTCCATGGAGCCTTCAATTGGGGTTTTTATTGGCTGAGGCCATTGGTAAAAGTGTGTAAGCACCAATGTTTTCACATTGCTTTTTAGCGCTATCTCAAATGCATCTTTGTATGTGCTATGGCCATATTTGTGGGCTTCTTCGCTATAGCTAGAAACCTCGTGAATGAGCACATCACATTTTCTGGCAAAGTCAGCTAGTCTTGGATTATATGATGTGTCACCGCTGTAGACAATGCATTTTCCATTGGCAATTATCTTTATTGAGGCTGCTGGTATTGTGTGAACAGATTCTAGAAATTCTATTTCGAAATCATCAATTTTTATTTTCTCCCCAAAATCCAGTCTAATAGCTTTTACGATGTTTGCTGTATTTTGAGATGCTGAAGCTGTTATAAGTTCTGAAACAGCTTCTATAACATCATCTATTCCTATTATAGTAACCTCCTTAATTCCTAAGTGCTTAGCTATTTGAAGAATTGTTGGCAATCCTAGTATGTGGTCTCCATGTCTATGGGAAATGACTATGCCTTTAAGATTATCATTTATTTTAAGTCCACACTTTACTATGTTTTGGTATGCTCCTTCACCAGCTTCTACAAGAATCCAATTACCTTTTGAATTGATTACTGCAAATGATGTGTAGCCAAGTAGGGGGTTGGATATCCAGCCACCAACACCCAGAAATAGTATTTTGACCAATGAGAGGCACCAACAAATTTACTTCTTTTTTGCCTTAGCAGGTTTTGCTATTCTTAAACGAGTTATTCTTGTGCTTACTGCTTCAATTAGAGCACCTGCTACAATCATTGAAATACCTATGCCAACAGCTGTTGAAGCTGCTAGTGCTTGTGCAAAGCTTATTCCACATATATAATCGATTTTTATTTGTTGATAAGCTGATTCAGACTCTGGTGCTAGTGTTATTTCTATTGCTTGAATCTCCAACTCTTTTGAGCTTGGTCCGTACACCGCCAGTCTATTTACAATAGCATCTGTGTTTAATTGTAGAACAATTTTGTATTTTCCTGGGTTCAAAGGTTTTTGGTAAAATAATGTTGTGTTCAATCCTTTCCCAAAAAACGCCTCGCTTGGGCTTAGACTAGAGTAAATCACTGTTTGATTATTTGTAGCATTTAGTATTGCCACATAGCCTTCATAATTCTCATTACTAACCCTACCACTAATCTCAATGTAGATGTAACCTATTGTGCTATTAACGCTGAATGTATAGTTAAATGGTGTATTAGCTTTCAACTCAATATTTGATAAATTAACTGGTACATTTCTCCAATAGTACCACTCACTATACTGTGGCTTCATCCTCCCAACAAATTCTCTTGGCACATAAACATATGTTGAACATGTTTTAACTTCAACACCACTTAGCATTGCCGCCCATCCAATAATGAATACTAGTATGCCTATCCCAATTAGGAAAATAGCCTTTGTCGACATAACAACACCGGTTATTTTTATGTTAAGGTGCTAAAATTTAAGGTTATATGGGTTTATGTTTTGCATTGAGATTAGGGAGACTATCTAAAGTTACTTAGAATTGGATGAATTGAGGGAATGGTGAAATGCTATTGATGAAGCAATTAGCGAAGCTGCAATATATGCGAAATTCGCTTTGTAACCTTGAGTAAATGTTATGTACCCACCTATTGGGGTATACAAAATGCTTGCAAGTGGTATATTGGAGTTTAGAAGTCCTAGTGATGCTGGCTCCTCATTTTTTGCTAATTCAACTGCAAGAACATATGCTGACGATGCATATGATGCCCATACAATACTATAAAATGCCATGCTCGCAAATGCTGATGCAAAGTCTTTTACTATGAAGATGTTTAATAGCATGAAAACAGCCATTGATAAAAGACTCAATGTATATACATATCTTGAACCAAATTTATCTACAAAATAACCAAATGCTATAAGCATTGGTATTTCAAACCAACTAGCTATGCTTAGCAAAATTGTTGCATATTCTTCTCCAAGACCAACTCCATACGCATAGTATTGAGGAACATAAATATTTTTAGCAACATCACCAGCAGCGAACATTATTGACGTAACTAAAAACACTAAATAAGATTTTCTTCTCAAAAACCTATAGGAAGATCTCTTCACATGTTTTTGAATAAGCATATCCTCAGCATTTTTTAGCGAATTAATTACTTTCTTTAAAATGATTGACATTAAAGCTATTATAAGAGACATTGATATTGCTATGTAGAATATAGCTTTAATTCCAAATCTATTCAAAATATATCCAGCAAAGAGAAGAGGTGTTGCCCAGCCTAAGGAACCTGCAGCCCAGAAAACACCCATACCTCTACCAATATTCTCATGAGAACTAATATCAGAAACTATAGTTGTTGAAGAAACTAGTGAACATGCGAAACCTATTCCAGCAAGAGCATAGAAAACTGATAAAAGCAAAACATTTTCAACATAAATAGATGCTAAAAGAAAGAACATGACAGTAATTAATGCACCAACACCAACAAAAAGCGTTTCTCTTCCACGAATTCTATTCAAAACATATCCCCATACAATACTAAAAACAAAACTTACAAAAGATGATAAAGATACTAAAACACCAGATTCAAAAGCATTGAAACCTCTATGCCCAACTAGATACAGAGGTACTATAGGATATGTTAAACCAGATATGAACATTAGAAACATATTTATAGAGGACACTAGAAATATTGTTTTTCTCATTTTAAATATCCACCTTTTTCAACTAAAAATGTCATTTTAAGGTAGAAATAAATACTTTAAGTTTTTGCTTTTATCCTCTTGGCAATCTCAATAATGTAGTAAGTAAATGCTGAAAATAATTATAGTAAATGCTTCAGAATCCAGTAATGGAAAGCCTCATCCAATATTGTCTAGATTGAAATCTGAAATGGAATTGAAAAGAATTCAAATATTCTTAAGCCATGCAATAGGCTTTATAAAGTCTTTTCCTCTTGCTTCAAAAGTTCCTATGGTTAGTTGATAGAATTTCTCATTCTTTTTGATATCCTCCACTTCCTCAACCTTGCCCATAGCAATAATTTCTTCATTTTCACTTGCAATATCTATGTATAGCCCTTCATAGCTTACAACATAGTTAATTTTCTTCGCATCGTCAATACCTTCAACAACTTTAACATTGTCAACAACATAAACAGCTGGCATAAATATAGAGTCTTTAGCATCTACAATTCTAGCTCTTATCGTTGCCAAACCTATGTATCTAAATCTTTTCTGCTCCCACTCTTCATTAACTTCATTTTCAAGTTTAACAGGATGTATGGAGAACTGTCTATTTTTATACAATGCTCTATTCCATTTGTGTTTACTATAAAGAATTTTTGCTTCATCAACTGTTAGTGGATGTATTCTCGATATTTCCTCAGCCCAAGAATCTAACAGTTTTCCTGATGGTAGTGAAAACCCAGATTTTTCATCTTTATAAAGCTTTTTCAGCGCTTCTCTAACTCTATACGAATTTTCTACGCCATAGATAATCAAATCTATGTCAGAGTATTGAAGATTGTGTATCTTCAGAAGAATTGAACCTGTAACACCAAAGAACGTTAGTGGAACGCCAGATTCTTCAGAAATTCTAGAAGCAAGTTCTAGTGCTAAAGACTCCAAACTGTCTTTAGGCTCCTTCTCTATTTCCCTTAACCTCTCCTCAGGCTTGTAATGAATAGAAATTTTATTTCTTGGAACTCTTATAAATTCTATACCCCTATACTCATCAAATTTAACATACTCTGGATAATTCCTTTTCAAAAAATCCAAAACACTTTTAACACCTGTTGCACTATAGAAAGGCAGTATTCTTCCATACATAACCCCATCTCTAGACCACTTAACTCTTATACTAGACTCCATATTGGCAACATATTTTAGATAACCAATTACACCATCCCTTGGATGCACATTGCCAATAACACAAAATATTAATCCATCAAAACTCTCAACAAAGTCCCTATCCCTAAAACCCCTCATGCAAAATACCCTTAAAAATATTGTTTAAAACACTGTCAATGCTGTAAAGCTATAAATAGGTTTATATATGTTGTCATCTACTTATCTAACCAATACACTTGTCTTCAATGGGAATCGCCTTGAACATTATCTCATCATCTAAAATTGTTCGTGTTAATGGTAATAGCTCTAAGGAGCTTGATGATTTTGTTGCTGAGGAAGTTGAGGGAAGAATATATATAGATGGTGTTGAGGTTTTTAGATTGCCAACATCTCCACATATGCTTGAATATCTTGGAATAGGCTATGCCATTACACATGGATTTGATGTTTCAGAGTCCAAGGTGATTGTTGAAGGCAGTAATGTTCTTCTATTCTATGTAAAAACATTAACAAAAACAATGGATAGATGCTTAAATACTTTAGATGTGAAGGTAAAAGCCGTGGACATATTTAAAGCATTTAATGAAGCAAGTGAAAAAGCAAAATTGTTCAAAGCCACTGGATGTTTTCATTTCGCAGCTTTATTCACATTGGAGGGAAATTTAATTGATATTGTTGAAGACATTTCTAGGGTAGGTGCATTACTTAAACTAATAGGCAAAGCGTATGAGGCGAAAATAGATTTTAGAAAAACAATGGTAGTTCTTTCTTCAAGAGCAGCATCGGAAATGATAGAGAGCATAGCAGCGATGTGTATACCAATAGCTGTTTTTAGAGGTGCTCCAACAAGAAAATCTATTGAAATTGCAAAGAAAAACAACATAACATTAATTGCACATGTAAGAGAAAACAAGCTCAACATTTATAGTGGCTTTAACAAAATTGATTTCTCATCATAACATTTTTGTATTATTTCATATAATTTAATCAGAGCCAGGGTTTAAGGAAAAATCAATAGGCTAAAAAGTATTAATGTGTAGAGCAGTGGTGAAATATCCATATTATACTCAACTAGAACTCCATTCAAAGCTATTTCACCTTCAATAATACCAAAATTTAGCAAGACAAGCATTACCAGAGCTCCTAAAATCTTAGATAAAAGTTTGAGAGGTAATGATATTGGATGTTCTCTTACTAGGGAGTTTGCTAAACCCAAAGCAGTGAAAAGAATGAAAACAGGTATGTAAAGACCAGGTAATTTGGGAATTTCAGTATTTGGAAGTATTTTGGAGAATAGCGTTGGAAATATTACTACGTAAACAAGGTAGTAAAGCATCCCCATAAAAACTCCTATGACAAGAGAGCATACCATCTTCTTAATACCAACATTCACATCCATTACTTAAACACCTCTAATCCTTAATTTGAGACTGTAAATTCCTGCAATTCTTAGACTCATCAAAATCTCTAAATGTTTGGGAATGGAATTCATGTTGAGTGTTATATGTTTTGAGATTGTGGTGTTTGATTGCATGTTGCCAAGGTATAGTGTTTTATTTAGCACCTCAAGTTTAACATCATCTAATTTTATGATGCCCTTATATGTTATATTGAATACTAATTTAATGGATGTTTCATTAAGCTGCTCATATGAAACCTTAAAACTTATCAGATCGGGTTTGCTAATCAATTCATGTGCAAATATTAATAGTGGAGCTAGCATAGTGCTTAGTATTAGAAAAGCTGCTAGGATTATACCTAGCTTAAGAAGATTATTCACTCCTAACCCCCAGACCCTCTATATTTCTTCTCCCCAACGTAAATAGACTTGAAAAGATCAATACCTTTCCCCAAAAGTATTGAACCAGCCCAGATCATAGCACCAAGAAAAGCTAGTTTAATGACAAGATTTAGCAACTCATAAACAGTACTCGTAATTGAGGATTGCAGGTCTTTTCCAGCAGGTAAGAGAGGTTTATAGTTGAGATATGCATAAAAAGCTAGGAAAACTCCAAAAATAATTATGAAGATCCCAATTAGAAGAGTTACTATTCCAAACATAAATAATGTCTTATCCACATCCATAGTTACACCATTTACAAAACTACTAAATGAATTAAAATAAGTTTAGGTTCTAAGATGTTTGAGTCTAATCAATAATTTCAACTATATTTTAAATGCTTCTATCATTTCCTTCTCCTCTTCCCTTAGACTTCATCATTCACAAGAAAAACATTCAGAAGTGGCCTAGTTGCTCAACATACTTATATTGATTTGAGTAGATATTTGCCTCCTCCTCAACCATTCTACTTCAGTACTATATGTTTCCTCAGGTATTCACAAAGATAATCAGTGGATAAACATCTTCATTAGCATTCACAAAAATTTTACACAAAAATTCATATGTTTGGAGAGAAGAAAGAAAAGCGGCAATTCTGAAGAAAACAATAAAAGTAACTATGTTATTATTTAGAGGTATTGAAAATTCTGCAGAGTTAATTTACATCAATCTCTTGAGCAAACCAGCAATTTATGCTTAAATATTAAAGTGTAGGTAATGCCTTTGTTAACAACTTCATGACTTTTTCTAGTTAGAAAAGTGAAATCTTTTTACTTGGTATATACCTGCCTCTTATATTGATTTTGTATCCGCATTTGGGACATTTATAATTATCTCCTTCCCTATCTACATCAAAAAATCTTACGCGATAACCAATTCTAACCACTAGTGTTTTTCCACATTTAGGGCATTTTGTTGTCTCATACGTGGAATCTCCTATATTGCCTATGTAAACATATTCTATGCCGCTTTTCTTAGCTTCCTCAGCTATTTCTATCAATTTGTTGATTGGTGTTGAAAGCTCTTTCCAGTAGTTAGCTGGGTAATACCTATTTACATGAAGTGGTACATCATGTCCAAGGTATTTGATGTGCTGATCTATAATCCACTGGTAGCATTCCTCAAAATCATTTGTATTTGTTACAACTAGGTAAACCATTTCCACATGACCTCCACTATCAATTATGTATTTAGCATTTCTATAGATTATGCTGTGATCTACCGATACCAGGGCTTTGCGCATTTTTGGACAGCCCTTAATATCTATACTCCACCCATCAACCCCTACATCAACAAGCTTTTTAATTGCTTTAATTGTTAAATAACCATTGGTAACAATGGATCCGTATAAACCCTTTCTTCTACCAAGATCAAAAACATCAAGTAGAAAATCGAATAGTGTAGCTGTAGGCTCATTAAAACTGGCATTGAGACCCTCATCACCATTGAGAATAGCTATTTTAACAAGTTCCTCAGGAGAGAACTTGTCATAGCTCTTGGGAAGATCAGAAAAGCTAAGCAAATAGTTTTGGCACCAAGGACAATAAAAATTGCAGCCATATCCAGAAAAAGTTAGGGCTGTGCTGTTAGGCCAGTAATGAAAAAATGGTTTTATCTCAATAGGTCTACTCTCCACAGCACTTAAAACACCATAGCCAATGTGGTAAAGCACACCATCAATATTTATGTAATTTCTACACAAACCACGTTTCATATTATCAATAACACACTTTCTTTCACATATTAAACACCTAATTTTCCCATCACCAAGTTTTTCATAGAGATCTTCAAAAGCTTTACGAAGAGACTTTTTATCTAGTTCCATAACACTCATCTACATTTTATAGCTTTAAGCATTAATATAGTGTACAGGTTCGAAAATGGTTTTAGTTAAGATATTTAAAGTAGGTTTTGTGCCAAATAATTTCATTGAATATGTTGAAAATTTGATTAAGGATTTTTATGAAAGTGTAAATGCCGATGTGGACTATGTTGAAGTTTATGTATATAAAAATTCTGTTAGTAAAAGAAGCTTTCTTTTGAGAGAGGGTTTAGAGCTTGGGGTAATGGTTTTAGGAGACTACATAGTTTCTCATGATGCTTGGAGAGGTTGGCCTAGAATTCATATAGATTATGAGCTATGCGAAAATTTAAGTAGAGAATATCTAGATGCTCTTCTAATTCATGAAGCAACTCACAGTATTCTCCACGGATCAATAGCTTATTACTTGATTAGCTTTAGCAAGGAGCTTGTTGAGAAATTTGGTTTAGAGAAAGCTTCAGAAATTGTTTATTTGGCATCAACAATTGTTAAGGATTTAGATGTGCATAGATTTCTCCTTGAGAAAAACATGGATGAGCACATTGAAAAATACTTTGAGTATTCAATTAAAGAACTTGTAGAGAAAGCTGAGTGTATAAACTATGTTGATATTCTTAACATGCTGAAGATTTTAGCTCCATGTGTTTTCATAAAATGTGATATTGATAAAATATCTTTATCTGAAGAATGCAAACAGATTTTTTCAAGGTTTGCAGAATTAGCTCCTAAGCTGAATAGCCTTTGCAAAAATGACTTGAGCTGCAAAGTAAATACTCTCATCAATAGAATAATCACGCCGCAAAACTCTCTTAAAATCTCCTAAATTTCAAACATTTTCCTAATTGTATTTGCATTGACTATGCAATGCACAGGCGATTCTCTACATAAAACCTCGAAAACTGGTAAAGCATTTTTTCTTCTTTTAATAAACTCTGTGACAAGATTCCAATCAACAGAGCCAGTATATGGTGGTTTGTGTAAATCCTTTGAACCATCGTTGTCGTGAAGATGCAACTCTATTACTTGGTTTCCAACAACGTCTATAAATTGTCTTAAATTTTTAGTTATGTTTGCATGGCCAACATCTAGACATATTCCAGCCTCTTCACCAAGAGCTGTAACAAGATTTTTCAAATCCTGTGGTTTTGAGCCAAAAAGCTCTTTTTCAAGTCTATTCTCAATAGCAACCATAACACCTCTATCACTTGCTTCTTTCACAATCTTTCTAAAGAAGTAGAGATTAGTATCGAAGACATTTGAGGATGTTTTTAATGTATGGAAAACAGCTATAGATGCTCCCACTTCTTGAGCAAAATCCAGCCACTTAATCATTCTACTTACAATAGCTTCTAGTGGAACAGTATCAGCATCTATTTCATCATATGGCATATGAATAGACTTTATGAAGTTTTTATCATAGCTAGTAACAGTTTCTAAGACTCTCTTAATTAGTTGATTCTCTGCATATTTACCTCCATAGGTAATGAAGTTGTCATAACCAATTTCAATAAAAAACCCATTTCTAATTAATGTAGTTAAAGCATCTACTGGACTTAAATTGACGAGGATCATTGTGGAGAAAACCAGCAACTAAACCACCTCATCACATATCTCTATTCCTAGAATAAAAGCCTCAACTGGTATGAATCTATAATTTTCAAGTTACTTTATTAAAGCTATGAAGATGTCATTTACATTCGTGCCTGTATACCCTGTTACAATTGATTTTCTGATCTTTGAGAAGTAGGTATAGCTATCATTATTCTCTAGATATTCCTGGGCATCTAATCCCTGATTTAATCCTTCATGATATGTTTCACCATCTACTATAGCACCAGCAGCTGGGCTTATACCATCAACACCATCAGTTCCCATACACAATGCCACAACATTTCTCATGCTCTTAATTGAAATTGATAGGGATAAGCAAAGCTCCTGGTTTCTTCCACCAATACCTCTGCCTTTAACTGTTACAACAGTTTCTCCACCAGCAAATATTGCTGCAGGTTTTTGTATTGGCTCATTATATCTTTCAATGTTTTTGATTATCGATGCCAACACTTTCCCAACTTCTCTTGCCTCTCCCTCAAGCATTGAGGTTAATACTAATGTGTTAAACCCATACTCTCTAGCCTTTTTTGCCATGGAATCTAAAACTATTTTATTACTTGCGATAATCACATTCAGTACTTTCTCAAATATTTTATCACCACTTTTAGGCGTATCAGGTATTTTTCCCTCCAACCCCATTTCAACAATTCTTCGCATAGACTCTCTAAGCTCATTCCATAGCCCACGTCTCTTCAGAATGGTGTAAACATCTTGAAAAGTTGTTTCATCAGGTGCTGTAGGACCAGAGGCTATTGTGTCCAATCTATCTCCAACAACATCACTAACTATCAGCGATATCACCTTTCTGCACTTTAAAAACCTTAGGAGTTTTCCACCCTTAACCTTAGAAAACCTTTTCCTTACAGCATTCAACTCAAATATGTCAGAGCCTCTCTTCATAAGCTCTTTCGAAATCCATGCAACATCCTTTAAATCAATACCATCTTCTGGAACTTCAAATAATGCCGAGCCTCCTCCAGACACAACAACAAATACAATGTCATCTTCAAGCACATTACTTGTTACATACTCTAGAAGTGCTCTAGAAGATTTTAACGTGTTTTCACCTGGGATTGGGTGATCACCTTTAACAAATCTTATATTTCCATATGAGCTTTCTTCATCAGGTGTTATAACAACTCCCCCAATTATTTTATCTCCAAGTATATCACTTAATGCCATGGCCATTCTTTTCGAAGCTTTTCCAAATCCTATAACATGTATTCTCCCCACAACATCTATAGCATTATCAGCTACACATATTCTACCATTACATATTCTAACATGGTTTTTCACAGCATTATATGGATCAGCAACAGCCAAGCCATGTTCAGCAAGTTCCAAAGCTAGTCTATGTAAAAATGTTTTTGACAATTCATCAACATTTTTTATTGCCATACAACCCCCATAAGCATAAAAATGAATAAAACTTTTAAACTTTAAGCATTTTAACCTCTTGTGTGAATGAAAATGAAATTACCTATCGTCTTTATAGCTCCAGAAACCACTCCAAGGAGTTATACTGGTGCTTTGGGAGGGCCACCACTTATAAAGGATTGGCTTGAGGAGAAGAAGCATAGATTTATGCTCAAATTGAAATTGTCTTTTCCGCAAACAAGTTTTGCTTTCTATACTGTTACTAATGTTGATGAGGGGAAGAAGGTACTGGAGCTGGAGAAAGATTCCATAGGTTTTGTAGTTGTTCTGCTACATACATGGTCTGGTGGTGCAACAAGAGTTTTTCTAGAAAGTGGAAAACCTGTTGTGCTCATTGCTGAAAGCTATGGTGGTGGAGGAGAATTTTTGATTGAATATGGAAAAGCGTTGAGCAATGGTGGAAAAGTTGTTGGCATATCAGTAAGGAATTTGGATAGCGATGTTGTAATTAAGAAGGTTAAGCTTTTAGAAGTTCTTTATAGGCTTAGACAAAGCAGAATATTGTTTATAACAATTGATAAGCAGAGATTTGATTACTTTGAAAAAGTTTTAAGGGAAACTTTAGGAGTAGAATCTATCTATCTCGATGGTAAAGTCTTTGCTGAGAAGTATTATCGTGTTGCTAACGAGAATGAAGCTAGGAAATGGGCTTTGGAATGGATGTCTAATGCATATAAGGTTTATGAGAATAGCTATGAAGATATCGTGAAAGCTGCTAAGCTATATCTAGCTATGAAGAAAGCCCTTCAAGACTTTAAAGCAATATCGATTGCTGTTGATTGTATAAACCTATTCGATGCGAAAATTCTTGATGCATGGCCATGTCTTGGATACATGCAGCTTTGGCTAGATGGCTACATACCTGTATGCGAAGCTGATCCATATTCAGCAGTGATGCTTCTCATGGTTTGGTATCTTGAAGAAAAACCAGGATTCATATCAGATCCTGTTATTGACTACACAAAAAACGAGATTGTGTATTATCATTGCTATAGCCCAGTAAACCCATTTGGGGGAAATAGAAAGGTTCCATACATAATAACACCAGCTCATCTAAATCTAAAAAGAGCTTCTCTATACGTTGAACTTCCAGTAAACGAGGATATAACAGCTGCTCAGATATGGCCTGAACAAAAAACAATTATTCTTCACAAAGGAAAGGCCATAGGCAATGAATACAGCATCTATGCATGTGCTACAAAGCTTGTTGCAAAGGTAAATGCAAAAACAATTGCAAGAAACTGGAGGTGGTCATGGCACAGAGTGGTATTCTACGGAGATTTAGCAGAGGATTTGAAGGATTTAGCAACATTACTAGGATTTGCAGTCTATGTAGAAGATAAAGAATGAATTGAAGCTGGCCACAATTCTAGATCTACAACAATATTTTATTTATAAAACATTGAAACATGCCTTGGTATCTGCAATTAAATATCATTGATGCAACCTCACATGTCTGGTTAATTTTAATTAAAAAATTGATTTAATTTTATTTTGTAAAAATTGAATGGTTTTAGAATTTAATTCCAAAGAATTGATTTAATATCATTGCTACTGCGAAGAAGAACCAGAAGAACAGTGCTCCTAATATCAATATTATGGTTGACCATAGTGGTGCTCTTATCTCTTTAGGTAACCATTTTCTATTCATATATGCTGTAGCGATTGCAACAATTCCTAATACTATATTTGATATGTTTGCCACTAGAAGAATCCAGATGAAAGGCTGTATCTTGAATAGGTATGTTAATGCAAATGCAAAGAATATCCATATTGTTATGAAGGTAAGTACTGTGTAGTAAAGTTTTTTGATTTCTCCTCCAGCCCACTTCCTAACTCTATCACTAAAACTCCATAACAAATCTGTTAGTGTTCTTGTTATCATGTCTGTAGAGCCTAGTTGAGTACTAAATAGTATCCAGAAGCCTGTTAACAAAGCTATTACCCAACCAGCGAAACCTAGTCTAGCAGCTAATGTGTTGCCTTGATAGGCTGCTACACCCCATCCACCGATTTGTGTGCCTGGAGGAATTAGAGCAACTGCTAGAGCAACACATAAGTACATTCCTATGAAGGCTCCTGTGGTGAAGATGCCTACTATGTCAATCCATGTTAATAATCTCCACTTTCTCCATGCATCAAGATTTTCTGATGTAATCTTAAATATTTTGCCTTTAGGTGAAACAGTTATCTTCTTTCCTCTTATAAGTGATGGAATAGCGCCAACAATAGATCCCATGCCAAAACCCTTATCTCTATAGTAGTTAGTTATGGTGGTGTTGTTTAATCCACCTGCACCAGCATAGCCTGCTAGTGCTGCTAATAAGGCTACTGTGGCTCCTCTGGGAAAGTAGCCAAATTTGAAGAATCCTGCAGCAACATCTGAAGCAACTTTAGCTGGTGTCAAAAGCACGTTTAGGAATATTAGAAATCCTATTATTAGGAATATGAATATCCACTGAACTATTTCCAAAGCTCTTTCAATAACACCACCAAAAGACACTATAGCTACAATTAGCAACGCTAGTAGAAGACCTGTTATCATAACAGTAATCTCGTCACCTGCACCAGGTATTCTACCAAGAAAAGCTGCTGCAAGAGCTGTGGCACTTGCAAAAGCCCATGCAGGCCAGGCTCTTTCAAGAACTGATAAAACTATTAGTAGAGGGCCCCAAAACCTGGGGCCTGGCCATAGTCTCAGCATGCCGTTGAAGATAGGTTCACCTGTATATTTGGTGTATCTAACCATTTCAGCATTGAGCAGTGTTTGTAGTAGTATAGATACTGTAGCAATCCACATAATACCTGCTCCATAGAGAACCGCATTAGCAGGTCCTATAAGCCATTCACCAGAGCCTATAGCCACACCCAAAACAATTGCGCTAGGACCTATAATTCTCATAACATTTTTAAAGGTAAGTGGTGGTGGGGGAGGTAGATTATCTACAACCTCAAGCTCCTTTTCCAATCTGCTTAACATACCTAATACACCCTACATACACAAGTTTTTATTCTAATTTATAAACCTTATTTCATTCTTGGCAATACTACAAACAGAGGCAATTGATGTTTAGCTAAAGTAATTAAGCAAGTATTTTTTGCATTTTCTTATTTCGTGAAAGCGTAAATGGTATTGCTAGTGCCATGATCATGGATTGTATCTGAAATGAGTGTTTTATTGCTTTAGATAGTGTTGACAATTCTATAGAGAAGCTGCTTCCATTAAGTGATGGCATACCTTCATATGTAATTAGCATTGAAACAATTTTATAGGGTAGCATTCGTGTCAAGGAGAGTACTGCTATGTTTAAGCTCAACGCAAATCCTATGTTAAATGAAATTGTTCTTATAGATGATGCAACACCTCTTCTATGTGGAGGTACAGAATTCATTATTGAACTTGTATTTGGGGAGACAAAGAGACCTGTTCCAACTCCTAGCAAAAACTCTGCTATAATCAATGACTTAAGCGATTCTGTTACAGAAATTAGATAAAGTGCTGCAGACCCTGTTGCAAGACCTGCTACAGCTATTGGGACAAAGCCTATAGCATCTGAAAGCCTTGCAGAACTGTTTCAAGTTTCATAGAAGTTTATAAGGGTTAATATAAAATCCTTTATCAGTAACAAGGATGTTAAGACCTAAGGAGGTTTGCCAGAGGCTGGGGATAAGTTACACTACCCTCAGGGAGTATGTTAGAAGAGGCTGGATCAAGCCTGTTGTCCTTGAGAGTGGTTGGTGGAGGTTTAGGGAAGAGGATGTCGACAAGCTGATGGGTTTAACCAGGGCTAGGAGGGCTGTGCTATATGCCAGAGTCTCATCACATGCGCAGAAGGACGACTTAGATAGACAGATTAGAGCCTTGGAGGAGTGGGCTAGGAAAAACAATGTCCAAGAGTACGAGGTCATAACCGATATCGGTAGTGATCTCAACGAGGATAGGAAGGGCTTCAGGAAGATACTGAAGCTAGCTGTGGAGAGAAAAATATCGAAGGTTGTCGTGGCGTATCCGGATAGGCTGACTAGGTTCGGTTTCGAAACACTTGAGGAGCTCTTGAGATCCTTCGGCGTTGAAATAGTCGTCTTAAACCACGAGGATAGAGATCCGAGAGAAGAGCTTGTGGAAGACCTCATAACAATAATCTCTCACTTCGCGGGGAAACTCTACGGCATGAGGAGCCACAAGTACGAGAAGATGGTTGAGGGTGTAAGGAGGCTTGTTGAAGACCCTTGAGCTTGTTAAAGTGTATTCAATTCCAGTAAAGGACGAAAGGGTTAGAGAGTTAATAACGTGGTATCTGAGGACTCTGCAGAAGGCTATAGACGTGATATGGGATAATATCAAGTGGGAATACCGCTTCCCGAAGCTTGTTAGAAAGAGTGGAAAGCTGGTAGTGATTACTGGTTTGAAGATACGCGTACCAGCAATACCAAAGAATAAAGTGTTCAAGAAGATGCTTAGAGATATGCTTATGAAGGATAACCCGTACGCGAGCCACTGGGTTGATGCTGTTATCAGAACAGCTTATTCGATCATGGAATCCTGGAGGAAGAGATACCTAAAAGAGAGAGCTAGGAAGATTAAGCCAAGGGTTAGGAGGAGGTTCGCTAGGTGCAAAACAACGCTTATGAAGGTAGATTATCAAGCTAAGACCATTAGAATAACGCTGAGACCGGGAGAGTACCTGACTGTGTCGTGGAGATCAACGTGGTTCGAGCACAGAGTTAGGGGCTGGATTGTTGGCGAGGTTATAATTAAGGATGATAGAATCATTATTCCCTTTAAGACCTCTAAGGAGGTTGAGGTTAAGAGGGTTGTTGGCTGGGATAGTAACGAGCTGACATTGGATGGCTACGAGCCATCAATAGGATTCATACACATAAACCTCAGACCTCTTCAGAGCATGAAAATTGTTTATGAGAGGAAGAAGGCGATTGCACAGAGCAAGGGCAAGAAGGAGGTTTACGAGAAGTATGTGGCTAGGGAGAGGAACAGGGAGAAGGATTTTGTAAACAAGCTAGTAGCAGGTCTGATAAGGTTGTTACCAAACTCTATCCATGTTTTCGAGGATCTAGATAAGGAGGATCTTGTTAGCAGGAAGAGAGTTAAGAAGTCTAGGAGGAAGAGAAACGCTAGGATGCCTTGGAGGAGCATACACAGAAGAATATCAGAGACTGCTCTAACAGTTTTTGTGAATCCCAAGAACACATCTCGTACCTGCCCCAGATGCGGGTATGTTGTGAAGACCCAAGTGGGGCGTATATTCAAGTGTCCGAGGTGCGGACTTGAGATGAATAGACAGAAAGTAGCATCGGTGAACATTAGGAAGAGATACTTGGAAGGTAGATGTAAGGAAGGAAAACCCAGGATGTGGGGGTTCCCCCACAGCAATGACCCAGAGGCCTCGATGATGGTGGAGCTGTGGGCTGGGGTCACCCCAAACGGGTGGAAGCCAATGATATGGGCTCCAATGAAAGGAGCTCTGAAGGCAATGAAGCCAAGGGTAGAGGGCTGGCATCAATTAATATAAAGCCCTATGAAACCCGAACCCCAAGCCATGTAGCAAGTCTAGTAGGAGGTGCATTGTCTGTTAAAATAGTAACTGTTAAAGATATTAAAAATGCAGCTCCAACACCTTGAACAATTCTTGAAACAATTAAAAGTAGCGAGCTGCTGCTTATACCAGACATGAAAGCACCGAGACCAAAAATGGCAATTCCCACATTGAATAATCTTACTCTTCCAAACAAGTCAGATAACCTTCCAACAATAAGCTGAAGAATTGTCGAGCCAAGTATATAGCCTTGAACAATCCATATGATTTGATAGATATCAGCATTTAAGTCTCTTGCAATAGTGGGTAAACCAACAACAGCAAGTCTTGCATTGAACCCTGTTAAGAAATTCACTAATGTGGTTACAGATAAAACTGTATAAATTTCCACTTTTGGAAAAGAGTCACTTCTCGTAAAAGTCTCACCCACTAAGGAAAGTCTCATTATAAATCATGAGTTGAGTAATGAAACGGTTTTTAAGTATTCATTACTGAATTGTGCCTTCAAAATGTTCTAATGTTTCTTAATCCAAAAATGGTATTATATAGGGGCCTTCTGGAATAGCTATAACTTTTTCACAAGAAATCTCTTTACATGCTATTTGCATTGCTTCTTCAGCAGAAGAGGCTGGAATAAGATTCATTTCCTCTAGAACACTATGGCTAATATTTTTTGTTACAACAATAACTCTATTCTTTAGAAGCACCTGCTCAAGTTTTTGAACCTCCCACTGATCTCTCAAAGGCTCATTCTTCTCTATATACTCTAAAATCTTTTTAGGGTCTTTGCTCATGGATGCTAGCTCTCTGAAATGCTCATGTCCAACACCATCTATACACTCTGCCAGCATTACTATAACACCTCCTCTTCTCGTAACTCTTGATGCTGTTACCATACCTTTAACAGCTTGATACAAGTCTCTATCAAGTGGGTAACCACCATTAGTAACAATTGTTAAATCCGCTTCGAAAGAAACTTTCACCTTAACATATTTATCAAGTTCTTTAACGCCATGCACATGAGCTTGAAACGGATCTCCAGAAACCACCTCAAACACCCTCTTCTCCTTATCTAGAAGAACATGCACAATGAATTTATAGCTCTTCACAAGCTTAGCTGCTTCAACCATATCCTCATGAACAGGATTACCATCTAAATACCCGTAATCAGCTTTTGGATGAGAAAGCATTTTGAAGCTATGATTCTGATAAACAGTTTTTGTTGCTGAAACACCAGGTAAAATAAGTTTTCTACCACCACTATAACCAGCAAAGAAGTGGGGCTCTATAAGCCCTACACCAATTGTTAAATCCGATTCAACAACAGTTTTATTTATAATCACATCAGTATTATATGAAGTTTTGCCCAAATAAGTCATAAGCTTTTCATTATCAGAATCATGACTCCAAACATTGTATTCCTCAGCTATATTCTTTCCAACCAATTCCACAATCTCCGGTTTTGCATGTGGTTTATGAAGACCTGTAGCAACAACAATATCTATATTCTCTTTCTTAACACCATTCCTAATTAGCACAGCAAGCACATGCTCCAATAATATCTTGTTTGGTGTGGCCCTAGTCTTGTCTGTTATTAATATTGCAACTTTTCTTGATTTTGAAGCTAGCAAAGCCAGAGGTTCTGAGCCAACTGGATTATTTATACTATTTTCAATAAGTTTACGGGTTTCCTCCTCACTTAAACCCTTTGGCGTTTTTGAATAAAGCACCTGTGTTTTATCTGGCAAGTCGAGATACAAATAACCTTTGCCATATGGAAACGCTATTCTCACATTAGTCACCCGGCAAAACCTTATCAGGATTGAGAATATTATTTGGATCTAAAACACTTTTCAACTTTTTAACAGTTTCTATCCATGCATCTCCCAAAACTTTTTTAACATATTTTCTTCTGATATAACCTATTCCATGCTCTCCTGTTATTGTTCCTCCTAGCAGCAAAGCTACATCATATACATCCTCAGCTATTTTTTCGAGCTGTTCTTTGCTAAATCCCTTATGCTTCATTACATGAACATGAACATTTCCATCGCCAACATGGCCATATACTGGAAGCCACACACCATATCTTTTCTCAATATCGATTACATTCTCAATAAATCTATCTACAACACCTATAGGAACTGTCGTGTCTAGAATATCAAATGTCTCTTCCTTTAAAGCTGAGAATATTTCGCTTCTAATCTTTAACAAACTTTTTTGTTCATCATCTCTTTGAGTTACAAAAGGCTCTAACGCACCCTCACTTCTTACAATATTATCTATATGCTCCATTTCAACATATAGTACATCTTCCAAAGCCTCTGCAAGAATAATCATTAAATAGTATTCACCTTCTTTAACAGGCCACGTAGTACCTAGGTAATTTGCAGAAGTTTCTATGACTTTTCTATCGAAGTACTCCAAAGCAAGTGGCGTTAAACCTTCAAACAAAATCTTTTTAGCAGCTCTAAAAGCATCTACCCTGCTATTAAATGGAACAACTATTGTTGCTGTGTAACGCCACTTTGGATATAGTCTTATATAAGCTTTTGTTATTACACCTAAAACACCTTCAGAACCTATGAATAAATGAGCAAGGTTATAACCCATGTTATTTTTAATAGTTTTTCCACCAAGTCTGAGAATATCCCCATTTGGAAGAACAATTTCTAGACCAAGAACATAGTTTCTCACAACACCTGTTTTCACAGCTCTTGAGCCTCCAGCATTACATGCTACCAAACCTCCTACTGTAGCACCTTCATCACCTGGGTGTGCTGGAAACATCAAGTTATGTTTTTCAGCTTCCTCAATTAGTTTTCCAAGTGTTGCACCCGCTTCTACTTCTGCAACCATGTTGTCAACATCAATAGTTACTTTATCCATTCTTTCAAGAGACAACACAATACCTGGTTTTGTTGGTATAGCACCACCAACTAAACCTGTTCCACCACCTCTAACATGTACGGACACTTTATACTTGTTAGCTATTTTTAGAACCTCGGAAACTTCCTCAGTGCTACCAGGTTTAACAACAACAACATCTCTTACAGGCTCTGGTCTAACACCAAATGCTGTTTCATCATAGAGATATCTCTCAACAGCTCTCTCCTCAGTAACAATCCACTGTTCACCAACAACACTTTTTAAATCTCCTATCAAAGACTTGAAATCTCTAATCATTGTTTTTCACCACATCTAATCTCCTTTAATTTATCCAAAAGCTTTTTAGCAACATCATAAATGTCTCCAACAACAAATAAGTCACTGTATTTGGCTATAGGTGCACTAGGATCAATATTTACTGAGATAACATATTTAGAGTCTTTCATACCTGCTATGTGCTGTGGAGCACCTGAAATCCCCATAGCTATATAGAGTTTGGGTCTTACAATATTTCCACTAAAACCAACTTGTCTATCTCTATCCATCCAGCCAATATCAACAAGTGGTCTACTACATGCTAATTGAGCATTTAGCTCTTTAGCTAATTCCTCAAAAAGCTTTATATCCTCCTTGCTTTTAACAGCTCTTCCAATAGAGAGAATAACCTCAGCTTCAGATAGCTTAACCTTCTTCTCTCGAGAAATACCAACCACTCTAACTCTTTTCGACAAATCTAAGCATTCATTTTCATAACCTAATTCCCTCTCAACAACCTCACCTTTTCTATCATGATTAGGTTTTGGCATTGGAAACACCCCTGGTCTTATTGTTGCCATGACAGGACTTGTTAAAGTCTTTATATGAGCAATGATATTACCAGTAAAAGCAGGTCTTACTTGAATAATGTCACCATTATCATCAACATATATGTCGAGGCAATCAGCTGTTATACCAGCTCCTATGTGGGCAGCAATTCTAGGTGCTAAACCTCTTCCCCATGGTGTTGCAGGAAACATTACTAGTTTTGGTTTCAAATAGTTAATTGCATCAATAACAACACATCTATGTATCATGGGATTTGACAAAGCATCAACATCAATTCGGTATGTAACAACCTTATCAGCTCCATACGTTATTAAATCTTTTGCATATTTTTCTATATTGCTAGGATCAGAAGCTATTACCGCAGAAACCTCTCCACCAATTTTTGTAACAATCTCTCTTGCTTTTCCAAGTAATTCGAAAGAAGCTTTTGAAATACCTCTGCCATAGTTTTCAGCATAAACCAAAACTCCCGACCATACCATTAAACAACACCCAACTCTTTCAATGTCTTTAAAATTAGTGTTGTGCCCTCCTCTCCCTTAACTATTTTAGGTTCCCTGCCTTTTTCAAGAGCATAATAAGCCTTCACAACTCTAGTTGGAGAGCCAGACAACCCAAATCTGCTTGTATCAGCTATATCGCTTAGGTAATCAGCATTCCAAATCTCTATCTTTGCTCTTCTAGCTCTTAAAACATCGCTTATTCTAGGCATTGAAGGCTCTATAAACTCATTCATGAAAACAACTGGGCGTGACAATGCTATTAAAGCTGGTGTATTAACTTCAACTTTGTAATAAGCATCGCCATAATCAGATTCAACAACAATTTTGTTATTTCCAACATCAACTATCCTAGTAACGAATGAAACATGGGGAATCCCTAGAAATTCTGCAACTTCAGGACCAACATGAGCAGTATCTCCATCAACTGATTTCTCTCCACATAAAATAAGGTTGAAGTGCCCAAGCTTCTTTATTGCAGAAGCAAGAGTATAGGATGTTGCTAGTGTGTCAGCACCAGCAAATCTCTTATCACTTAAAAGTATAGCTCTATCAACACCTCTTGCAATAGCATCTCTAAGCGCGTTTTCAGCATGTGGAGGTGCCATTGAAATTGCTGTTATTATTCCACCAAATAACTTCTTAATTCTTTTAGCAACCTCTATAGCATATAAATCAAAGGGATTTATTTCTAGAGTTGTTGAGGTTCTGTCTACAGTACCTCTTTCCAAATCAAATTTAGCTTTTGTAATATCTGGAACAGGCTTTATAAGTACTACAATATTCGTTGTTTAACACCTGCAATAAAGTGTGTAGACTAAAACGTTTTAAATTTAATTAAAAGTGGTATTAATGAACGCATTTAAATAATTTTGAATTGCATAGTCATTTTAAATAACTCTTTCTACCTTTGGTGAAAGGAGTGGTTTATATATGTAATCGCTGTGGAAAGGTCTTTAAAAGTAGAAGAGCATATATAATGCATATACTTATGGGCCTTGAAGGGAATGTGACTAGGAAAAAACATAGATAAAACTTTTAAAAGTAGTGCAGCTTAAAACTTGGTTTGTGTGATGTGTGTGAATAGCTATTTGAGTCATTTAGAGAGGAGGATAGGCAATATATTGAAAAGCATGTCTATAGAGGAGAAGGTTGCTCAACTGCAATCAATTTCTGTTGATAGGTTGTTAGAAGGTAAGAATTTTTCTGAGGAAAAAGCAAAGCAGCTTCTCAGATATGGAATTGGGGAAATTACCAGGGTTGGTGGTTCACGAATTGGTCTCAGACCCAGAGAAGCTGCTAGGATAGTTAATGAGATTCAGAAGTTTCTTGTAGAAAAGACAAGACTTGGCATTCCCGCAATAGTACATGAGGAGTGTTTAGCTGGTTTAATGGCTCCTACAGCAACTGTTTTTCCACAAGCAATAGCATTGGCATCTACATGGAGTCCTGAAATTGTTAATAGAGTTGCTAATGCGATAAGAGAACAGGTTTTGTGTATTGGATCTAGACACTGTCTCTCGCCTGTTCTAGATCTATGTAGAGATCCTAGATGGGGCAGGTGTGAGGAAACTTATGGTGAAGACCAGTATCTTGTTTCAGCAATTGGCACTGCATATATTCTTGGCCTTCAAGGAGAAGATATTTCAAAAGGTGTTATTGCTACAACAAAGCATTTTGCTGGTCATGGCTTTCCAGAGGGTGGTAGAAACATTGGACCTCTTCATGCAGGTTTGAGAGAGTTTATGGAGCAACATCTCTACACATTTGAAGTTGGTATTAAGGTTGGTGGAGCTCTTTCGGTTATGCCGGCATATCATGAAATAGATGGTGTTCCTTGCCATGCTAACAAGTGGCTTCTAACAGATGTTTTAAGAGGTTTATGGGGATTCAGAGGAGTTATTGTATCAGATTATAGCGCGGTTTTGCAGCTCAATACCATACATAGAATTGCAAGAAATTGTGTAGAGGCTTTTAAAATTGCTTTAGAAGCAGGTGTGGATATAATCTTTCCCGATATTATATGCTTTGATGATATTGTTAAAGCGGTTAAGGAGGGGCTGATATCTGAAGCTGTTCTTGATAGAGCTGTTGAAAGAGTTTTAAGAGTTAAGGCTCTTCTTGGGCTTTTTGATAATCCATATGTTGACGAGACAAAGGTTCCTGAAATTCTCGATAATGAGATTCATAGAAAACTTGCTCTTGAAGCGGCAAGAGAATCCATAGTTCTTCTCAAAAACGATGGTGTGCTACCACTATCCAAAGACATAAAGACAATAGCTGTTATAGGGCCTAATGCAAATGAGCCTAGAAACATGCTTGGTGATTACCATTACGATGCTCATCTTGGAAAAGACTCTACATCAGTAAATGTTGTAACTGTTTTGGAGGGTATAAAGAGAAAAGTCTCTAAAGACACTAAAGTGTTGTATGCTAAGGGCTGCGATATTTACTCACAAGATAGAAGTGGTTTTGAAGAAGCTTTGAGAATAGCTAGAGAAGCAGACGTTATAGTTGCTGTTATGGGTGAGAAAAGCGGCTTGGATCCAACATGGTTTGGCTTGAAACAAGAGATTGTTCAGCATACTAGTGGTGAGGGTGTTGACAGAAGTGATCTTAGGCTTCCAGGTGTTCAGGAGGATCTTATAAAGGAACTACATAAAGTTGGAAAGCCAATAGTTCTTGTTCTCATAAATGGAAGGCCTTTGGCAATCACAGAGATTCTTCCATATGTTAATGCTGTTGTTGAGGCGTGGTTCCCTGGTGAGGAAGGAGGCAATGCTATTGCAGATGTGTTGTTTGGTGATGTTGATCCTGGTGGAAGATTACCAGTTTCAATACCAAAATCTGTTGGGCAAGTACCAGTTTACTACTCTAGAAAGCCATCAGCATTCAGAAACTACATAGATGTTGACTCAAAGCCTCTATTTCCATTTGGTTTTGGCTTAAGCTACACACAATTTAAGTATAGCAACTTGGTTGTGAAAACGCCAGATGTTAATCCATTTGGTTATGTGGAAATTGAAGTAACTGTTGAAAACATTGGTAAGAGACCTGGTAAAGAAGTTGTTCAACTTTATATAGCCAAAGAATTTTCTTCCGTAGCTAGACCAGTAAAAGAATTGAAAGGATTTAAGAAAATATATCTAGAGCCTGGACAAACAAAAAGACTATTGTTTAGAGTACCAACAGAGCTTTTAGCATTCTATGATAGTGATATGCATCTTGTTATAGAGCCTGGGGAGTACAGAGTAATGATTGGTAGAAGCAGTGAGGACATACAATTAGAGGGAAAGTTTAGAATTGTAGGCGAAAAGCAAATTATTCAACATCGTAAACATTACTTCTCTGAAGCAATAGAACTATAAAATATTTAACAATTTATTTTTCATAAATCAATTCAAATTAAAAAAGTTATATCAAATCTATTTTATGTTGTTGGTATGAATTGTTTGAGATATTTTACAGAGATTTCAAGATTTTGTAAAACTTCGTCATCTGGAGCTTCAAATGGTGGTATATACTCTAGAAATAGATAAACCTCTTTAGCACCTGACTGCTCTATTGCTTCAATTAGTTTATCTGGTTTTATTATTCCAATTTTGTTGTACTCTTCTGTGAATGGCCAATGTCTATCAGCTTTACCATCTGTTTGCTGAATGTGGACTGCAGGGGATTGTGGAGCAAATCTCTTTAGCCATTCATATGGACTTGCCTCTACTCCTTGTAAGGTACACTGGTGACCAACATCTATATTGAGTTTTACAGCTACTCCAGCACCCTCATTAGCTTTTCTTAGAACCTCTTCTGTTTCTGCCATATTCCATGGAGTTTCTCTTGGAACAGGTAATGGCTCCCATAAAATCATCTCTAAACCTTTTGATTGTGCATATTTTCTCAATGCTTTTACAGTATCAAATAGCACTAAATCCATGAAAGTTCTTCTGCTAGCATCTTTATAGTCTCTAACACTTTTTGCTCCAATATGCCCACCAGTTGCCTTTACATCAATTTTTGAAGTAAAGTCAATTGCTTTCGTATACCAGTCAACAGCATCCATTCTTATAATGGGATCAGGATGTGCCAGGAGATTATATGAATATGCTGCAAGACCTGTAAATGTTGAGTGTATAACTATACCATATCTCTTAATAGCATCCCTAATGAGACCTGCCATATGTTCAACAGCAGCTTGAGTAGATCTTGGATCGAACAAATCAAATGAGAACTGAACATATTTTACATCATTTTTAGCAACGATTTCGCTCCATTCATCTGGCATAGGCCATCTCTTAACAGCCCAGCTAAGATTTAAACCAAGTACGATTTTTGCCATATTTTCCAACCACAGAAGATTATAGGGAGTTAAGGAAATATATAAGCTTATACAATATTACACAATTATTACAGTATTAAAACAATTATACCAAGATTGAATGGCTGACCTCCTCTCCATCATAAAAGGATAAGGCTTTCAGATGGGTAACTCCATATCATTTTATCTTCAACTGAAACCGGGTTATCATCATCAAAATTTTTAATAATGTGAAAACGTTATATCTTTATTACATAATGATATGGGTGCTAAATTATGAGTAAAGAAGCTCCTGCTATAATTCGTGATGAGTTCTTGTGCAAAGGTAAAAGAATTTCATTGTTTAAAAGAATTATAAAAATTGGGGATAAAGTTGTTGAGAAAGATGTTGTGAAATTTGGTAAGGCTGTTGTGATTGTGCCTGTTCTTAACAATGGCAAAATTGTTTTCATTAGACAGTGGAGAGCATCTGTTAACTCATGGGTTTTGGAGGTGCCAGCAGGAAGAGTTGAAGATGGTGAATCCCCTGAGGCTGCTGCAATGAGAGAGCTTAGGGAGGAAACAGGGTATGTTGCTAATAAGCTTACTCCTCTTGCAACAGTGTTTGTATCGCCTGGTTATAGTGATGAAATTCAAACAATTTTTGTTGCTAAAGAACTTAAATTTGTTGGTGCATCGCCAGAAGCCGGAGAGATCTTAGCCAATGTTTATATGACTCCTCAAGAATATTTAGATACTTTAAACAGTGGTGGTATAGCTGATTTAAAGACCTTGGCTGCTGTGCTATTGTATATCAATTTATATGATGAATAGTGTTGCTCCATCAAAATTTTAAGTCTTTATAACACACAGTTGTAATATGATGTGTGATGCTATATGATGTCTCTGCTACAACTATTTATAATATTAATCTTCTCAGCTTTTATCATAATTTTCATAGGTTTTCTAATTCTCTTTGCAAAAACATTGAGTGAGCAACGTCGTAAGGAAGGTGAGAAGAGAGTTGAGGGCGGTGCAGTAATTATAGTTGGTCCAATACCATTTGTTTTCGGAACTAGTACAGAAGTGACAAAGATTTTGATGATACTGGCTATCGCACTAACAATTGTTGCTATAGTAGCGTTCATACTTTTGAATTACATTACGATTAATCCATTTTTAGCTTGGAGGTGATATAGTGAATCTATATAAAATTGGCTTCATTCTAATTGTTTTTGGTATTGTATTACTGTTTATTGCTTCAATAATACCATTTATTATATACATGTTGAGCCCTCCTTCACCACCAAGCAGTGCAGGAGTTGGAGTTGGTGGATGTATAGTGATACTGTTTATACCAATATGTTTTAGCTTAGGGCAGCAGGCCCTTGTCATTCCATTGCTAGCAATATCAATAATTTTGTTAGTCATAGTAATGATTTTTGGGTATATGATATATAGAGAAACTAAGAAACATATTCAAACTAGCTTATAGAAAGATTGAATATGCTGAGTGTTAGTTATTGTGATAGCAGCAATACTAGCTGGAGGGAAATCGACAAGGTTTGGACAAGGCATTGACAAATGTCTTTATCCCATCTATGGAAAGCCCATGATAATGTTTGTATACAGTAAGCTTGTAAAATCGAAACAATTTATGGATTTATACATTGTTACATCTTGGGAAAAAGCAGAACACTTTTCTTCATTAGGATTGAAAGTTTTTATAGACAATTTTTTGTTGGGACCATTACCTGCCATATACCAAATTTTAAAAATGTTCAAATCAGTTTTTGTTATTGGATGTGACACTCCCCTTATTGAAGTCACTAGTATTGAGAGGTTTTGTTCTCTTTGCTTAGATAGTGCAGATGCCTGTATTCCAATGTGGAGAACAAGCAGGTATTTAGAGCCCTTGTTTGCAGTATATAGAGATGCTCTTTTGAAGACTTTAGAGATGTGTTTTTATAGTGGTGAATACAGCATAGCTAAATGTTTAAAAGATAGAGCATCTGTTCAATACATAGATGCTGAAAATGTTTTTAGGTTTCCATATAAAGAGGTTTTCAATGTGAATACTATAGAAGATTTAAATAAATTATATGACGTGGGTTATGATGAACTTGTTTAGCGATGTTGATATTGCAAAGCAAAAAGCTGCTGAAGAAGCAT
Source organism: Ignisphaera cupida (assembly GCF_030186535.1). Classification (NCBI taxonomy): domain Archaea; kingdom Thermoproteati; phylum Thermoproteota; class Thermoprotei; order Desulfurococcales; family Desulfurococcaceae; genus Ignisphaera; species Ignisphaera cupida. The sequence continues at coordinate 169,808 of NZ_JASNVW010000002.1, read as the reverse complement.
TGAAGAGAGTATTATCTCTAAAGCCAAGAATTCTTGGAGTTGGTACAGGATCAACTGTAGATGTTTTTATAGATATGCTTCCAAGATTTGAGAAAGAGCTTAGGAATGTTACTTTTGTTTGTGTTTCCCTTTACTCTGCATATAGAGTTGCCCAAAAAGGATTCAATGTTTCACAATTGAGTGTTGTAAGCGAGGTTGATGTTTATGTTGATGGAGCTGATGAGATTGATAGCAACATGAACATGATCAAAGGTGGGGGAGGGGCCTCAACACTGGAAAAAATAGTTGCTTATGCCTCTCGCTACAAAATATTTATTGTTGATTATACAAAGCTTGTGAAAAGACTTGGAGAAAAACATTCAATACCTGTAGAGGTTTTGCCAGAGGCTTTAAATGTTGTTTATAAAAAACTCAAAGAGCTTGGGTTTGAGGTAAGTATAAGAATGGTAAAGTCAGGAAAGTATGGTTTTGTGGTTTCAGATACAAGAGGTGTTATTTTAGATGTTAAGCCTTCTACTGATTTCGATCCTAAAGAGCTTGAACTTATTTTAAAAAGAATTCCAGGAGTTGTTGAAACAGGGCTTTTTGTGGATATGGCTGATGAGATAATTGTTGGATATCCAGATAGGGTAGAGGTTTTGAGAAGAATTAAAACATAGCACAGTCTTTATGTTCCAGTGCAAACGGCTTCCACAGGTTTTGTTTTTAGTTGTTCTCTAAGTAATATAATCATTGATAATGATCCTATGAAGTAGTCTATTTCCTCCTTAGTGTTATATATATAGAAACTAGCTCTAACACTACCAAATCTTTTGAGTCTTTCATCAACTTCATCAGGTACTGATTGTGGTGGGGGATATTCATGACTAATCCTAAGAGCGTAGTGAAGTGGATGTGCGCAATGCATTCCAGACCTTACAGCAATACCGAAATAATCAAGTGCTTGTGCAACAATATGAAAATGCAAATTCTTGACATTAAACGCCACTACACCTGTTTTATGATGCGTGTTTTTAGGCCCATAATAAATTATTTCATCTCCAAAAGTTTCTAACATCATCTTAAGCATATATTCAACTAGTTCAATCTCATGTCTTCTAACATTCTCCATTCCAATTTTCATCAAATACTCCGCTGCTACTGCAAGTCCTATAGCCGCTTCTATGTTTGGTGTACCAGCTTCAAATTTCCACGGCGGATTAAGCCATATAACATCATCTAGTGTAACATCCTTAATTGTATCTCCACCAACTTTGAATGGCTTTAATTCCTGCAGCAAATCCCTTCTACCCCACAAAACACCACTACCTGTTGGCCCAAGCATTTTATGTCCACTAAAAGCAAGAAAATCTACTCCAAGTTCCCTCACATCAGTTGGCATATGAGGAACGCTTTGAGCACCATCTGCAACAACCAAAGCGCCAACCTCCCTAGCTTTTTTAACAATCTTTCTAACATCATTTATTGTGCCAAGAACATTACTTGCAATAGGGAAGGCAACAACTTTTGTTTTTTCATTTATAACCTCATCGAGCTGATCATAGTTTAAATAACCATCATTTGTAACGTTTATGTATTTAATTCTAGCTTTTTTTATTTTTGCGATATGTCTCCAAGGAAGCATTGAGCTGTGATGATCCATTACTGTTAAAACTATTTCATCTCCTTCATTAATGTTGTGAAGACCCCAAGAATATGCTACAAGATTTAAACCCTCTGTAGTGTTATTCACAAATACTATTTCATCCCATGAATAAGCATTTATGAATTTAGCTAGCGTTTCATGTGCTTGTTCATACATTTGACTAGCTTCTTGACTAAGGGTATGAAAGCCTCTATGAACATTGGCATAGTGATTCACATAAAAATTTTTTATAGCTTCTATAACTTGAATGGGCTTCAAAGTTGAGGCAGCATTATCGAAGTATACAAGCTTTCTTTCATGAATCATCCTATTTAGTATTGGAAAATCCTTTCTAACCTCATCAGCGTTTAGCATGAGAATCTCCACTACAAGAAAAAGTGTTTTTCAACAGTTTTTAAACTTAATTCTAAAAACGTTTATCATTGTTTTTGCCACATCTAAAATTATCACTATTTTTAAGCCAATAAATTCTCATATTTATATGAACTATTATGGAAAACAGAAAAGATGCAAGGAAGTTTGCAGGTTATTTGGAGGGTTGGGTCTCAATAGCTATAAACACGATTTTATTCATTGCAAAGTTCTATTACGGTGTTTTGTTTAATTCCATAGCTGTTGTTGCAGATTCTATTCACACTTTATCAGATTCTTTAACATCTGTTGTTGTTATACTTGGGTTTTGGATAGGATATAAACCAGCTGATGAAGAGCATCCATTTGGACATGGAAGGGCTGAGCTTATTGCAACCATTGTTATAGGCTCTATGCTTGTAATGGTTGGCATAGACTTTATTCAGAGAAGTGTTAATAAACTTCTATCCAGAGAGGGATTGATTTTTAGCTGGATTCTTGTTGCAGTTCTCGCAATATCAGCTATAGTTAAAGAGGCTTTAGCTCTATGGGCTATAAAGCTTGGCAAAAAGTATGAGGCGCAATCAATAATTGCTGATGCATGGCATCATAGAAGTGATGCAATAGCCTCTGCCTTGCTTGCTATTGCAATAGTGCTTAGCGAAACTCTTTGGTGGCTTGATGGTGTTTTAGGCGTAGTTGTCTCAGCAATAATAATAGCAACAGCAATAAAGCTTGTTATAGAAACTGCGAGTGAAATACTTGGAAAAGCACCATCTGAAGAAGATCTTAAGAAACTTGAGAAGATAGTGTATGAGACAAGTCCCTTAGTTAAAGATGTTCATCATGTGCATATACATAAATATGGTGCACATATTGAGGTAACACTTCATGTGAGGCTAGATCCTGTTATGAGCTTGAATATGGCACATGAAATAGCAACACAAATAGAGAAAAATATTAGGGAAAAACTTGGTTGGGAAGCAACTGTGCATGTAGAACCTGTTAGAAAAGGATAATCAAATCAGCGTTAGTTGATGAAGTATCATCATTGTTTATCAGCGCTTAGACCCAACATCATCTAAATAATCCTCTCTTTTTCAACATTAGATATTAACTTGGTTTAATATTTTTCAATATCTATTCCCTCTCTATTCAAAATAGATCTAGATGCAATAACACCAGTTGCTGCTGCAACATTCATACCTCTTGAAAGCCCTGCACCATCTCCTGCAACAAAAACATTCTTAATATTTGTTTCAAGTTCTCTTGTAACCCTAGCTCTTATACTATAAAACTTTATTTCTGGCGCATACAACAGTGTTTGTTGAGATGCTACTCCAGGCATTATTATATCTAGTCTCTTCAATGCTTCTATAATATTCACAACAACCCTGTATGGGTATGCCATTGCTATATCTCCTGGAGTTACAGATTTCAATGTTGGATCAACAACACTTCTTTCTATTCTTGACCATGTACTTCTTCTACCAGCTTCCAAATCTCCAAATCTTTGAATTATTGGTTTTCCTCCTCCAAGTTTTGTTGCTAATCTTGCAATGCTTTTTCCATATGCAACAGTATCCTCAAATGGATCTGTTAATCTAACTGTTACGAGAAGTGCAAAGTTTGTGTTCTTGCTTTTTATAGTTGCAAAACTCTCTCCATTTACACCAACAGAATCATCTGGGTATCTTTCCTCAACTACAAGACCATTTGGATTTGTGCAAAAAGTTCTTGCCTTGTCATCATAGCTTTTTGTGTACATTATTATCTTTGGATCTCTAACAATTTTGGTGATAGGCTCTGTTACATATGCTGGAACCTCAACTCTTACACCAATGTCTAAAGGCCCAGGCTCAACATCTATACCCCTTTTCCTTGCTAATTGAGAAAACCACTCAGCACCAACTCTCCCAGGGGCTATGATAACATACTTGGATATTATATCACCTTTAGTTGTTTTTATTTTTATCTTCTCACCAATAGGCTCTATATCCAAGACCTCTGTATAGTCATGTATTGCAACTTCTCTACTTTTCAAGTAATCAACAATGTTTGCTATAACCTTTGGCATATTTTCAGAGCCTATAAGTCTCTGAGGAGTTGGAACAAATTTTGCTCCTGCCTTTGCTGCTAATCTTTCAAGTTCTGATGCTTGGTCATAGTCCATTGTATACACATTATCAGGTGCTCCAAACTTAACTAAAATGCTATCAACATATTGAATGAGCTTCTCAGCCTCTTCCCAGCTGCCAAGAAGCTTATCAAGATCCCCACCAACATCTGGCCTTAGATTCATTGTGCCACTGCTAAACGTTATTGCCCCACCAACTCCTGACATGACATGGCATGGTCTGCAAAGAACACACTCCCTATCCCTTGCAAGTTTTTTCAGATTCAGCATTGGGCATGTTCTAAAAGGATTTCCACTACCCATTTCAATAACTGCTATTCTAAGTCTTCCAAATCCATATGTTGAAAGCTCATAAGCTGCAAAAAGTCCTGCTACACCACCACCAACAATAGCAACATCATATAACTTCTCCATTTACCTCCACCCAAACCCAAGTTCCTTTCTTCTATCAATTGTACACAAAACATCTTCCCCAGTACTAATAATTGTTATTGGAGTTTTCAACGCATTTTCGATGTTCTCCAACCAACTTCTAGCATCTTTTGACAACTTATTCCACTCCCTCACACATTTATCAACTGGATACAGAACATCAAGCTTTGTTATAGCCACTTGTGTTGCAGAATTTAACATTACCGCTCTTTTAGCAAGCTCCACATTAAATAATGCAGCTCTTCTTCTCCTACCCGTAACGGTTGCGATCTCCACAAGACCAAGTCTCTCAGCTTCCTCTGGCGCAAGCTCCCCATCTAGTGGACCACCACCAACTCTTGTAACATAAGATTTAAAGACCACCATAACCTCATCGATTTTCTTAGGCCCAACACCAACTTCTGATGCAAATGCTGATGCTGTAGTATCTCTACTTGTAACATAAGGATATGTACCATGGTAAAGACTAAGAAAAGTTCCTTGAACACCTTCTACATAGACTAGCTCACCCTTATCAATAGCATTATTAACTTCTAAAGCAACATCAACAAGATAATTTCTAAGCTCTTCAAAATCCTTTGCAAGCCTAAGTCTTCTCAAAACCCTATCAGCCATGGCAAATCCAACACCTTGAAGAGTTGAGCCAACATCTCTTACAAGAAAAGAGTCGTTCCTCTCTGCTTCAACATGCCTATTCTCAATAACACCAGCATTTCTATCAACAAATATTCTATCCCCAGCACCAGTCTCCATCAACTCATTGAAAAACACATCAAGTCTAATCAAAGCACCAGCAGGGATCATAAGCTTAGTAAATTTATTAACGAAAAACGATGGAACAAGTCTCAGCTTCCACATCCTACCATTATAAACAACAGTGTGACCAGCATTTATAGAACCACATCTAATAGCAATAAACGGGTTATCTGCTATAGCTAAATACGCTGCTATCTTACCCTTACCTTCATCACCAAAAAATCCACCAACAATGATGGCTAGAGGCACTTCAACCACCCATTAACTCTATGTACAGAAAATGCTAAGCACATATACTCATAACAAATGTTTGCAATATTCTTTCTACAAGTATTTAAAACTAACAATAAAACCCTTTGCTGAAAGCTTTCAGCAACTCAGATTAAAAAGTTTTAGTCTAAATGCTAAATGATTAATACAGAGTCAATTAATCAAAGCTTTTTACATAAACTCATTCTTGTTTTTGTTTCTTAATATATCAGCACAAAAGCTTAAATTGCGAAAAAATGATTGTTGAAATGATCAAGTATGGGTAAACAGGGATTTGAAAAAGTTATTGTTACTGGTGGAGCTGGGTTTATTGGTAGCCACATGGTTGACTACATAGTTGTAAAGAGTCTTGCCAATAAAATTGTGGTTATAGATAATTTCAGTAGTGGTTCTATAAAAAATGTTGAGCATCATATAGGTAAAGATTATTTTGAGCTCATCAATGCTGATCTAAAGAGTTTTGAGAGTAAATGGGTTGATGTTTTTAAAGATGCTGATGCTGTTTTTCACTTTGCTGCTAATCCAGAGGTTAGAATATCATCTACAGATCCCAGAATTCACTTCAATGAAAACATAGTTGCAACATTCAATGTCTTAGAGGCAGCAAGAAAATTCGATGTTACTACACACTTTTTTGCAAGTTCATCAACTGTTTATGGTGATGCTGATAAAATTCCAACACCAGAAGACCACGCTTTAAAGCCTATTTCTGTATATGGAGCTTCTAAAGCTGCTTGTGAAATGCTCTACTACTCATATTCTCATTTATACGGATTCAATGTGGCTATTGGAAGATATGCAAATATAATTGGCTATAGATCTAACCACGGAGTTATAATAGACTTTATAAACAAATTGAGGAAAAACCCAAATATTCTTGAAATACTAGGCGATGGCACACAAAGAAAGAGCTATTTACACGTTTCAGACGCTGTAGAAGCCACGGCAATTATAACCCTATATGCAAAGGAAAGAAAGGGATATCACGTATTTAACATAGGTAATGATGATTGGATAACAGTTAAAGAAATTGCAGATATTACTGTTAATGAAATGGAGCTTAAAAATGTTCAATACAAATATATTCTCGTTACACCAGATGGGCGTGGATGGCCAGGTGATGTAAAGCTGATGCTATTGGATATAACAAAGATTAAGAGCCTAACCTCCTGGAGACCAAAGCTATCATCAAAAGATGCTGTAAGAAAAACAGTTAGAGAGATTTTGGGAAAAGAAAAATTTAGTTGGATATAAACTGAGTAGAGAATGCATCTATACAAGTATCTGAAAATCAATGATATTTGAAGAAGCTTCAACAACTAATTATGGTAAAAAGAGTGGGCAACGCTGAGCAACAATGGTCAGAAGGGGTTATTTAATCATCTATCATTAAGGATGCGATTCTTCATCCCAAGATATCTGACCTCCTCCCCGCCCTGAAGGGTGAGGGTTCTTTTAGAGCGGCTCATAGGTTTCCAGCATCTATTTGTTTTCACATCTGTCATCTGGGAGGCAGTTGGGGTGGTTAGAGATCCCCCATCTGAATACTCTTGGTTGCCAATCCCGCATCGGATCCTTGGGGCAACCCATCATCGAATAGTGAATACTACCAGCACTAATCATCGCTAGATAATATGAGGCTCAAAACTTATAAACCTTCATCCCCGCCATTAAATGACAAGGTTTTCAGTTGTAATTTGTCCATCAATCCTATTGCAAATGACATTTAAAACTTAATGTATTTGCTTGAATAAATGAAGTGTATGAAAATAAGCAAAAATATCGAGCCACAAACTGTAGGTGTTGTGACAGGCGGGACAATAAATTTACTGTATTTACTGTTTGGTTTATTTATTGCCTATTCCTTTAAAAATATTAAATATTGTGATTCAAGCTTATAAATCTTTGACTAAGGCCATAAAATATAGCATGTGGTATTTAGATAGGTTTGTGATGAGCGAGAATCCGGGTCTGAGAAATAGTAAGATGATGAGCGGTGCAAACGCTGAGTTAGGTAGTTTCAATGCCATTTAATAATCTAGGAATTTGCAAAAGTTGTTATTGGAGAATATAGGCAATATAGGCACAGCTCTATATGAGTATATATTTAAACCTTCAAAAAGCTGCTAAACTCAAAATAACATTATTTAATTAAAACCAATTCTTTTTTAACAAATTCAATACGGAAAAATAACACTGTATACGTATTTACTTTCAATACCAAGGAAAATGCTAACCTTGATTAAAATCTAGGATGTTGTTTTAGTTATTTGCTAGGACATTATATATTTCTGAGATGAATATAACTTCCTCCCAATTCTGAAAAGACAAGGCTTTCAGTTGTAAAATTGTATCTATCATTAGTGTTATTGATCAATTACTAGGACAAGAAATTTCTTCGAGATTATGATGCAATATTAGCAAATAGCAAAATTATGATACATATTAGATATTGGGGCAAAAATACTTCACTTTTTAAGTAATGCCATTAGGGCGCCAATTATAAACCCTATTGATACTGGACCTATTGTCATGAGACCAAGCAGTATGGCTAAGCTTTTTAGGCTTTCTATTGTTAATCCAACGGTTTTTAGAACATCTGATGGTGTTGCTCCAAGAGACCAGACGGATAGTAATGTTCCTAGAGCTAGTATTGCTATGAATGCTAGAATATATTTTAATGCTTTTACAGAGACATAGCCAAGGGCAAGCCCGAGAAGGAATTGAACAAGCATTACAAGATAGCTTTGATAGTTACTCAATATAACATCTATAGCGCTACCCATGCAGCATCACATAGAATAGTAGTGTTTTTGAGTATATAAGCTTACATTGTTTCAGCATTATTTGTTAAATTAATTTTTATTTTGGCCAAATGTATATAGTATATCTCTATATACTTGTAAATACCTGTAAAAATTGTTTTGTTAAAGGCGATAATAAGTTTGTCAACAAATGTTGAAATACAAAGAAGTAATGCTATAAAGAAACTCTATTTTAGGGTTTCAACACTTTCATTTTCAAATAATCTTGTATCTCCAATTCTACCTTATCTAATAGTTTACTATGGTGGAGGTGTAAAAGAAAGTGGAGTATTTCAAGCTTCTAACAATTTACTTGGTAACATAGGACAGATTATTTGGGGTAGAATAAGTGATGTAACTGGTTTTCGAAAGCTAATGCTCTTACTTGGCTCGTTACCAATGCTTCTAGTATCTACGATTTATCTAATGCTTATCACATTGTTTAATTCTATTAATCCATATGAAATCATAACTCTATCTGCTATAGCAACCTTCATAGGATCTTCATCTGCACCAGTAATTGGTGATGTTATCAGTGATCTCTCAGACTATTCTAGAAGAGCAGTTGTATATTCTATACATTCGAATCTATCTGCAATATTTAGCATTGTTGGTAACTTGGTAACCACAATAATTTTCCAAGCTGTCTCAAACACATCTACAGCAATTTCTATGATAATACTACTTGCTTTTACATCAGCATCAGCATCTGTTTTAGTAACACTATCCATTCCTAAAAGCATTATTGATAAAAACATTAATACAATACCAGGTGGTAAAGTAGCATTATTAAACATAATAGAATATGTGAAGAGCTTTAAAATCTCTTTGTCAAACAAAAAATTTAGAGGATTTGCATTTGCAAATACATTCTATAATTTTTCATTATCTTTGGCCTGGCCACTCTTTATAATAACTCAGCGAAGTGTTTTAAACTTGTCACCAGCACAAATAACCTCGTTCTCCATAGCCTCTAACGCCATGATGATTCTTAGTCAATACATAACTGGAAGACATGTAAGTAGAAACAAATACAGGTTTTTTACACTTGTGAATAGATTTGGTCTTGTTATGGTTCCTTTAACCTATGCATTTTCAACAGATTATATACAAATTTTGTTGCTAAATATATTCGTAGGTTTTGTTAGTGGTTTTACAAATATAATATTTCCAATGTACATAGTAGAATGCGCCGAAGAAAAGGATAGAGCAACGTTTTTTGGTGTTTACAATACACTCATAGGCTTGGCAAGCTTTGCAGGTTCCATGGTAGGAGGACTGGTATCTGGTTATCTTATTACAATATTTGGATTAGTTCAAGGACTTAGAATATCATATTTAATATCAGCAATAATGAGGTTCATCTCAGCTGTTATAACTCTAAAGATTAAGGAATATGTGTACTAGGTATCAGAGTTTTTGCATGGTTGGTACATTTCATTTTTAATTTTTATATATTCTTATTATAAATGAAACCTACAAGTAAAACTCTTATATGTCTTATGGGTTTAGCATATGGATTCAAAAAGATTTGCATTAATAGTTATAACCATTGTCATGCTTGCTTTAGGTTTTACTGGAGGTTACTTATACACTTTAAGCAAATATACGCTACATACATTAACTACAACAGTTACTGAAACCATTTATAAGACCATTACATCTCCTTATCCAATCACAACTGAAGTATCATCTGTTTCTATAGTTACTAAGCCTACTAATTTATCCACCACTTCGATTAGTACATATACCTATACAATAACACTACTCTTTATTGAGACCATGACAAAGACCATAAGCTCATCTACACAAATAGTTCTAAGATACCCATCAATTCATTTAACTAAGATCGATTTTAATAATGATGGAATTTACGATGCTGTTGTAGAGATAAATCCATGGAATATGAAAAGTGCTAAAGGAGATCAGATAATGATTATAGATGTTCTTAAAAAATCTATTGAAACAAATATAAGTTTGATAGATGTAATACCGGCAGAATGGGTTAATGGCTACCCAGAGATAGCAATTGGTAGAAAGCCTTGGTACACATCATATGCTAATGGATTTAGAGTTTCCTTTCCAATGAAAATTAGAAACGCTACCCCATTCGTAATTTCATTCTATATTTGCATTAAGGATCTGCATCCACAAATGAATCTAAATATAGCTGCTGATGCTTGGATTGTTAGAGAAGCCATTGCTAAGTCTCCTGGAACAGCGCCAAGCAATGGTGATTTAGAGATAATGGTGTGGCTATTCAATCAGAACCTAAATCCAGCTGGAAACAAAGTTGGGGAAATAACAATACCAATAGCTCTAAATGAATCAATAGTTAATGCACAATGGGAGGTGTGGAGAATGGATAGCGTTTCGTGGGGTGGGTGGCAATATATAGCGTTTAAGCCCAAGGGATGGAGGCATATCTGTGGTTATGTAGCCTATAATCCTATAGACTTTGTAAAGGCTGCTGCTAAGTTTGCAACGTTTGATATATCTAATCATTATCTTCTTGGATGGGAAATAGGCACAGAATGGGGAGCAAGAACATCAAATGGTGTTGCAAGATTATCATGGATATTAAAAGACTTTGAGGTCATTCCTGGTGCATCAATTCAAAAACAATAAACTTTAAAACAATTTCTTATTAACATTTGCTGTTGTTGAATAATCTCAAATTCATTGTTTAACAATTAATAATTAATGTTCTTAGCTTTACTATCTTTTTCTTAGAAGCAGTATCCCTTCATCAGTAGGTATTATGGTAGCAAACCAGTTAATTTTATGTGCTTCATTCAAGATTTTTTCTACAATATTTTTAACCATGTATGCATTGTGAAAAGCCATTAACCCTCCTTTAGCTAGTTTATTTTTTGCAGCTATGAACATGTCAAAGTATTTATTCTTATCAATATCTATAAAGATAAAGTTTAGAGTTTCGAAATCAAATTTTCTTTCAACAAACTCAATAGCATCGTCATTAATAGAATACACCTTTACACAACTAGCTTTCAACATTCCTAGAGTTTTCTCTAACTCTAAAAATCTAGTTTTGTCTCTTTCAATAGCATATAAAACCCCCTCAGCACAGGCATCTTCCAATGCTTTTAACAACCACAACGTTGAATAACCTACTCCAGCACCAGCATCAATTACAACAACATTGTTTTTCTCAGTTGCTAAGACATATAGCAAAGAATACAATGCAATACCATCATCAATATCTATCCTAGGAACACCAAAATCATCACATTTTCTTTCAACAATTCTTAAAATAGCGAAAAAATCATCCATATTTTAAAACCACCAATATTTTAAAACAACTTTCTTAAAATAATTAATAAAATTTTGCTTAAAACATTGTTGTGTAAAGCCAAGGAAAAAATCAATGTTTATAGCATTTAAAGGGATTTAGGAATATTTTTGCACTCTGGATCCTGACCTAATTAAATTCAAACATTTGAAACAATGCCTTATGCATTTCTGAAGTTGTTTATAGATATATATAAACTTATTTACAATTGTTACAAGAAAATCTAATAATAGAGGGTGATAAAGTTTATAACCCTAGGCCTTTGCAAATGATTTTTAGGTGCTTGCTTATTATGATATATGACTTTGTCATGTCTTTACTAGGTGTTTTGCTAATACTCTATGTAATTTCGTTTACATTATATCTTGTCAGGGTTTTTAAGGGTCCTACAATTCCTGATAGAGTTTTGGCTATAGATTCTCTTGGATATGACTTAGCTGCTTTCATGGTTATTCTATCAGTATACCTGAGATCACCATTGATAGCTGTATGTGCACTTTCACTTTCTCTATGGATATTTGTTTTAGATATCTATGTGGCTAAATACCTTGAGGCTAGAGAAATGGGTGATTAAATTGATTGATTTAATTCTAATTGTTTTAGGTTTGATATTGGTAATCATAGGTGTTTTTTGTGATTTTGTTGGTGCTATAGGTTTAATTAGGCTTCCAAACTTTTTTACAAGACTTCATGCAGCAACTGTTGGAGCTATTGGTGGAGCTGTTATTCCAATGCTTGGAGCTGCTTTAATAGCTTTGGGATATGAACCTCTTGGAGAAACAAGATTCATTTTAGCTGGTGTAGCCTTTACAACAAGCCTTATAACAATGGTATTAGCCCAAGCAGGTTCTCATGCACTTGCAAGAGCAGCATATAGAGCTAGGGCAGCTCCCCTACAGCCAATAATATACGATGCATTATCTGAAAAGAATGGAAAAGGTGAAAAACAATCGACGTAACACCTCTGATAATCGCTTTTATAGCTGCTATAATAAGTGTTGTCTCAACATGGCTTGCTGTACAAGAAAAGGACTTAATAATAGCAACACTTTTTTCAGCTGTTCAAAGCACATGCTATGCTCTATTATACTACCTTCTAATGGCTCCAGACATAGTTCTGGTATATCTCCCAGTATCTGTTGGTCTTCTACCACTACTCACAATAACACTAATCAAAAAGACTGAGAGGTTTGAGGAATGAGGGTAAGTGATATTGTTGCAGGACTTTCCATGGCTATATTGGCAATAATTCTTTCCTATTTAATGGTTTATGGAGGGTTGGGACCAATAGCTCCATATAATCTAAGGCCTTTAGCTGTAAGCTACTTGAACTATACGTATAATCCATGGGAAATAAAGTTAAGTGCTATGGCACCTGAAGGTGTTACATCTATTGTTTGGGATTATAGAGGGCTTGATACATATTTTGAAACTTCTGTGTTGTTCATAGCATTGATTGGGCTTTTAGCATTGTTTAGAGGTTCAAATATTGTTCAAGGTATTAGCAATAAAGGATTATCGCTAATAGTTAAAACAACTACTAAAATCGTGGCCCCCTTAATACTTGTTGCAGGAGTATCACTTGCTTACCATGGTCACTTAACACCTGGAGGTGGTTTCCAAGGAGGATCATTTATGACTGTAGCCATAGCGTTAATTGTTGTAGCATTTTCAATAGAGTTCATAGCTCAGAAAAAAATAACCATAGACAAGCTGTTGATTATTAGGTGGATAGGGTTAATATTCATAGTCCTTACAGCGGTGTTTTTACTTATCAAAGCATTAATCTTTGGAGGTTATGCATATATTTTCCAAAACATGATTAGAATAGGATCTCAGTATACCATGCCCTCATGGTTTCTAGACAGACCCTTGGGTGGAATACTATTCTTCTTCAATGTTTCAGAGTCTGTAGCTGTTGTTGGAGGGTTGTCTCTAGGTATTGTCCTATTATCTTTAAGAGATGAAGAAGTAAAACATGTTATTGGAGGAGAGGAGCATGAGTAATGTAGAATCATTTCTGTTAACATCAATTGTTATTTCTCTAATAATAAATACAGCTATATCACTTTACGGAGTTTTTTCAAAGCCTTCACTAATAAAGAAATTCATAGCTTTAACCATTTTCTCAGATAGTATAAACAGTTTTGCTATTTTCATTGGGTTTAGAAGAACTTCTGAAGCTTATCCATCAATAGCTGTACACCATGAAATTCCAAGAAACGTTACAGAAATTCATCAATTTGTTTCTTCAGCTGTAGATCCACTTCCACAGGCCCTGGTTCTCACTGCTATAGTTATTGGTCTTGCAGTGAACATGTTTCTCATAGGATTGATAATTTTGTTTTACAAATACTATGGCACTACAAATGTGAGAAAGGTGAGGATATGAAAAAAGTATTAACATATATAACAGTATTCTTGTACGTATATCTGTTCTACGTAATTTTTACAGGAGGTATAGCAGAGTTTAGTTTAGTTCTTGGATTAATAGGATCTGTAATATTAACAACTTTCTTAACTTCATTCATTATTCAAAGGGAGATCGTGTTTGGAGATTTAAAGAGGTTTTTCTACCTTGTATTTTACTATTTTCGGTATATGATTATTGATGAGGTTAAGGCTCATGCAATGGTGATAAAAATTGTTCTTAGTCCTAAAATTGATATTAGACCTGCTATTGTTAAAGTTCCATTCAATGTAAAAACACATTATGGAATAACCCTAGTTGCTGGCTCCATCACCAACACCCCAGGCACATGTGTTGTAGATGTTGATGAAGAGAAGAAGGTGTTATATGTTCATTGGATATATGCTACAACAACAGATCCCAAAAAAGCTAGAGAGGAAATATCAAAGGTTTTTGAAGAATATGCTATGAAAATTTTTGGGTGAAAATATGAATACATTGTTGGATCCAATAATTGGTTTAGCACCTCTTTATCTAATTGCAATGGCCTTTATTCTTGCAGGTTTAGGGGTTATAATTAGAAGAAATATTTTTTCTGCATTGTTTGCAGTACTAAACCTTTTTATTGCCCTTATAATCTCTATATATATTTTCCTGAAGGTTTCAAAAAGTGGTATACAACTTTACTTCTTCGGAGGTTATCCACCACCTCTGGGAATAATCTATGAAATTGATATTTTGAATGCACTTCTGGGATTATTAGCATCATCGTTAATGTTTCTTTCAGGCCTGTATAGCTTATGGTATATGAGGTTCCCAAGAATATACCTATATTATGTATTGCTCTTAACACTTTTAGCAGGATCTATGGGATGTCTTTACACAGGGGATTACTTCAACTTCTTTGTTATGCTAGAAGTATTATCCTTATCATCCTTCGCTCTTGTAGCATATTTTAGAGATAGTCCAAAGTCTATAGAAGCTGCGATAAGATATGCATTTGCAGGTATCATATCATCAAGTTTCTACCTGCTATCAGCTTTCATAGCCTATTCATCTTTTGGTACTTTAACCATTGCCGACATAGCGTTGAAGAGCAGAAGTGTGGAGGCTTCAATACCTTTTAGTGGAAGTGTTTTTGGTAATGTTATTCTTGCAGCAACTACGATTATAGCTCTTACAGCATGGACTTGGACATTTGAAGGTGCAATATTTCCAAACTATTTCTGGCTTCCAGATGCAACTCCAGAAGCTCCAACACCTATTTCAGCTATTTTTGTAGGTGTAATAGACTTGATAGGTATATATGGAGCTATTAGAATGTTCTACACAATATTTGGAAGAGGTTCTATAGTTTCACAATATAGAGAATGCGCACTTATAGCAATACAAATACTTGCTATAGTAACTGTTTTTATAGGCTCTTTTCTCATGCTTATTCAAACAGATGTAAAGAAGTTTATAGCATTTAGCACAATAAGTCATTTAGGGCTTATATTCATGTCACTAACAATTGATACTTGCGAAGGTGTCTCAGCAGCAATACTACATACAATATCCAACTCATTTGCAGAATCACTACTATTCTATGGAGCAGGTATAGCAATAGTGGCAATGGGAAGATCCATAGACACGTTAGGAGTTTTAAGAAAATATAAAATAGCTTTAGCAGGTATGGTTATAGGGGTTTTAAATTTGCTGGGAGTTCCACCACTTATAGGTTTCTGGAGTAAATACCTAATATTCAAGGCCTTCATCGATGTTGGCAAGGTTTATGGCGCTATTATATTAGCTTTGGCAACAGGTATTTCAGCCATAGGCTACTTTAAATTAATTTTCAATACCTTTAAAGCTATTGAGAAATCTAAAGCTGATGAGAGATTGAAAAATACTTTATTAGCTGATATTGTTATAGCTACTTGCATAACAATTATCATTGCGCTAGGCTTTCTCTACATGGTTAACCCTGTTATAAGAAATTACATAAATAGTATTGGATACGAGATTGTTGAAAGATATAAATCATACTACGAATTTTTAATTCCAGCTTCATAGATATTCAAAATTGGGATTTGTACAATGAAATTCACATTCTTGTGTAAGTCAAAGCCAAGCACAACAGGAAAGAAAGTAGCTATCGTTGGTGCTGGTATAGCAGGTCTTTCTGCAGCAGGCTACCTAGTCTGTAAGGGTTTTGAGGTTGATATCTATGATAAACAACCATTAGTGGGAGGTATGGCAACATTAGCCATACCATCCTATAGAATATTGCCCAGCGATGTGTTGGAAGGTGCTGAGGATTTAGTTAAAAACTTTGGTGTAAAGATATACTTAAACACAAAGGTTGTTTGTGGTGAGAGACATGATGAAGGTGACGACTTTGTTAAACAAGTTATTGACTTGAGAAATCTCATGAAGGAATATCACGCTATTCTTATTGCAACTGGAACATGGAGATCTAGAAAACTTGGTGTTCCAGGTGAGGAAGCTAGAGGAGTTGTTGATGCTCTTACCTTTCTCTACAGGTTAAAACTTATTGAACATGGACTTATTAAGGAGGCTCCGCCAAAACCTAGAAAGGTTATTGTGATTGGGGCTGGTTTAAGTGCTGTTGATGCTGCTGAAGAGGCTTTAAGGCTTGACGCTGAAGAGGTTTACTTAGTTTATAGAAGAACGAAAAAGGAAGCTCCCTGTGGTGAATACTACATAGAGGATCTTATAATGAAAGGTATTAAATGGGTTGAGTTGGCAGCACCAACAAAAATACTTACAGAAAATAACACTGTTAAAGCTGTTGAATTTCAGAAAATGAGGCTTGGCCCACCAGATAAAACTGGTAGACCAGCACCAATACCAATTCCAGGTAGTGAGTTTATTTTGGAGGCAGATCTCGTAATACCTGCTATAGGAGAAATTTCAACACCTCCATTCACATTTGAATGCGCAGAGCTTAAGCAGTTTCTGGATGAGAAAGGTTATATAATCTCAAAAGGTTATAGACTTGGAAACACAAATGTTTTTGTAGCTGGAGATGTTTTAACAGGGCCTACAAAACTAGGTGAGGCATGTAAACATGGACTCTATGCTGCAAAAGCTATTGAAGTATTTCTTAGAGGTGTATGAATGTGGATAAGGGATTTGGAAATCCAATACTGCTTAGATGGATAGATTATGGCAAGTGTATTGGATGTGGCATATGTTCATCTGTTTGTGAATTCATACATGAGGGAACACCTTACATAAGACTTTACGATGTTGGTGGAGGATTGATAAAGCCAATATCATGTTTTCACTGCGCCAAAGCACCATGTGTAGAGGTTTGTCCAACAAAAGCTATGAGAAGAGATGAGAGTGGGGCTGTATATGTTGATGTATCTAGATGTATTGGCTGCATGGCATGTCTCTATGCCTGTCCCTATGGAATACCAGAGCTAGATGTAGTTACAAAAACATCAATGAAGTGCGATTTGTGTAGAAAACTCAGAGGCGAGGGTTTAGAACCTGCATGCAGTGTCATGTGTCCAACAAAAGCCATAGTCATTAGCACTCCTCAATTCGTATTTGATGAGGCTAAGAAAAGAGCTTTAGCAAAAATTATAGGGGCTGTGACAAGCTTTGGCAGACCTATATAGATATACTACATATATTCTTTCAACAATACTTATATTATTAGGTGGTTCTGCAAAACTATTTGATAAAAAACATGGTGCAATTCTTCGAATTCTTGGATATATTCTTATTTTGCTCTACACCTTATTGTTTGTTGAAAATATCTTTGCTAAAATACTTGCCATTTCCAGTTGTGTAATAGCATGTATTGTTTCAATATATACAGCTAACTATGCTAAACACAAGTATGGACTACCTTATTTACAGTTAATTGTAGATGCTTTTTCGCTTTCAATTACATTCACATTTATATCCAAATACTTGATAGAGTTTATTACGTTTTGGATTATTGCAGAACTCATAGGATTTGTACTAATAACTTTTGAGTGGTTTACACAAGGTAATAGAAATGCTCTTGAAGCAGGTATAAGGTATCTCCTAGTGTCAATGGTTCCAGCAGACATAACATTGTTTGCATTAATTGCATTAACAGGTGTTGAAAAAGCATATACAGTGAGTATAACAAGTATTGAGCCAGCAATACAAGGCTCACCTATACTAACAATTCTATGTGTTGTGGGATTCTTAGCTAAAGCTGCTATAGCACCTTTACACTTTTGGTTACCAGATGCTCATTCAATAGCTCCAGCACCTGCATCTTCAATGTTATCTGGGCTTATGGTTAAAATGGGAATTTATGGACTTTACCTGTTATCTTTATATCCATCGATAAATAAAGATGTTTATGTATATACCCTAATGATTTGTGGAAGCATCACAGCTGTATATGGTGGATTACTAGCTCTTGCACAATCAGATATAAAGAGGATTCTAGCCTATAGCACAATATCGCATACAAGTGTTATGAGTATTTTGCTAAGCATGTATGTGAAGTTTAATTCTGTTGAGGCTTTGCAAGCAACCTTATTCTATGTACTGGCGCATGCATTTTTCAAAGCTGCATTGTTTATGGATTCAGGAGTTGTTGAAATAATTGCTCATACAAGAGATATTGGAAGCTTAGGATACATATCCAGAGTATATCCATTAGAAAGTACTGCAGTTTTACTATCAATTCTATCTCTTATTGGTGTCCCCCCACTCCCAGGTTTCCTAGCAAAATTCTTAACAATACTCTCACTTGTAACTAACCTCATATCAGCTTCGCCAATAGTTGTTCTACTTATTGTTGTAGCTATTGAAATTGTTTTTAGCATAGGATATGGAGCTAAATACCTGATGACGCACTTTGGCTCTTCAACAATAAGGATACTTCCTCGAATAGATTTAAATTTATTAAGACAGCTAGCTTTACCAGTGGTTACAACAATAGCAATTTCTGTTGCACTATCATTTTCAATTTTATTTGAGCAGCAAATAATTTATGGAACTATTTTGGGTATGATCATGACAATTTCGCTAATATTCTTAATACTGGTAATATATATTGTATATAAGTCTCAAAAAATCTTTAGAGTTTCTGAGAGTTGGCTTGGTGGTGCAAGACCTTGAATAACAGGAGAGAAGAAAAGTTAGAAGAAGTTTCTGGGAAAAGTAATAGAGTATCAACTTTAGCGCCAAGGATAGTCTATGGTATTGAGATAAAAAAGTCCATATTTCCAGTAAAAATGTCTTATCTTTCAAATGCTGAAAAGATAAGAGAAATCTTTTATCTTCACAATGTCGAGGAGGGGGTGGCTAGAATAGCTAAGGGTTTCTCAATATTTGTGCAATTCTTGCAGCAATCAGCCGAAAAATCACTTTTACTTTCATCTCTTTGGGCAGGGATTTTATTAACAATAGCGTTTCTCATAATGGTGATAATACTTGGTGCTCATTAGTATTTTGTTAATATTGCTTTTGCCATTTCTCTTAGCACCTATTTATGATAGCATTGAAAGAAAAGTTAAATCATTAATTCAGTCTAGAGTAGGGCCAAGAGGTTTTATTAGAAGCTTACTACAAAGTTGGTTTGACATAGCTAAGTTGTTTAGTAAAGAACTTGTTATAACGGGTTATGGAATACTCATTATTACAATGTTAGAACTTTTTCTTATAGCCTCAACAGCTATACTTCTTCAAATCTTAATTCTATTCAACAATTTAATAGTTGTAAAGACTCTTTTCATAGTGTTTCTATCAATATCTACAGCATTCTTTATAACTAGGTCAATAGCCCTTAATAATCCATTTGCCTCTATAGGAGTTTTTAGAGAATTTCATATTGTTTTATCTACAGAATCCTTCTTCTTGCCATCACTTGCCACAGTTCTTTTCATTAATGCTTCTCTTCCTTTAAAATTAATGTTGTTGATTATAATAGCCTTGTCTTGCTATGTTCTTAGTAGCAGAATACCTTTTGATATTGCTGAAGCAGAACCAGAAATTGCAAGTGGAGTAAATATAGAGCTTTCAGGACCTTTGCTAGGAGTTGCAATGTATTCTCTCCATATTAAAAGATATGTTCTTTCAGAAGTTCTTAGCTATGTTCTTCTCAAGTTGTTTAACGTGCATTTAGAGCTATATACATTCTTTGTAATAACCTTGTTAACATTCATTATATGGATAACCACAAGCATCATTAGTATTATACTTGCTAGAACTCGTGTAGATATAGGGCCTGCAACTATGCTTAAGACCATGATTATTTTAATGATTTTAACACTTTTAATTTACATGCTTACGGTGAAATAGTATGAGTTTATCATCTAATCTCAAAGCAATTGAAAATAAAATTAAGGATTTGGGTGGATTTATAGAAACAGTTTCAGATAATACAGTAATTGTTGAAATTACAAAAGATAATTTGAAGGAGTTTGCAAAATGGCTTTACGAAAATAATGCATTTCTAAAAACATGTGCAGGAGTTGATGAAAGAGAGATTAACAGTAGATTCACATTGTATCACATATTTGGACTTGATGAAATGGGTGTAGATGTTGTTGTGAAAGTATCAGGTTCTGATAAAGACTATACACCTACAATATCAGATATTGTTCCACCTGCAGAATGGTGTGAGCTTGAAGCAAGGGATATGGTTGGTATAAGGATAAGTGGTCATGAAGATAAGCCAAAGTTTATTCTTCCACAGGATTGGCCTGAAAATGTTTATCCACTTAGAAAAGATTTTTCATATGATTACAGACCTCAGAGTGAGTTTAGCAAATTTGATGAAGAGCTTCCGAAGGAGGTTGGTCTTCCCATAGGCCCCTACCATCCAATACTTCACGAACCTGAATACTTTGAACTTTATGTTGAAGGTGAAAAAGTTGTTGATGTTTTTTACAGAGGTTTTCATGTTCATAGAGGTATTGAAAAACTTGCTGAATCTCCTAGATTCACATACAAAACCATTCCGTTTTTAGCTGAGAGAATTTGTGGTATATGTGGGTTTGTTCATTCATCATGTTATGTGTTAACAGTTGAAAAAGCAGCAAAAATAGAAGTACCTGAAAGAGCACAATTTATAAGATCAATTGTTTTAGAGATTGAAAGAATTCATAGCCATCTTCTATGGCTTGGCATTGCAGCACATATTCTAGGCTATGATGCTGGATTTATGCAGTTGTGGAGAATAAGAGAACCAGTGATGGTGCTTGCAGAGCTTTTAACAGGTTCTAGAAAAACTTATGGAATAAATATTGTTGGTGGTGTTAGAAGAGATATTGATGAGTCTAAGAAGAGAAAAGCCTTGGAAATTTTGAGGAATGTTAGAGATGAGTTCAAGAAAGTTGTAGATGTTTTGGTTTCAGTACCTGAGATAGTTAAAAGAGCAAGTGGAACAGGTGTTTTACCCAAGGAAGATGCGAGAAAATTAAGTGTTGTAGGACCTGTTGCAAGAGGTTCTGGTCTTGAAAGAGATGTTAGAAAGAACTATCCATATTTTGCATACAGATACACCTCGTTTAAAGTGCCTGTATATAGCGAGGGAGATAACTTAGCAAGAACTTTAGTGAGAATTGATGAAGTTTTTGAAAGTATTAGCATTGTGGAGCAGCTTCTAGATGCTTTGCCCAAAGGACCTATAGCTGTGGAATCCTATGAAATTCCACCTTTTAGAAAAGCTGTTGGAGCTGTGGAAGCGCCTAGAGGTGAAGATTTGCATTTCATTATAACTGGCTTGGGAAGACCTTATAGATGGAGAGTTAGAGCTCCAACATATCAAAATCTTCCTGCTTTAAAAGTTATGTTAAGAGGAGCTCCACTAGCAGATGCATTTCTAACTATTGCAAGTATAGATCCCTGTTTTTCATGTACAGATAGAGCAATAGTTATACATGATATTAAATCAGATTCTAAAAAATTTGTGAATTTGTTTTATGGGAGGAGATATGCAAGTAGATAAAATAGCTAAATTAACTAAAATCGTAACAATTGGATTGAAGACAGGTAGGGTTACAATTAAATATCCATTTGGAGCTCCATTAGTTACAGAATCATTTAGAGGTGCTATAAGCATAGATAATACAAAGTGCTGGGGATGTGGAGCCTGTGTATTGATTTGCCCACCAAATGCTTTATCTATGAAGTTTGAAAAAGATAATATAATCATAGAATATTTCAAGGGAAGATGCATATTCTGTGGAATGTGTGCTGACGTTTGCCCGGCAAACGCCATTAGTGTAACAAAGGAATTCGAACTTGCATCAACAGATCTTGAAGATCTTAAGGAATATGTTATTCATAGAACGAGTAAGTGTTCTATATGTGGAAAGCCTATAGGGCCTACATCCGAACTTAGAAGTGTTATAAAGTCTCAACCTGTTTCAGAAGAATACATTAATCTATGTTCAGATTGTAGAAAAAAACTCTTTGCTAAAGCAATTAGCATTAGATTTGGCGCTTCTACATGAAATTAGATGAGAAGTTGAAGAACATTAGAAGAAGTCCATGGGTTTTCCATTTGAATAGTGGATCTTGTAATGCATGTGATATTGAAATTCTTGATGCGCTAACCCCATACTTTGATGCTGAAAGATTTGGGGTAAAACTAGTTGCATCTCCTAGGCATGCTGATGTGATATTGTTTACAGGTCCTGTGACGAGAGAGGTGCTTCCAAAGGTTATAAGAACATTAAATGCTGTTCCAAGACCAAGAATAGTCGTTGCCATAGGTTCTTGCGCTGTTGGTGGAGGAATTTGGTGGAATACATATTCAACTATAGGAGGATTTCCAAAGCTAAAAGAAATACTAAAAGAGCAAGGAGTAGAAATAGATAGGGTTGTATATGTTCCTGGATGCCCTGCAAGGCCGGAGGCCATAATCTATGGACTTTTGTTAGCGCTTGGCTATGTCAAACAAAAAGTTTCAAAGGTCACAAAAGTTGTTGAAAGCTAGTATCAGGCTATGTGAAATCAAGTCACCTGATACATCAACATATAGACATTTCCTTACACACATCTCAATATGTAGACATGTTGGTCAAATAAACATTGAAATGTTGCCACAAAGAATCAAAGAAGCTCTACTCAAAAATCATGAAGTTGCAATACCATGTACAGATAAAAACACGTTGCCTAAAGAAATAGCCATGTATTGTAGTGAAGAATATTTGTATATAAGATTAACAATAGAAAACTATTTCTGATTTTAACTCAACTTCCATTCACAACTTAGAGGCAAGATCCTTAATTACAAAACTAAGTTTCTTAATGTAATGTAGTTGTTAACATAACTATAGAAGTTTACTATTATTTAAATAATAAAATAAAATATTGTTTGTTATGTGTTTAGTGCCGCGGCCGGGATTTGAACCCGGGTCACGGGCTCGAAAGGCCCGCATACTTGACCGGGCTATACTACCGCGGCACAGCAATAATCTTATTATTGTTCAGAGGCTTTAAGCTTTATGTTTTGCTATTTTTACTATTCTTTCTATTATTTCTTTGTTATAGTATTTCTCTAAGTTGAGTATGCTTATAGCTTTTTCGAAACCTCCAAGCTTTTTTGCTAATTCTCTCAAAATTTCACTTACTTCCCATGGGAAAACAATCCAGCTTCTTGTTTCTGCAACATAGTAATCTGGTACTGTTATAGACCATGGCTTTAGATATAGAGTTGCTGTTTTTACTTCTTTTGCTCCATATATTCTCACAAGATCTATAGCCACTTGAAGGGTTCTACCAGAGTCTGCAACATCATCTACTATAAGAACTTTCTCATCTTTTATGCTGCGAATAAGAGGTGTGGATATTATGGGTTTCTCACCCTTTTCACCGATACCTCTATAAAATTTTATCTCTGTTGTTGCTATTTCGTCTATACCAAGATAATCACTAACAAGTTTTGCAACAATGTAACCTCCTCTAAGAATTGCAACAACGATGCTTGGTCTAAAGCCTGACAAAAATATCTTTTCTGCAAGCTCTAGACTAAGTGCCATTAAATCATTCCATGTTAGTACTAAAAAACTTGTATCTGTATCTGCTATAATAAATACACCTCCTAGTCAATACTCATTACAGCACAAAATTTTTAAACCTAAAATAATATTGCTACAAAATGATAAATTTATATTTTATAGCTGTGTATAAATGCTTTACTAGAAGGTTTTTAACATGAGTACAGCACCTACTGGCAATACAAAAACAATTGTGCTTGGAAATAGGCCTCTAAGAGAATATGTGCTTGAAGCTATAGTGAGTTTGAATAGAGAGGCTGATGTCATTGAAATTCTTGGTAGAGGGAGACATATACATAGAGCAGTTACACTATACAACACACTTGCTTCAAGATTAGGTGATAGAGTAACGCTTAAGAATGTTGAGATAGGAAGCCTATTGATTAAAGGAAGAAGAGTTTCATATATAAAAATATCTATTGCAAAGAAATAAAGCTTTAGCAGTAAATTTTAGTTTGCTAAGTAATATTTATTTAGAGAGATGTTGAAATTAAATCAAATTGTGTTAAATGTGTTAAATGATTATCATGTGTCTTAATCCATATTTCATCAACTCTAGATTTTATAAATGCAAGTGCATCTTTAATATCAATAGATCCTTTCTCGACTTCATCAATAAGTTTTTCAAGGTTTCTCGTAAATTCAATTCCAACTAAATTTAGAAATTCTCTTGAAAGTATGTCAGCGACATCTAAACCTAATTTAGTTGGAATTGCAACCTTTTTCTTTTTACTTAGAATCATATAGCCATGTCTAACATTATTGTCTATAGCCTTTGCATATGTGCTTGGCCTTCCAATTCCATGGCTTTTCATCATCGACACTAAATCTGAAACTTTATAGAGTCTCACACTAGATGTTTTTATCACTTCAACATGATCAATCTTTATGATAGTGCCAGCTGAAAGTTTTCTGAATTGATTGTATATTTTAATTGGATAGGCAAATGTAAATCCTTGCTCAATTATATCCACAGGTAATGAAATAGTTTGTATAATTCCATCAAAATCCATAACTATTGTAGCATACAATACTTTTGCAGGCACTATTTGACTTGCCAAAAATCTTCTGTATATAAGGTCATAAAGCTTTAAATGATCGTGTGATATTCTTGTTGCAAATCCTAGTTCACCACGCATAATAGCCTCAACAACTTCCTCGGAATTCAATGGCGTTGTTGGTCTTATTGCTTCATGTGCGTCTTCACCTCTTATATTCCTATCCCATGACCTGGGCATGTAAAAAGCACTTAAATTCATTTTCTCTAATGCTTCTCTTGCTATGGCCATGCCTATTGATGAAATTCTTGTTGAATCTGTTCTATGATAGGTTATTAAACCCATTTCAAATAGGTTTTGAGCTAATGACATTGTCTTCGATGCTGAAAACCCATAAAGCATGTTTGCTTCTGCTAATAAAGTATCTGTTGTATATGGGGGTGGCGGATTCAAGACGATTTCCTCGTATTTCACATCAGCTATTCTCACACCTTTTTCATAGATTCTCCTAGCTATTTCCTCAGCCTTAGCCTTGTCTATGGATCCTAAAAATAGCTTATGTTTATATCCAAGAATTGTAACGACTATTGCATGACCTTGATTTGCTTTATATTCAACATATCTGTTGACAGTCCATAATAAAACAGGTGACTGTACTCTTCCAGCACCAAGCCAAGGCTTGTTAAACATGTTTTGAAGATACATGCTAAGCTCGAATCCTATCCATCTATCAGCTATTCTTCTGGTGATTTGAGCTAGAACCTTATTCAAATCTATTTTCCTTGGATTTTTAAGTGCTGAGAGAATGGCGTTTTTAGTAACCTCTCTAAACTCTATTCTGTAAATGTTTTGGTTATAACTATAGATTAAGTTGTAAACATCAAATGCAATTTTCTCACCTTCTGTATCAGGATCGGTTGCTATGAAAACGGCACTAACCTCTGAAGCAAGTTTTTTCAATACATTGTAAATAGAAGCTGATGTGTAAACATCGAAAGAGTTGCAATAAGGACATGAGTCAAAGGCTCCAACGTGTTGTGCTCCACAGTTTCTACACTTTGTTATGAAATCATATATTGCAGCATATCCTCCAGACCCCAATTCCTTAACACCATGAAAGCCTTCATCAACAACTAAGTCAGTTAAATGTCCAAGTGTAGCAGTAACCATGGCTACAAAAACTCTGTCCTCAAGTGGTATAACAGTTTCATAGACAATTATATTTCCATAAATTTTCTTAACAGGTTTTCCAAACATTGAGGCTATAGTTCTAGCTTTTGTAGGTGATTCAACAACTATTAAAATGGGTTTTATATTCTCAATTTGAATTCCATCGGCAGATCCACCTTCAGCTCTGCTCTGAACAATTTTTTTGAAAGCTTCGTAAATAAACTCTTTACTGTACCCTCTAAACCCATTAAACAAGGTTATTTTCTTAAGTCTCCTCTCAAGTATCTTAACAAGTTCGTGATACTTTTCAAAAACTATCGAAACACCATAGCACTTGCTCTTTCCAACAATTCTAGATGTTCTACCACTTGCCTGAATATAGGTAAACAAATCTGGTTTGACAACTTGAATTTGTCCATTGTCATCCTTGACTATTATTCCATAGTTTTCTACTAATATGTGGCTTTGTTTGTCGAGCAAATGCTTTACTATTGAAACAAGCTTGTTCTTTACAATTTTTAAGATATTTACATTATCGACAACACCATGCACATTTTGTTGTGGTTCGAGAATTCCTCTTAACATTTTTGAGTATAGAATAAGTTGTGCAGGAGTTGAATTTTGGATTATATTAACAACTCTCTTCAAATCCTCATCTACATTCAGCCCATAGTTTTTAAGCGTCTTAAGTAGAATGAACATGAATCTAACATTATTCAAAGCATCATCAAGTTTTTTCATAGTATGTGGAACTCCAATAAACACTGCAAATCTAATTCTTTGTGGCTCGTCAAGACCTCTAACAAGGATTCCATAATATGATGCCGACCCTATTAAAACATCAACTTCACCTTTTCTGAACTTGTCAACTGCTTTATTGCCACTCTTCGCTATAGCAAATCTAATGTTGTTTCTGCTTAACAAATCTGTTAATTTATCAACAAAGTTTTTATATAGATTTGAAACAAATATTACCCCACTTCCAATAGTTTTAACTATGTCTACAATTTCATCAATTCTATTCAAATCAATATATACATCATCTACATTTCTCAGATACTCAAAAACAGCTCCAGCATCAAAACCAAGAAGCTCTTTCAGCAAAAGAGCCTTTATTCCTTTTGATCTTCCAGTTGCTGAAGCAACTACAAGTTGTGTTGTGACTTTTGATAACTTATCTTTAAGAGATGCTTCCAGCTCCAGCATCTCTTTTCTAATTTCATCAACATATTCTAATCCCTTTGAAATCTTTGCTACAAGCATTTTCTGTCTCATTTTCACTAACTGCAATCCTATTTCTATTATCTCATCATCGAATCCAAGCAAGTGAAGAACTCTATCAACATTTTTAGAATTTCTTAAAATAGAATCTAGATCATCTGCAATAATAACATCAACTTTTTTATCCATTATAAGCATGTGATGTCTTGAAAGAAAAGCAGCTGATGTTATTAAAACGTTAAAGTCTCCATTCATTATAGAGTTTTTTACTTCCTCACTATTCCTAGCTGTTGAATCATACAACAATATCTTTATCTTTTTTACATCATATCCCAAGTCTTTAATATTTTCAACATAACTAACTATTTTTCTATGCAATTGTTTTGCTATTTCTCTAGTAGGAGCAATCATATAAACCTTGCTATTATAAAACAAAGTCTTGTAAAGTGCATAAACAGTTAAAAGAGTTGATTTGCCAACACCAGTTGGAGCAACAAGTGCAAAGGACTCTCCAAATAATAGCTTCTTGCTCCAATACTCTTGAAAAGATCTCATCTCATACCCTGTACACTGCTTAAAAAAATCCTTAAAGAATACAATCTCCTTTTCAATAACATTTTTCAGATCCTCAAAAAAAGAAGAGGTACTATCTTTTCTTATACACACAACTACAGCTTTACTTCCTAGCTCATTCAATTGCCTACAATAGTTGCTAAAACCATTCCTATATTCTATCATCAGCAACTTGATACCCAATGCTAAAGCTTAACTCTTTCAAGAAGATTTTAGAAAAAAACTAAGGTTCATGCCATATTAGCAGAAAAACTTGTTATAAAATTAATGCTTATACTTCTTGAATTTAAATATCTGTTATCTAGAATAATGGAAAATCTCTTCAAAGCTAATACACTTTGCAAAGCAATATATGGATTCATAACAATTATTAATAATATAGTTTGCATCACAATTTCTCATTACAGCAAATAAATTTTTAATCCCTAGTCATTCTAAAACTTACTAAGAACAAAAAGACATAAAACTAAGGGTTGAAAACCAATGTCGCAAACACCCACATCTGCAAACACAGTACTTGTTGGTAAAAAACCTGTAATGAACTATGTCCTAGCAATGTTAACATTATTAAACCAGGGAGTAAATGAAGTTGTTGTAAAGGCTAGAGGTAGAGCTATAAGCAAAGCTGTTGATGCCATAGAAATTGTTAGAAACAGATTCCTTCCAGGAAAGATAGAGGTTAAAAATATAACAATTGGCAGTCAAACAATAACTGGCAGTGATGGCAGACAAAGCAGAGTTTCAACCATAGAAATAGTTATATCAAAGAAAGATTAGAGCAGAGCATCACACAATATACTCATATAAAACTTTTTTAGAAATTCCCACCATACTATTCAATATATTACAGCTTAATTACTTACTATATCATAGTGTAGAGGAAACTGGATATTCTTCGCATTCCACTGATAAACTAATGAAATTAAGAATTTTAATTACCTTTTCAAGAGTTTGATCACATGTAGTTAAAACAATGCTGTTGTTTTTTACATCAATTTTTACATTGTATCCTTTCGACTTTAGGTTTTTAAAGAGTCTTTGCATCATGTATTGATTTAAAAGTTTTTCAAAGGCTTTTTCAATTTCAACAACATTGTAGTTCAATTCATCAACTTTTTCTATAAATCCTTTTTTTACGAGTTTTTTTATAGTTTTTCTTCCAATATTTTTTGACCCAAAAAGGGATAGTATATCAAGTGCCTCGCCTAAGTTAAAGGTTCTGTTATTGAAAGCTTTTCTGAGAATTATATAGTACGCTATTTCTCTTTTACTAATCCAAACCATTTAATCAGCATCCCCAGTCACATCATTTGATTCAGTCCTTACAAGGCTCATCACACAATTACATGAAAAATTATTTCTTTGATAACCAATCCAGTTTTCCTAAATATGGTTGTCTCATAGTCATTGTAACTCTAGGTGGTTTACCTACAGCACCTAGGGAAACACTAGTTATTCTTGCTCTAACCATATCACCTTGCATTACAAATCTCTTTGTATTTTTACAAACAATAACATTTCTTGCAACATCATAAGAAACATCATCATCAGCTATTTGCTGTATGTGAACAAATCCCTCAAGTGGACCAAGAGAAATTGTTGCCCCACCTCTCCCAACTGTTACAACCTCACCTTCTACAACCTCATTAACAAGCGGAACATAAGTAATAGCTGTAAACTCTACTCTGTGGTATGGTGCTCCATCACCAATTGGTATATAACCCATTGGATCAACATTAACATCGGTTATAGCAATCACTATACCAAGGTTTTTATCTTTCAATCCCTCATACTTCTTTCTCAACTCATCTAGTGCTACTTCTTCTAATGGTCTGTTGATTTTCGATGGATCTATTCTAACAATATCTCTAAGCCTGTATATCCTAAACAAATAATTTCACCAAATAATCCCAAGTACTTTCTACAATTTATACAAAACTTAAAAGCTTATGGTTATAGAGATTCAAACATTCTCTTCGATGATTTATATATAATTATATCTATATGTTCTTTCAAAGCTTTTTCCCGAACTTTCTTATCTGTAGATACTACAAACACTCTGAAGCCTTGATTACGTAAATTTTTTGCATAAGCAATCAACGCCTCATCTACGGCTCCTTGGAAATTAAATTCCACAATCCTCAGTCTTGAAATAACATTTTCAAGAACCCACTTAGCAAGTCTAGATTTCTTATCACTTGCATTTTCTACAAGTTTCTTTAATTCCTGAAGAACTGGAGTTATGATCACAGGTTCACACCCTTCTAATACTTCATAAAAACTATCAAAAGAAGCAAGTCCTTCTGCAATTAATAAAAGCACATTTGTATCTATGACTGCAAAGCAGTTTGCTATTTTACACTCCCCCAGCCAACAAGTCTCCATCTACCTTTTACTTGTGCCAATATGGCTGCCTTACTTTTATCGAAAACAACTATGGGATTTTCTGTTTTCACCTCCATCACATCACTTGAAATCTTTTGAATAACAGCAATTGTAGGTGCAGTACCAACTATCAGTATTATTTTGTCTCTATTTTTTAGCTGAGGTGGTGTCTCAAGCTCTCTTGCCCCTACTACTTTATCCAGCATTCTATACTCTATTGAAATGTCGTTAACAGGATCTGGAACGTCATGTCCAAGAACTTGACCAACAAGCCTATTATTCTTTGTTAATGAAGGATCAAGCTTTGTTCCTATAGCTACTAAACCACCTGGTTTAGCCACATCAGATTCCATATCTCCATATCTAATACTTACAACCTCTGTTACTAGTGGCTCATATTTAACCTTGCCCTTTGTCTCAATTCTTGCACCAGGTTTTATCTCAACTTCATCACCAACAGATATCTCACCTCTTACAAGCCCTCCTCCAACAACACCACCAACCAATTTCTCAGGTCTTGTTCCAGGCAAATTAACATCGAAGCTTCTAGCAATTTGCATTATAGCAGGTTTTCCAAGAATTCTTTCAGGTTCTTTAAAAAGCTTTGCAATAGCCATTGCAACAGCATTTATATTAGCTTTGTGAAGAGCACTTACAGGAATTATTGGTGCTTTAGAATATCGTGTACTTTCTAGAAACTCTCTTATCTGTCTATAGTTGGTCATAACATTTTCCCTTGAAACTACATCAACCTTATTTTGAACAACTACAACCTGATCTATTTCAAGAATTTCTAAAGCTTTGACATGCTCACGTGTTTGAGGCTGAGGACAAGGTTCATTGGCTGCTACAACAACTATTGCAGCATCCATTAAAGATGCTCCTGAAAGCATTGTTGACATGAGAATTTCGTGACCAGGAGCATCAACAAAGGACACAGTTTTTAAATACCTAGGCTCTGCGTTTTCACCACAAGAACTAGCAGATGTTACGTAGGAGTCTGGAGGCTCTGCATTACTACAGTGAAATATAGATGTCTGGGCATAACCTAAGTATATCGTCATGGATCTTTTAAGCTCCTCTGAATATCGAGCAGTCCATATACCTGTTAATGCTTGAACAAGCGTAGTTTTGCCATGGTCAACATGGCCAACAACACCAATTATAATGCTTGGTATAAAGTTTCTTGAACTAGACATTAAATACACCACAACAGAAAATCTCGTTTAGAGAATTAAAAACATACTTATTTTACACTTTTAAATATGGCAACAGTATTTATTTGAACAATATCCTCTGAAATTGTGTTGCCTCTTACAAGCTTTCTTCTTCTCTCTCCCTCCTCTTTTGGTCTATAACCAGGACCTGAAGATAAGAGAACATATTTTTTGACAGCTCCACTTATGTCTTTTCTCATCGGAAATCCTGCTAAATCAGATCCACCTCTAATCTCTAGAACAATATTTGGAAAACCTATTACAGACCCATCTATTCTATCACCAATCCTCATTCCAATAAGCCTCGAAGCTTCTCCACCACTTATTCTTATCTGAAATGCTGGAGCTCTAAAAACCTCACCTATAGCTTCTCCAGCCCCTATTTTCTCACGCAATAATGCTTCTGGAACTGCAATAACCTGAATTTCTAGTGATGAATCAGGTACAATCTTTGCAGCTATTTTAACCTTTTCATTGTTTGCTCTATTCTTCCATATTCTAATTATTACAACTCCAAGCTCTGGATTAAGCAACTCTATTAACTTTGGATTAGCTTTGCCAATTACAAGCTCTCTTTGCTCCTTGTGTTTTTCACTATATTCAAGATTCGGTACACCAACAACCTTGACTGGCACTATTCTTAGCTCCTTAGCTCTGGGATCTGAAACAACAATTTTAAAGTCTGGCATTTACTTTTGAACACCTCATTCTTCACTTTTCATAAGCTAAATCTGTTAAACAAACCCTAAAAAGCTGTTTTGAAAATCTTTTATAAAAGACCTTATATTCTGAAATTGAAAATATTAGCTAGGGGTGTTAATAGTGAGTTTATCAAAAAAGCTTAGACAACCAATAGTAGTTGTGCTTGGTCATGTTGATCACGGCAAAACAACTTTACTAGATAAGATTAGAGGTACTGCTGTTGTAAAGAAGGAAGCAGGGGAAATGACACAACATGTAGGTGCTAGCAACATTCCAATATCTGTTATTGAAAAAGTTACTGAGCCTCTTAAAAAGATTATACCTCTTAAACTAACAATACCTGGGCTTCTATTCATTGATACTCCTGGCCATGAACTTTTTTCTAATCTCAGGAAAAGAGGTGGAAGCGTTGCTGATATTGCAATACTTGTTATAGATATTAATGAGGGTGTAATGCCTCAAACTGTAGAAAGCATAGAAATATTAAAGTCGAGAAATGTTCCATTTGTTATAGCAGCAAATAAAATTGATAAAATACCTGGGTGGAAACCAAATCCAGATACACCAATTACTATTAGTTTAAAGAAGCAAGATCAGGCAACAGTAAAGAGATTAGAGAGTTTGATGTATAAACTCATTGCTCAGCTATCTAATTATGATATTTCTGCTGATATTTTTGAAAGAATTAGGGATTTCATGAAAACAATTCCAATAGTACCAGTATCTGCAAGAACAGGTGAGGGAATAGCTGAGCTTCTTGCAGTTGTTGCAGGAATGGCGCAAAGATATATTAGTGAAAAGCTTTTATATGTTGAGGGACCTGGAAAAGGTGTTGTTCTTGAAGTTAAGGAGCAACCAGGATTTGGAACAGCTATAGATGTTATTCTATATGATGGCATTATACAGGAAAGGGATACAATAATTTTAGCAGGTCTTAATGGACCCATAGTCACAAAGGTTAGAGCTATTTTAATGCCAAAAACAGTAACAGATATTAGAGTTGCTAAAACAGAGCTTAAAACAGTTGAATTAGTATCTGCTGCAGCAGGTATTAGAATTGTTGCACCAAATTTGGAAGATGCTGTAGCAGGCTCTCCACTATATGTTGTTCCACAAGAAAGTGAAATTGATAAATACAAAAGACTTGTTCAAGAAGAAGTTGAGACTGTGAGATTTAGAAAAGATGTTAATGGTGTTGTAGTAAAAGCTGACACCTTGGGAACTCTAGAAGCAATAATTAATGCACTTAGCAAAAGAGGTATATCGATACGCATTGCTGATGTGGGACCTTTAACAAAAAGAGATGTTATAGAGGCTTCTCTTGTTGCAAAAGCTGATAAATATCTTGGTGTCATACTGTTATTTAATGTAAAACCTTTGCCAGAGGCTGAGGATCTTGTAAAGAAGGAGAATCTGAGAGTGTTCTCAAACAACATAATATATAGGCTTATAGAGGAATATCTACAGTGGGTAGAAAATGAGAAGAAATTAGAACTTCAGAAAGAATTTGAGTCTTTGGTATCACCTGGAAAAATAAAGATTCTACCAGGTTTTATATTCAGAAGAAGCGATCCAGCAATAGTTGGGGTAGAGGTGCTTGGAGGTATTATAAAACCTGGTGTTCCTTTAATGAAGGCAGATGGCAAAAGAATTGGTGAAATAATGCAAATTCAGCACATGGGGCAACCAATAAAGGAGGCTAGGATGGGGCAAGAGGTTGCAATATCAATTAAAGGCAATGTTATGGTTGGGCGACATATTCACGAAGGCGATATTCTGTATACTGATATTCCATTAGAACATGCAAAACTGCTTGTAACAAAGTTTAAAGCAATGCTTACTCAAGATAGCATTGATACACTTAAGGAGATACTTAAAATTAAATCGTATAAAGATCCTGAATACATGTACATACTAAAGAACTTATAGGCCATTAGTAGAGGTTGGAATTATCTATTCTATTTCCTGCTTAGATATAGCTTTGTCCACGGCAATTTCTTTGGGTCTCTACCAAGTCTATAGTTTTTATAGCATTTACTAGAGCAAAACCATGTTATACTACCATCGTTTTTAACATACATAAGCCCTGTACCAGGTTCAATGCTCTTTCCGCAATAGCTACACACATGCTTAGAGACCATGCCTAAACACACCTTTAGTAAACTCTAATTCTTTGGTAAAGCTTAAAAGCTCTATTCAACATATCAGAGATACAGCATTGTTAGAAAGGTGCTTAAAATGTCTAATGTAACTGTTGAGGATAGAAGCAAAGAATATGATATCAATGTGGTTGAGCGAATAGGTTTTCCTGCTGAAGTTGTACAAATAATCGGTAGGACAGGAGTTACAGGTGAGGTTACTCAGGTTAGGGTTAGAATACTAGAGGGTAGAGATAAAGGAAGAATTCTAACAAGAAATGTTAAAGGCCCTGTCAGAATTGGTGACATAATAATTCTCAGAGAGACAGAAAGAGAAGCTAGAAAGCTTACAGTAAGAAGGTAAGTGAAGATATAAGTAACTTTCACATAATTTCCAGCTAATCTTAGTGGTTCATTAATTAAATCAATTGATTGTAAAAAACATTTTATTGAATTTATTTTCAGTTTTAGATTTTATTGAAGTTGCTATCTACCAGCTTTTGCTCGAAGCTCTTGATACTTTGAAGCAAGCTCTTCTAACTCAGCTTTTGCCTCACCAGGTTCTACTATACATGCTGATGCTGCAGAAACCTCTATTCCTGCTGCTTCACCTAGTCTCTTCTTACTTGGAACATAGAGATATGGCACTTTCTTTTCTTCGCAAAGCAATGGCAAGTGAGCTACAACCTCTGGAGGATCAACATCTTCTGCTATTAACACAAGTTTGCAAAGACCTCTCTCAACACCTTTAGTTACCTCATTTGTTCCTTTTCTTATTTTTCCACCTGTTTCTCTAGCTTTTTTCAGTGCTTGATATGCTTTCTCAGCTACATCTGAAGGGACTTCGAATTTTACATAAAATGGTTTCGACATCTTTTAACCCTTCCACATCTTTAGTTACTATATGTACTGAATTAGTCGGGTATTTAAGATATTTTGAGCCTCAAAACCTTTACTCATGAGTATAAATAATTGTTATTTTGTTTTCCTGAATCTTTTCTATTTTTCCAAAGCCTAATCTAACCATTTGAATTATTTCTCCTTCTTTCAATGTTTTCAATGCTTGTTCTCCAACACAACGCTCTCTTTTTAGCCTCATACCTTCTGCCCTCAAAATATCAACTTTGGTGCTTTGCTCACAGGGACTCCACTGAATTATTGAAGCATTATGTTTTCTAGCTTCTTCCAAGGAATTACTATGA
Source organism: Ignisphaera cupida (assembly GCF_030186535.1). Classification (NCBI taxonomy): domain Archaea; kingdom Thermoproteati; phylum Thermoproteota; class Thermoprotei; order Desulfurococcales; family Desulfurococcaceae; genus Ignisphaera; species Ignisphaera cupida. The sequence continues at coordinate 134,074 of NZ_JASNVW010000002.1, read as the reverse complement.
TAATAAGCAATTACATAGTCTTTTGTTTGTTCCTTGACAACTATGTTAAAAAGCTCCATAAGCCTTATCACAACCCCCCGTTTCATGTTTTCCACATCCTTTATAGATATCCAAACCTCTGGTTTTGTCAACATGATTTTTCTTTTGCCAAGATCTTTTGATGGGTGATAAGGTATCTCAACTTCCACAGGTGTTTTAACACCTTCTAAATGTAGTTTTATTGGATTACAAACAACGAAGACTCTTTTTGCTATTGGATCAACATTCTTTCTATTGATTGCAGCTAGATTAACCCAGCTAATTTTTGCATCAACTGGGCTTAATCCAAGACCTAAAATAATTTCCCTAATTGTTTCAGGCAATACTCCTCTTCTTCTCAAAGACGAAATTGTAGCAAATCTTATATCGTCAAAACCTGTAAACTTCTCTGGATTCATTTTTAGTTGGTTCTTAATCCAGGTCTTGCTTAATATAAGCCCCTCCAATCCAACTCTTCCAAAATTGACAACCTCCGGATATTTCCACCCAAGATATTTATATATGTATACCTGTTTTGCAGTATTCAAAGCATGCTCTTTACCTCTCAATATATGTGATACACCAAGAAGATAATCATCCACAGCAGCCGCAAAGTTATATGTTGGCCACAGCCTATATTTATCCCCTGTTACTGGATGGGGGTTTTTTGAAGTGTCTATAATTCTAAACATGACCCAGTCTCTTATAGCTGGATCTGGATGATTCAAATCAGTTTTTATTCTTATTACAGCCTCACCTTCACCAAACTCGCCAGCAAATATCTTCTCAAATAGTTCTAGGTGCTGCTCCGGTGAAAGATCTCTGTGAGGACATGCTTTTCCAGCATTTCTATACTCCTTAAACACTTCACTTTTGCACAAATCTATGTAGGCATAGCCAAGCTCAATCAACTTTTTCGCAATTGAGTAATATTTCTCCATTCTCATACTCTGCACATATTTTTCATCCCACAATACTCCAAGCCATTTAAGATCATCTTCTATAATTGTATATGAAAATGGTAGAGGAGGTTTTGTTCTAGGATCAGTATCCTCAAACCTTAATATGAATTTTCCCTTATACATTTTAGCATATTCGTGACTTAAAATAGCAGCTCTAGCATTTCCAAGATGTATTGGAAAATCTGGATTGGGAGCAAATCTTGTTACAACATTTTTCCACTTATCAACGTTTGGTAAAGGTGGTAATACCCTTTCCTCTTTCCTAGACTCTCGAGATTCTGTTAAACTAAGTTTCTCTGCAAGATCCTTTAATTCTGAATCACTTAAACTGTTAACATGCTTCACCACATTAGCAACTATTCCAGCTATTTCCCTTGCTAAGTGTCTAAACTCTTTAAACTCTCCTAAAACCTTGTTCATTACAGGTCCTTGCTTAGCTTCACCATATTTTAACCTATTCTCTACAGCGTATTTCAATGCTGATTTCTCTATTTGTTGTTTAATCGCATCTTGAAAACCTGATGACATTTTCCTCACCAACAATTACAGCCATCATCTTATTTTCGCTTTGATCCAGCACATCACCAACATAAACAACAATACCTTTAGCTTCTGCTCTAACAGCCCTTATCTCAAATTTGTTTGTAACAATATAAAATATTTTATCATGTTCAGAAACTTTCTCACCTTCTAAAACAAGAGGATATACACTTCTACCAAATGCTTCAACAATAAAAACCCTTGTACCAGCATTAACATATAGCAGTTGCCTGGATTTTGGTAAGTAAATTGCGAATTTTGTTATTGTAACCCCTTTCTCAGAATCAATTGCTAGTTTAGGTAGATACTCATACACTATCTCCACAAATTCTGCAAATAATTTTCCTTTTTCCTTGAATGACTCAACACTAAAACAATTCTTCTCAGTATCTACGTATATTTTTGAGGCAGTGTTTATATAATTAGAAATGCTTTGCTGCTTAGCAAGTAGATCTACATACTCTTTATCTATGTAAGCTATTGGAAATGTTTCTTCAAAGCCTAGCTCCATGTTCATTTATTTATTTCCTCAGATTCAATAGTTTCTCCTTATCATAAACATTACAAGCTCCTTAAACATGTTAAGAGCTTCAGTGTCTGCTGCCTTCACATTTTCAACGATTTCAATAGCTTTGTTAGCGTAGAACTCGCTAAGAGAATCAGCATATTCTATTGCACCACTTTCTTTTATAATCTGGGCTGCTTCTCTCAATGAATTCACATCTGCATCTCTATTTCCAAGAACACTAAGTATTCTTTTCTTTTTATTCTCATCTACATTCTTCAAAGCATAGATTACTAAAATTGTTCTCTTACCCTCTCTCAAATCACTGTAAACAGGTTTTCCAAGGACTTTCTCATCACCTATGAGACCAAGAATGTCATCTCTTATTTGAAAAGCTATGCCTGCATTCATCATGGCGTTAAACAAGTTTGATATTAACGCGTTGTCAGCTCCAGCTAAAAGCCCACCAATTTTTGCTGAGTAAGCAAATAGTGCAGCTGTCTTTTTTGAAACCATGTCTATATAGTCTTCAACACTTGCATTAGGCATTTCAGGAAGCAGCATGTCTAGTGCTTGCCCCTCAGCAACAGTTATTGCTGCTTCTGTTAACGCGTCCAAGGATTTAGCAACTCTATCACTTGGCACACCATAATCCATAGCTTTTACTAGGCACTTATATGCATAGGCAAAAAGTAAATCCCCTGCTATAATACCCATTTCAACACCCCACAACTTATGAACCGTTGGAACCCCTCTTCTTAGCTCATCCTTGTCAATAATATCATCATGCACAAGTGTAAATGTGTGCAAAACCTCTACAGCTGCGGCACCAGGTATAGCTATCTCCTCACTACCACCACCAATTTTACTAGAAAGCACTACTATTACTGGTCTTAACCTTTTTCCACCAGCTTTAATGTAGTGAAGAGATGCTTCATAAAGTTTTTTGGGATGCCCACTAACAACTGTATAGATAAATTGCTCAACTTTCTTACCTATAATACTAGCGTAACTTGTTAAATCCATGATTCTTCCCCCATATTTTCAGCAATAACAATATATATAAGCGTAGTTGTTTCTTAGCTTTAATTTTCTTGCACAAATCCATTGAGCTAATTTACCAGTGATCACCATAGGAGACTGCTTCAACTCATCTATATTTCTCACATTCACAAGAGACATTGCAATTTTTAGCTGATTTATTATGATATTTAGATATTCTTTACCTTTTCCCATTAACACATTCTTCAAAATTGGCTGAGCAATAGCTACAAGATCGGCACCCAAGGAAATGGCTTTTGCAATATCAACACCTGACCTAATACCTCCACTACCAATAACGATAATATCTTGTGAAACTGATCTAACTTCACATATTGAAGCAGCTGTTGGTATGCCCCAGCTAATAAATGCCTCAGCAACTCTTGCTACATCAGTTTTACTTTTTAAGCTTCTCATTAATTCTATTCTAACCCAGTTAGTGCCTCCAGCACCTGCAACATCAAATATTTTAACACCTATTACATACAGCTTTTCAGCAACTTCTTTTGAAAGGCCATTGCCAATTTCCTTGATTATTACAGGTATTGAAAGCCTTGACAAAATCTTTTCAATTGATTCTAAAACATTCTCAAAATCTCTATCCCCCTCTATTTGAACAAGCTCTTGTGCAGGATTTAAGTGAATAGCAAGGGCATTGGCTTCAACAATTGAAACTATGCTTTCTATTTGATCCATGCTAAGATTCTTAATTTGTGCAAAACCTATGTTAGCAATAACTGGAACTGACCTTGCAACTTCTCTCACAATCTTGTATGTGTATGCTAAAGAAGGATTTTCAATCATTGCTCTCTGACTTCCAACACCAATAGCTATGCGAAATTCTTCAGCAAGCTCAGCCAACCTCCTGTTTATCTCATATGCTTTCTCAGTACCACCAGTCATTCCAGAAATTATTATTGGAGCTCCAAGTTTATACCCCAAGAAACTTGTTGACGTATCCACCTTGTCATAAGCTATATTAGGGATAGCATTATGAATTAATATAACATCTTCAAACAGTGTTGTTAAAGGCCCTTGAGAATTAGGTGTAAGCGCCATCTCTATATGTTCTTGCTTTCTATTCTCTATACTCATAATACTACCCTACTCCCCAAAACACTCTCCCCACACAAAGCCTTAAAAATAAAATCTTTTTTAAGACCATTAAAAATAAGAACCTCCCTCAACTCACTATTCCAATACCTTAAACCATGTAGAATTTTTGCCTTCATCCCCCCAGTCACATCAACCTTTTTTCTAGACTCCATATCTACAGAACCTACTTCACTAATTCTAACAACCTCTAAAAGACGAGAACCAGGCTCTTCTGGATTTCTATCATAGACGCCATCAACATCAGTTGCAAATAGTATTCTACTTGGTTTAAAAATTGTTGATAATTTCCACGCTATTTCATCGCCAGATAGTATTTCTGCATCCCTATCACCAAAAATTATATCTCCAAATAACACAACCACAATATCTTTCTTTAAAGCTTTTTCAAGAGGTTTGTAAAAACATTTAAGATCTCCATCAAAATCTCGATAAAAAATTGCGTGAGTATCAAAAGACACTGCTGGAACTCCATATGCGTTTAAAGCGTCTGTAACAATCATATTCAATTCTTTCATAAACCAGATTATTTGAGCTATTGAATAAGGTTTTTCCACATTTCCATGCTCTATAACTGTTGAATGACCAAAACTACCACCACCATGTATTAAAATCATGTGTTTTGTACAGTATTTGTAGGCTTTGCTTATTTCATAAGCTATTCTATACACCTCACTAATTTTTAGAGAATACTCTACATCCTTATTTGTTATTACTGAGCCTCCAATCTTTAAAATATTGACCAGCACCAAGTAAGTAACACCGCTATTTTAGAATGCAAAGTGAATTTTGAAAAACCTTATGAAACTATAATCCATAACAGATTTTGATTCACATATTTTATCATAACTAATTTCATTATTCAAATAATCTTTGACGATTCTGCTTTCCCATGCTAAATACAATTTAAAGAGCTTTTCAAGCTTTTGTCTATCCTCATCAGAACCACTATTAACTATCTGTGCAAACACACCTATAACATGTGACACGAATTTATAGAATAATGACAAGGTATAGTTATCATATGGATGCTCAAGGGCTTTACACGATTTTATGTTACATGCAACTTCTTCACTCTTCTCAATAGATATTTTCATGCTTTTTAATCTAACAATTTCATTGAAGCCTTTAACAATGCATATACTATTAAAGAGATGAGAACATCTAAGAGATTCTATATAGCCAGGATCAACGCCCAATACTTTCTCATCAAATGGTGCAATATTTCTGAGAACCAGTAGATAATCTCTTGGAGTTACATCTAACAAATTCTTTATTATTTCAATTGTTGTTACTGCAAAAATAGAAATTGATGGTAGAGTGCTATTACAAGAAACTTCAATACTTCCACTAATCTCATCATAGCCCAATTCACTTAGTAACATATTTATGTAACTCAATATATCAATGCTTTTTTCCAATGGTTCTAAATTTGTGAATTTGACTCCTTTCTTCTCTTTACCAATTTTTAACATCAATACACAATCAATGTTTGAAGGCATAGAAATAAATGGTGTGTAGAAGCCTTTTATTGGAATTCCAATTACTGGAAAAGGTGCAGAAAACTTTTTGTTTAAAACTTTACCCATTAAACCACTTTGAATTTCTATGTAGAGGACTCGAACACTTCATGAGTTACAGGAAGATTATCTGTTGGCCCTATGCTTCCTCTTTCTCGAAGCACTTGCCTTGCTAATACCCAATAGAGCAAAGCCAAAGACTTTCTTCCCTTGTTGTTAGCTGGTATGGCTAGATCCACACCTTCTAGCCTGTTATCTGTACTAACAAATGCTACTATCGGTATTCCAACCATTAAAGCCTCGTCAAGAGGTTGTGAATCTATTCTAGGATCTGTCAACACAATAACATCTGGCTCGTAATACCATTCAAGCTTTGGATTTGTGAGTGTTCCAGGTACAAATCTACCAACAACTGGTTTTGCACCAACAAATTCAGCAAATTTCAATACTGGCTGTTTGCCATATTGCCTTGTTGAAACAACCATTATTTTTGATGGCTCAAATCTGCTTAGGAACTTTCCAGCAATTCTAAGCCTTTCATCTGTTTTCTTAATGTCTAAAATGTAAAGCCCATCTGGTCTTACTCTAAAAACAAACTTTTCCATCTGCTTAGTACATGTATGAGTACCTATATGTACTCCTGCTTGGAGATATAATTCTAGAGGAACTAAAAGCTCTATTTGTTGTTGTGCTAATGCCTTCTGCTCCTCCTCCACATGCCCCCACCTACTTTACATTTCCATACTTTATTACCTGTTTAAACAATTCTATATGGGATATCATCATTCTTCTACAACAATATCTCTTTATTCCAAGATCATCCAAGACTTTTGAAGGATTTTCACCATTCTCAACACGCTTTCTGAACTCCTCCCACTTAGCACCTATTGGATAACCACAGGTAAAGCATCTAACTGGTATTATCAAGTCTTCTCACCTATATGATTTCTGTCTAAATCTTCTAGCGCTATATCTCATCCATTTCTCGGATTCTGTTTGTCTTGGATCTCCAGCCAACATGGATCTATCATACTCACTAAAAAGTTTTTTTATAACTGGGTTCTCAAAATATATCACAAGTCCTCTTGCAACAGCTGTTCTAACTGCATATGCCTGTGCCATAACACCACCTCCTTCTACTTGAACATCTATATCAACAGCATTTCTAAGACTTTCACTCAAAAGATTTAAAGGCTCCATCATTTTCAGCTTAGCTAGTTCTATTGGCCAAAGCTCAACAGGAACACCATTAACTTTAAATCTTCCTTGCCCAGGTCTTATAACAGCTCGTGCAATTGCTGTTTTTCGCTTTCCTACACTAAGAACAATTTTCTTTCCGGCAACTAGCTGAGGATATGCTCCCAATACATTTATCTCCTGCTTTTCTTGAGACATAAAGTTTTACACCTTCTGATGCCAACCCAATGCCTTAGCTAGCTCAGCTAATGTAATGTATTTTTCTGCCTCTCGGTTATATATAGATATATCAACAATTTTTACAACATCCTTTTCCTGGAAACTAGATGGAATATCTATATATGCTTTTATATTCTTGAGCGCCTCTACACCTCTCCAATTATGTTTTGGAAGCATGTTCTTCACAGTTTTCTTAAATAATGTTACCGGATTTCTAGGTCTGTGAATAGCATGTCTATAGGGATTCTTATGCGTTTTCACATTAAATAGCAGTTTATAGCCCTCAATAACCCTGTTCTTATCGCCTGTTAACACAGCCTTCTCAACGTTAACAACATGAATCTTTATATTCATAAGTGCAAGCTTTGCAACTATGCTTGCCAATCTCCCCAGCACCATCGAATCTGCATCAATAACAAGTTCCTGAATATTCCTAGACAACACATTTGTATACAGTTCTTTTGAGGATACTTCAATAACTCTCATATTATCACCTTTACCCTACTCCCAGTAGGATTCTCCTTAACAAGCTCAAGAACGTGAATAGCTCTACCACCAACACTCATAATTTTTTCTACAGCATTTTTAGAAAAGCTTATGGCTGCAATAGTTACTTTATGATCTAGCTTGCCTATCCCAAGAACCTTGCCAGGAACAACTACAACATCTCCATCTACAGTATACTTATTTATTTTGTAAACATTTACCACAATTCTTCTCCTAGCTGGTTTCTCAAGTAGTTCAGCAACATACCTCCAAATATTTACCCTATTAGCTTTAGCTGCTTTTCTAAGCTCTCTAATAGTTTTTCTTAATATATAGTTTGTGGGTCCTGTTCTCCCCACATTCCACCACCTTTTTTCAGTGTCTCAATAAATTTTTGAATAAGCGAGATTTCCTGCTTCAATATTTCGAGAGATAATCTAACTATAGTCTCAGGTTCTAAAGAACCACTAGACTCTATCCTTAAAATATTTTTATTCTTCAAGCCCTCAACAGCTATAGCCTTATGCGGACACACATACACACATTGCCTACATATTGTACAATCAAAAATATTTCTTATCTTAACTTCACTACCATCTATGTAAAGCACTTTTTTAGGGCATACCTCAACGCATTTCCCACATACATCACATGTATTCTTATCTATTTCAATATTTGCTAAATTCCTGTTAACAGCAACTGTTGCAGGACTCCATTTTGCATGCTCTAGACCTCTACCAATTCTAGCTCTAATCTCAAGAGCTATTCTCTGTCCTGGTGCAAGAATAACTATTGGTATATTATCGAAAACAGGCTTTACATATGGATCTTCAGATTTTATATCTCTTGAATAAACTGTTACCTCACTATCGTGTGCCTCCACTTCAATGAACATATTAACAAAGCATTTTTCACATACATCCTTAGGAGGCTTCTCCTCCGAATCCAAAGAGCATTTCTCACATGTTGTTACATCAATTGACGATAGCTTATCAATACTTTCCTCACTTCTCAAAGGAACCATTGCAAGTCTGTGGGCAAGAATCTCATCAAACATTGCCGAGGTGTTGGACACTACAGTAACTTCGTCTATGGCATATGTAGGAACCTTTGCAAGAGAATATCTCCTGATAGCATTTAACAATGGTAGTGGAGCTTCATCAACAAAAAGCTCTATAGCCTCGTTGCTCCACTCCCTAACTGATATATTCAATAACTACACCCTTCTACCGCGTCTACCACCAGGTCTTCTAGTAGTGTCATGTGGTATTGGAGTAACATCCTCTATTCTGCCAATAATAAACCCAGCCCTAGCCAAAGCCCTAATAGCTGCTTGTGCACCTGGCCCTGGTATTTTAGGTCCATGTCCTCCTGGAGCTCTAACCCTTATATGTATTGCTGTAACTCCTTTCTCCATAGACTCTTGAGCAACTCTATAAGCAACCATCATTGCTGCATAAGGACTTGGCTTTTCTCTATCAGCTCTAACAACCATGCCACCAGAGCCTTTAGCAACTGTTTCAGCACCACTAATGTCTGTTATGTGAATTATTGTATTATTGAATGAAGCATAAATATGTGCTATACCCCATTTAAGTTCTCTACTTCCAAAAGACATTAAACTTTACCACCTCCATAGTCTAAGATGCTTCAACAACTTTGGTTTTTGCATATGGTGAATTCGGATAAAAGTTTATGTATTTTTCATCTTCTCTACTTACTAGATAGCCAGGTGATGTGACCCTTCTTCCCCTTATGGCTATATGGCCATGAACTATAAATTGCCTAGCTTGATGAATCGTTTTTGCAAGGCCTTTTCTCCACACAATCGTCTGTAGTCTTCTCTCTAATATAGATTCAACAGATAGATTGAGAATATCTGTAATAGTTGCATTAGGTGTTGACAAAACACCTATGTTGTAAAGTCTTGTAACTAGTTGATGAAATCTCTTCTCTCTTTCATCCTCAGGTAAAGCAAGTAGTGACCTGGCTAAGTGCTTAATTCTTCTAAGCATTGTTTCAGCAATCCAAAGCTCTCTCTTATTTCTAAGACCATAGGTACCAAGCAACTCTATTTCTGCTTCCAGCCTTGATTTTATCCATGGATGGCCAGGCGATTCCCATTTTCTTCTAGATTTCCTTGGATCACCCATAACCTACACCACAATAAAAATCACTTTTGCTGTTGCTGAGCAGCTTTCTTTCTTTGAACACCAACAACAGGTCCTACACGCCCAGTTGTATGCGTTTTTTGCCCTCTTACTTTATAACCTAGTGAATGTCTCACTCCTTTCCAGCTCCTAATTCTAATCTCTCTCTCAATGTCTTGTCTAGCATAGTATATGAGCTCAGAAGAAACAAGATGCATATCAACACCAGTTTCATAATCCTTTCTTCTATTCAACATCCAGCTAGGAATACCATATTTTATTGGATTCTTAATTAATTCCTCAATTTGTGCAACATCCTCATCTCTTAAATATCCTACAAGCATGTTTGGATCTAAACCAAGTTTTCTACAAATTGCAATAGCCATGTTGTATCCTATGCCCTTTACCCTCGCTAAACCCCAGGCCAAGCTAACATCACCTTGTATATCAGTTTCAGCTATTCTCACAATATGTCTATAGCCTCCTCCTAAAGCCGATGACATCTAAATCACTATCAACATAACACTACTTTAAGTCTTTTAAAATTTGCTTTGAAACCGCTTTTAAGTTGTAAAGAAAATCACTCTCACTTTTTGCATATAGTCAGCAAGAAACTTTATGACTTTTCTAAATTTCCATCATTGAAATTCTTCTTTTATGTAAACATCCATAGCAAATGAATATTTAAAATTAAACCTACAACTAGGTGGATTTCTCAATATGGTGATGAATCCAGTATCCATGACATGCTCTTTCTTCTTTTATTGATGATATGCTATTGAACAGCCCTTGTGTATATGAATATAGAGGCTTCTCATATATTATTCTGAAGAAACTTTTTGAGAAACTCGCGATTGATGATGTTATTGATGCAGGTCCTGCATAAAGTATTGTACTAACAACCATCAAAAGTACTGCTATTGCTATTACCGTTTGTCCCTACACTTCCATTTCAATCATTTTATGTTCATTCATAATCGAGTATAGGGACTTAGCCTTCAAACACCTACTAAGCTTAGCGGTAGGTGGGTCATGAGACTCTTTAGAGTCCAACAGCACAAGACTCACATCCCCAAAACTACTTCCACCCCTTTTAGGCATAGCCACATCAGTGTAAGAGATCATCCTTAACCAATATCATGAACCGCCCTGAGGAAACCCTCACCCTTCAGGTCTGGGAGGAGGAGGTCAGATAGGTACCTCTCCTCACCACTTAATTAGAAACTTAGACAGAATAAAATTTTTTACAGAATACAATGAAAATATTGTATAGAGAGTTAATAAAATTTATTGTAAATTGAATTGAGGCTTGAATTTAAACATGTATTTGAAAGCAACAAAATAGGGAAAATATCTTTGGCGCCGGGGGCGGGATTTGAACCCGCGCGGGGATGTTCCCCACCGGCTCTCAAGGCCGGCCCCTTAGACCACTCGGGCACCCCGGCGCTCACAAAATTTGCATAGTTTGTATTTATCTACCTTAGTTTGTAGAATTCTTATGTTGTTTAAAAATTATTGTTTTCTTCTAATTTCTATTTCTATATATACATTTTCTGGTACCCTTACTCTCATGATCTGTCTTATTACATGCTCATTTGCTTCTACATCTATTATTCTTTTATGTATTCTAAGCTCCCACTTGTCCCAAACCTTTGTTCCTTCGCCATGTGGTAGTCTTGGCACTGGTACAACAAGTCTTTTCACTGGTAGTGGTACAGGCCCTCTTATTTTAACACCTGCTTTTTTTGCTATGTCAACTATTTGTGAAACCACATAGTTTAAATTGTTTGAATCTGTGCTCCAAAGCCTTATTCTAACCATTGACGACATTTTGTCTTCAGTCCTTCTTTATGTTTTTGCTGCTGGTTTAATATCCATTACAATTCCTATTCCAACTGTTTTACCCATATCTCTCATTGCAAATCTTCCAAGCTGTGGAAAGTCGCTATACTTCTCTATAACCATTGGTTTAAGTGGTTTGAACTTCACTATTGCTATGTCGCCCTGCTTTAGGAATGGTGGATTCTTTTCTGCTACTTGACCTGTTCTAGGATCTAGTTTTGCAACTATTTCAACAATTCTGCATGGTATGCTTGCTGTATGTGCATGGATAACTGGTGTGTACCCTGGTGCTATTGCTGTTGGATGCCACACAACCATTACTCTAGCCGTGAACTCTTCTACAATTGTTGGTGGATTTGTTGGATGACCAGCCACATCTCCTCTTTTAACCTGTTCTTTCGAAATACCTCTTACGTTGAATCCTATATTGTCTCCAGGTATAGCCTTTTCTATTCTTTGATGATGCATTTCAATAGATCTAACTTCACCAGACACATTTGGAGGCATAAAAACAACTGTATCGCCAACCTTTAAAACACCTGTCTCAACTCTACCAACAGGAACTGTGCCAACACCAGATATTACAAAGACTTCTGATATTGGTATTCTCAATGGCTTATCAATTGGTTTTGGAGGTTCTTTAACAGAATCTAATGCCTCTAGAAGTGTTCTAGCACCATTAATACCATATCTCTTCTTCAACTCAGCAATTTTCTGATCGTTCCACCAAGGCATGTTTGTACTAGTCTTTGTTACATTGTCTCCTACCCAACCAGATACAGGAAGGAATGTGACTGTATCTAATCTATAACCAACAGATCTAAGGAACTTTGTCAATAGCTCAACAATTTCCATAAATCTTTTTTCAGAATATGGAGGCTCTGTAATATCCATTTTCGTTACAGCTATTATTAGCTGGTCAATGCCCATTGTCCTTGCTAAAAGTATATGCTCTCTTGTCTGTCCCTCTGGGCTCATACCAGCTTCTAGCTCACCTTTCTTAGCAGAAACCACAAGCATTGCTACATCAGCTTGACTAGCACCAGTAATCATATTCTTTACAAAGTCTCTATGACCAGGTGCATCAATAATTGTGTAGTAATAGTTCTTGGTTTCGAATTTTCTATAAGCAAGTGTTATTGTCAACCCTCTTTCTCTTTCCTCCTTCAGCCTATCCATGAGCCATGCATATTTTTCACTCTCCTTCCCAGCTTTTATAGCGGCCTCTACAGTTTCTTTCCACGTTTTTTCATCAACAGCACCAACTTCTACCAGTAGTCTACCCACAAGTGTGCTTTTTCCATGGTCTACATGACCTATTATAACTATGTTTAAATGTGGTTTTGTGCTCATGTTTAATCCCTTACCAATACTCTTTCAAGATAACAAAAATAGCAGGTAGGCCTTATAAGTGTATTGTTGCATCAAATTAAATAAGTTAAATTTGCTACCTAGAGCTTAGAGCAATACGCTCAATTTCCTCCTTTCTCTGTATAGCATAGCTTTTACTATCATTAGCTGAAGCAGCTATTATTTCATCAGCTAAACACTCCTCTATAGGCTTTACAGATCTGAATGAGCATTGAAATGCTCCTTCTGTTAAATGTCTAAGTGCTAGGTCAACTCTTCTCATAGGAGATACATCAACAGCAACATGATAAACAATACCACCATACATAATTCTCGTCGTTTCTTCCCTAGGAGCAGAATTCTCAATTGCTCTAACCAAAACCTGGATAGGGTTCTCTCCTGTCTTAGCATATATTAACTCAAATGCATTTTTAACAATATTAAACGCTAAGTGTTTTTTACCTGTATTCTTCATTTTTCTCATAAGCCTATTGATGAGTCTTTCAACAATTGGAACCACAGCCTTTCCAAATCTTCTATGAGCATGCTTACCAGCTGTGTGAGGAACTACAACAGGTTTTAGTGAAATATATTTCTTGAGACTTGGATCAAGAACTACAACATCTCTATAACTCCACTTCCCAAAAAGCTTTATATGATCTAAATCAGCAACAATTTCAGATAATCTTAGCTGAAGTTCACTCATTAAGCACGCACCTTACCTCAATGGTTTTTGCTTCTTACCTTTTAATAATTCTGTTAATGCAACACCATTAACAGCAATAACTTTATATTTGACACCTGGCAGATCACCCATGGACTTGCCCCTGGTACCCCCAATGCCAGCAATCAAGACTTCATCGTGTTCCTCAATAAAGTTTAGACCACCATCATAAGGAACAAAAGCTGTTACAACCTTGCCATTCTTAACAATTTGCACACGAACACATTTCCTCACAGCTGCATTTGGCTGTCTTGCCTCAACACCAACCTTCTCTAAAACTATTCCCCTAGCCATTGGAGCTCCTTCCAATGGATCATACTTCTCCTTCAGCTTTAACATTCTTATTCTAAAGTCTCTTTGAGACCATCTGAACTTTAATCTTTTTAGTTTTAGCTTTCTCGCAGCATAGAGACCATAAGCTCCTTTTTTCCCTGCCAACCAATCCTCCCCTTAGTTATTATGTTATTTCTAAGTTTCTGAATTTAAACATGTAGCTAAGCTTAAAAACTTATGATACTTTCTATGCAATTACAACATTATCTATATTATAATACCTCTTCATAAGTATCTTGGCTTTTGCAACATTTCTGCCATTCCTACCAATCGCAATGCCCTTATCCTTTGGATCTACATACACGTAAAGTGACTTTCTTTCAGATGATTCAATAAGCTGAACTCTATAAACTCTTGCTGGTATGAATATGTTTTTAGCAAAATCCTCTAAATTATCGGCCCAGCCAACAACATCAATGTTCTTTCCAAATAATTTTGCTAAATACTTCACATTATAGCCCTTCTTACCCACAGCCTGCCCAACCTTATCACCATCAACAATGAATATTATAGAGTTAAGCTCATCACTTACTATACAATCTTTGGGTGTTACACCAGTAACATCTTGAAATATTGTCATATATCGCATTTCCTCCATGGTCAATTTGACGTTGAACTGAGGCTTTATATCATTAATTCTTGCTGCCATTGTAGCAATCACCTAGTTGTAGATTTTACAAAAGCCTTTAACGCATTTTCTGATACTTGCCCTGTTTCCACTATTCCTAGTGTTGATATCGAGAATGGTTTTCCAAGCAATGTTCCTAAATCTCTATTCGATCCAGGATACTCTATTATGCCAACATTTGAAAGCTTTGCATAATACTCTATATCACTTTTCATGGATTCTGGTATATTGGATGCTATCACTATAAATCTTACCCTTCCTGTTTTCACATATCTCAAAGTCTCGTTGAATCCTATCACAATTTTTCCAGTTCTTGCCACATACTTTAACAAATTATCTAGTGATTGCTGATCAGACATTTTGTTTTATCACCTCTCTGACTTTGTATAAGGATTAAAAACAAGACCAACTTTTGCTGTGCCTGCAGGTATATAGTTTCCTACTATAACACTTTCTGTTATGCCGGCAATCTTGTCTACTTCACCTCTTGCAGCAGAATTAACAAGGTTTTTAACTGTTACTTCAAATGCTGCTTTTGCAAGTGGGCTATCCTTTATTGCCATCACACCATGTCTACCGATTTGCTTAACAGTTCCTGTTCTAGTCATCATATCAGCTACTAACATTACATGTCTTATATCCACCTCAAGACCTTGTTCCTCAAGTACATTCATAATCTCTTCTATGAGAAGTGCTCTTGCAGCTTCTATTCCAAGAACTTCTTCAACTTCCTTCACATTATTTGTTCTAATCCTTTTATAATCAACTTCATCTATTTGCATAAGCTCACTCAAGTTGCTACCCTCACAAACAAGAATGTATTCATCTCCCCTTCTCTGAATAATAACTTTGTTTATGCCCTTAATACCCTTTATTCTCAAATTCAGTATCTTTTCTCTAAGTTTCTCAACTTTTGTAGGATCTATAGGCTCTTCAAACTGTATTATAATTTCATATGGATTGTTCTCGCTTTGAATAACTCGGGCCCTCTTCATAGCCTTTTGCAAGACCTTCAGAACCTCCTCAACATCAACTCCCTTATCCTCAAGCATATCTCTATCAAGAATAATGTTTATCGAATTATTGAAAAAGTCTATATCAATGCGTAATGTAACATTTAAAACTTTTGTCATCTCAATTCTTCTAGCAACTTCTATAGCCTTCTCCCTACTATTTCTATACTCTGGTTTAAGGTATATGTATGTTAGTGGTGTTGATGGTGTTTTCTTAGCATCTACAAGCTCTATAAGCCTTGGCAAACCAAGAGTGACATTAAGTTCTCTTACACCTGCATAGTGAAATGTTCGTAGAGTCATTTGAGTACTTGGCTCACCAATACTTTGAGCAGCAACCATTCCAACAGGTTCACCAGGTTCAACACTGTTTTCTTCTATTTCCCTCTCAATTCTATTGATCATTTCTTCAAGTTTATCTTTAGAAATCTTGTATTTAGACACTATGGATTTAAGCTCATCTATTATAGACTGTGGAGCTTCATTTCCTAACCTCTTCTCAATAATTTCAAAACTGTTAAAGTCAGTGCTTTGTAAAGTATTTGAAGACTCCATCATATCTCACCAAGAACCCTTTCAACAATTCTCTCGACATTAACTATTTTTCCGTGAGGAGCTTTTGACGGATCAGCCATGTCCTCACCATATGCAAACTGTATTATCGATCCTGAGGAATCTCTAACAGTGAAATCATAAGCTACATGAAGATCCATTAAAGCATTCACAAGTCTGCGCTGCATATACCCACTTTGAGATGTTCTGACAGCTGTATCAACCAAACCTTCTCTACCACCTGCTGCATGCATAAACATTTCAGTTACAGACAATCCTCTAAAGAAGCTATTTACAACAAACCCTCTGGCAATAGGACCTAGATCATCACGTTCAAAATGAGGTAATGGTCTCCCCATATACCCACGCCATATTCTTTCACCACGAACAGTCATTTGACCTAGTGTTGCAGCCATTTGCGTTAAATTCAGTACATTTCCTCTTGCACCTGTTCTGGCCATGATAAATGCGTAGTTGAATGGATTTAGAGATGAAACTGCTACTTCACCAGCCTTATCTCTAGCCTCGGCAAGAACCTCCAACACTTTTATCTCTAAACTTTCTTCTAAAGATCTTCCAGGTACAACCTCTAGTGTTCCACTTGAATACTTCTCGACTAGATCCCTAACCTTTTCAAAAGCTTCATTCAGTAATTTAAGAATTTGCATCTGGGTTTCCTCATCTATAGCAACATCATCTAGCCTCAACGTAAATCCTCTTAACTCCAACATCCTTATAAATAACCTAAACAGTTTATCCATAAACATTGCTGCTACTTCAGCACCATATTCTTTTGCAAGCCAGTAAAGTAAACTATCTTGCTGTTCAGCACCAATAGTTTTCTTATCCAGAACACCAAGAAGCAGCTTACCTTGTTTAACAACAACATAAGAATCCCAGAAACAGTTAATGTCATCGCATCTTAGAGGTCCAGATGATATGTTTGCTTTCCCGTGGAAATTAAAGTCTTCTGGAAAGAACATACTAACGACTTGCTTTCCAGTCCATAACTTCCTTGGTGATAAAATGGCTGGTTCAGGAATCTCTTTAACAGTATTTGCTGCTGCCAAAAGCTCTACAACCTCTTCTTTCTCAAGTAGTGTAGACTTTATTGTAAGCACATAAGCACCACTAACATAATCCTGTATAGCTCCTATGATCACACCTCCATATCTCGGTGTAAGAATGTGGTTTTGAACTTTTAGAAGAGTTCTTGCCTCAGCTCTTGCATCTTCTGTTTGTGGTACATGCAAATTCATTTCATCTCCATCGAAATCTGCATTGTATGGTGGACAAACAGATAAATGAAGTCTAAATGTTCTTCCCGGCAAAACCTTGACCACATGGCCCATCATAGACATTCTATGAAGAGATGGCTGTCTATTAAACAGCACTATATCGCCATCTTTAAGATGTCTCTCAACTATGTAACCAGGAGCAAGAGACTCTGCAACACTTTTTCTATCTCTTACATATCTCAAATCAATTCTTCTACCATCTGGGGTAACAATATAGTTTGCACCAGGCCATTTAAAGGGTCCGTTTAACACATATCTTCTAAGCTCATTAATATTCCACTCAGTAACCTTTTCAGGCACAGTCAATATTTTTGCAACATCTAAAGGAACTCCAACTTCATTAATACTTAAATATGGATCGGGGCTAATCACAGTTCTAGCAGAGTAGTCTACCCTCTTGCCAGATAGATTTCCTCTGAACCTACCCTCTTTACCCCTCATTCTTTGAGCCAAGGTTTTTAAAGGTCTACCGGATCTGTGCTTAGCAGGTGGAATTCCAGGAACCTCATTATCTAAATACGTCGTTATGTGATATTGTAAAAGTTCCCAAAGATCATCAATAATTATCTCAGGTGCTCCAGAAGCTATATGCTCTCTTAATCTCTCGTTAGTTCTAACAATATCAACCAATTTATGGGTTAAGTCATCTTCTGACCTAATACCAGATTCTATTAGTATTGAAGGTCTTATTGATGTTGGGGGAACAGGAAATGCCGTAAAAACCATCCACTCTGGTCTTGCATCTCTTGGATCATAACCTAGAAGCTCTAAGTCTTCATTAGGTATAGCTTCTAGTCTCTTTCTAACCTCTCTTGGATTTAATCTTATTGTATCCTTAGATTCTGGATGCTGCTCTATAAATGTTGTTGGCTTTTCCAGTTTTATCTTTGGCTGTTTAGCACCACAATATGGACATGTACTAGCTTTTATAGCTTGTCTTTTTATGTATTCTGTAAAAAGTTTGGCTAAATATGGATATCTTTCTCTCAATCTAGCAAGATATCTTCTGTATTTCTCAAAAGCTTGTGGAGATATCTTTACTCTTCCACAATTAAAACATGTTGCTTTTAACAAATCATGTATATGTTTAATAAATAGTACATTTATTACAGGAACAGCAAGCTCTATATGGCCAAAATGTCCTGGGCACCCCTTTAAAGTATTGCCACAAACAGGACAGACCTGGCCTGGTTCTATAGCACCTAATCTATAATCCATTACTGAATGTGCTCGCGGTGTTCCATCCTCTTCATAAGTTTCTGGAGAAGTTACTTGAACTGCTGACATTTTTCTTATCTCATCTGGTGAGAGTATGCCAAATTTAATTCCAGAAATAATTTTTTCTTCGCTCATAGAATCACCATTTATGAAGCATATTTCTCATGTTTATCTGACAAAATAAGTCTTGGCTTAATTCCCATACTCATCATTTCTTGAATCAAAAGCTTAAATGCATATGGTACAGTAACTGGGTACAATATGCCTTTATCACCATGTATTGGACATTCATATACCTCCCTTCTCTTGTTGTACCAGCCAATAAACCCACATAATTCACACACATAAATCACTGTTTTGTCTGAGCTTTCAAGCATTCTTTCTCTCAATAGTGAAGATGCTCCATGACCTATTATAGCATCTCTCTCCATTTCACCAAATCTAAGCCCACCCTCTCTGGCTCTACCCTCAGTAGGTTGTCTAGTTAATAGCTGTACAGGTCCCTTTGGTCTTGCATGTATTTTATCTGCCACCATGTGATGCAGCTTCTGGTAATACACTATTCCAATAAACACTGGGTTTCCTATTAATTCTCCTGTTCTTCCATCATACATAGGTTCTGTTCCATCCATTGGATAGCCAAATACAAACAATTGCTTCTTCAAATCCTCTATGTTCTCCTCAAAGAATGGTGTTCCGTCGACAAATTTTCCTCTAAGCGCTGCTGCCTTACCAGCTATGCTCTCCATGAGCTGGCCAAGAGTCATTCTAGATGGTAGTGCATGTGGATTGATTATAATATCTGGTGTTATGCCATCTACAGTAAATGGCATGTCATATTGTGGTATCAAAGCTCCTAAAACACCTTTTTGGCCATGTCTAGATGCAAACTTGTCTCCGATTTCAGGTATTCTCAAGTCTCTTACCTTAACCTTTATTATTCTATGTCCTTCAGCAGATGTTGAAATAAGTACTGTGTCAACCCATCCAATTTCTCCATGCCTAACAGTTACAGAAGCATCTTTTCTTCTTTGAGCTAAAATGCCATATCCTCTAAATTCTTCTATAAACCTCGGAGGACTTGTTTTACCTATCACAGCTTCGCCTCCCCTAACCGCAACCTCAACCTTTGCAATACCATCATCATCAAGCTTTGTATAGGCTTCTTTACCTCTATATCCTATAACCTTTGTATCTGGAATCTCTATTCTATCTTCTTGACCACCTGGATATCTAAGTTCCTCAGTTGAGTAAAGCCTGAAGAAGTTTGACCTTGCAAGACCTCTATCAACAGATGACTTATTCATTATTATTGCATCCTCCATATTATATCCAGTATAGCTCATCACAGCCACAATCATGTTTTGACCTGATGGCCTATCGTTGTAACCTATTATTGAAAGAGCTCTTGTTTGAACTAATGGTATTTGAGGATAGTGTAATAGATGCGCTCTTGTATCAACTCTGACCAGGAAATTGGCCATGTAGAAACCAAGTGCTTGTTTAGCCATTGCTGATTGATATGCATTTCTAGGTGATTGATTATGCTCAGCATATGGTATTGTTGATGCTGATACACCCATTATTGCTGGTGGCCATATCTCAACATGTGTTGTTTTTTCTGAAACTTCTTCAGGATTCACAGCTATTAATGCATTCTCCTCTTCCTCTGCATCAAGAAGCTCCACAACACCCTCTCTTATCAACATTTCAAATGATTCTCCACTCCTCAACCTCTCTATATGATCTTTTGACAACTTCAGCTTTCCATTTTCAACAACTAGAAGAGGTCTAAGCATTCTACCTGAATCACAATTAACATAAATCTCATTTATGTACTGAGTTTTATAGTGAGCTACATTAACCTCATAACTAATTTTGCCAGCTCTTCTTAGCTCACGAATAGCTTTAACAAAATCTTCACCATTTTGAACATAGCCTACTAACGTTCCATTTAGGTATACTTTAGACCATGTTTTTGCAATTTCATAATCAATTTCGTTATTTCTAAGCTTATTAAAAACTTCTAGCAATGGCATTAAACCTAGTGAGTATAGTGTACTTACCACTTCTTCTTCAGGTACACCAACTGATATTGTAACCATGAGCGCAAGGTTTTTGACCAAGCCACAATTTGGTCCTTCAGGTGTTTCAAATGGGCATAGCCTACCAAACTGTGTTCCATGAAGATCTCTTGCCTCGAAATGTGGCTGACTTCTACTTAATGGTGAAATAACTCTTCTCATGTGGCTTAGTGAAGATAGCCAGTTTGTTCTATCTATTATCTGACTTACTCCAGTTCTACCACCAATCCATGTGCCAGTTGCCATAGCGTGTCTAATTCTCTCAGTAATTATGTCGCTTCTAACATATAGTGCTATGTTAACTCTTTTCTCCTTAACCTTGGCTCTCTCAACTTGGTATCTCAAATCCCTTAAAAAAGCTTTGAATGCAACTCTAAAGAGTAGAGCAAGCATGTCTCCTGCAAGTCTTATTCTCTTATTTGCGTAATGATCTTTATCATCAGCAGGTCTTCTACCAAGCACAAATTCTATTAACTTGCAAGCCATTTGCCCAAGAAAAAGCGCCTTCTTTATTCTATCCTCTGCTTTATTGCCAAGATGTGGAAGGAAATAATGATCAAGTATATACTTTGCTCTTTCAATTCTACTCTCTCTCATCTGCCCTATTGCAACTCTTGATCCTATATAGTCTAAAGCATCGTCAACTGTTGCTATATCACTTGCTTGAACAAATGATGCAAAAAGCTCTTTCTGAATCTCTGGATCAGGTGACACGGCTAGTGCAATATCTCTATCTGTTTCCATCCCAAGCGCCCGCATCAGCACAACAAATGGTATTTTACCTGGTACTGCAGGAAATGAAACATGTAGTGTTCCATCTTTGTGCCTATCAAGAATTACAGGTACTCTAAACCCTGTTGTTGATGATATCACCTTAGCGGTATGAGTAACATTTAATCCTTCTTGACCATAATCAACAATAACTCTATTGGGAGCCAAATCCTCTTGAGCTACAATTATTCTTTCTGTACCATCTATAATGAAGTATCCTCCAGGATCTTTTGGATCCTCACCTATTCTAACCAACTCCTCTTCACTTAGTTTTGTTACTGGATCCCCCTTTGATTTAACCATGAGAGGTATCTCTCCTATTATCACCTCGACTGGTGTTCCAGCAATGTTGTTTTCTACAGGTACTATGGTTACGTATATGGGTATAGCGTATGTTAAGTCCCTATGTCTACATTCCATAGGTGTTATGTTTCTATTTATACTTCCATCAACTTCTCTTATCTGTGGTTCTCCCAGCCTAAACCCCTTTATAATAAGCTTGTATCCTGGTATTGATGTCTCTATAACTGGTTCCTCCATTATAATTTCTTTTAAAGTTCTCTCCAAAAATGTATTGTACGACTCTATGTGGTGTTTTGTAATACCTTTTTCCTTTATAAAAGCTTCTATAATAGCCCATCTATCATCTGCAGAAATTATTTTTGACTCTGGATGAGATTGAGGTATAGGACCTAAAGAAGCGTGAACACTTTGTTTATTTAATATAGATATGCTGCTCATGCTTATTTACCCAGGTACAACATATCTATATACAATTACTTCTCCAGCTGTTGGGCTTTTTCTATAGATTCTAACTATGTCCCCTGGCTTAGCACCAATAGCTCTAGCCACGGGATCACTTGCTCTAAGCCAAGGCAGTTGCTCTGGCTTAACACCATATTTTCGCAATACTTGAATTCCTTCCTCAATACTTAAAACCTCATGCCTTGGCACAAGCTCATGTTCCAATACCTTGCTCAAGTCCTGTAAAGATCTTTTTTTACCAGCCATTAATTACACCAAAGCAGCATAAAAATCAAATTCAGTGTGAAATAGTGTATTTTGAAATACTGCTTATAAGCTCAACTCAGAAAAAGAAGCATATAAGCCTTTTAACACAACTCTAAAAGAAACATTTTTGGAGAGGGCCCGTAGCTCAGCTAGGTAGAGCGGCGGGCTTTTAACCCGTAGGTCCCGGGTTCAAATCCCGGCGGGCCCGCCACAAAAACACTTTCTATGGTTAAACTATTTCTATGCTAGAATCACTTAAAACCTGCTAATGAGTTGCAGATCTTGGAAAATATGTTGCAATGTTGTCTAAAGCAAATCTTTGAATTCTTTTTAAACCTATAGCAGATGCTACATAGAGTAATGCACCAAGAAACTGTTTAACACCTATAGGTGCTTTTGCAACCAGATGTTTTGACAATGATTTTATCTTTTTTATGGCATCGTAAATTGATAGAGCGATTAACTCTAGATTTCTTGTATTCAAATCTTTATGTGTTTTCATCATATCTTTAGATTTTCTGAGACTGCCAGATGGTATAAATGGCAGTGGAAATATAAAAACATTGTAGTGTTCAAGTCTCTCCAAAAGTTTTATATTCATTTCTATATCCTCAACAGTTTCCTGTGGTAGATTAATAATTATGGTTGCACATATCCACCATCCACATTCATTTAGCAAAGCCACGGCATCTTCTACTATCCTTGGCCACTCCTCATAGCTAAACGGCTTTGGCTTTCCAGGAGCAATCATTTTTATTATTCTTGGGCTTGCACTTTCTATACCCATTTGTATTATTGACATGTTTCTATCGCTAAGCCCTAGCATATCACTAATAATTTTGACTAATCTTGGATTAACTAATGCCGTTGATGCTGTTACAAAATCTATTGAAACATCATCAACACCTGGAGCTTTCATGACTCTAGACAACAACTCCACAACTTTTTCTTCGTTGGGCAACAAAGATGTTGAGCCATATCTCAAAAAGTCTTCTGAATGCAATGTTATGTTTCTCTCACCACCAGCAACATTGACCATCACCTCCCTTACTACTTTTTCAATTGGTATTGTTCTAAACATTAATAGTGTTGGATTACAAAATAAACAGCCTCTTCCACAACCTCTAGTAACCTCTACAATACCTCTCGAAGGTGTTCTAATAACAGGTATTTTATCTACAGGTACTGGTGAGCCTTTTACATAACGTGGAATCTTCATACCATCTAAAACCATTCTAAAAATTCTTGGTGCAATTAATTCTCCCTCACCCTCGACAATACAATCTATGCCAAGCCTTTGTTGAAGTCCACTATCCACTATTTCCCAAACACCTTGACCTCCAACTACAACCTTAATTCTACTTCTATACCTCTTCACAACATCACTATTGAATATCTTCATCGTTGCCCAAGACATGTATGATTGAAGCCGTGTTTCAACACCCATGAGACTAAGAGCAACACGCAAAAGAGCTGTGCCATAGTTTATGCCAAGAGGATCTAAAACACTAATACCCAAAACACGTGTCTCAGATCCTATGGCCCTATCTAACTTTCTAGGATCAACAATAGCTACATCATTTCTGGAAAAACCATTATCAAGTAAAGCTGCTTCAATTTTGCATAGTCCATATTGACTCGTCTTCATTCTGCCACGTTCATCACTTAAAGTAGGGAAAATAAAGTTGCCCAAGATACTAGGAAAAACATCCATAGGCAAACCTGAGGCAAAACCAAGATAAGTATGGTGATATGTACTTACAAGAGATTCATCACCAGTAAGCACAATTTTAAAGCCATTAAACTTTGTCATGAAAAACCCTTTTATAAAAACTAATCAAAGTATTTGAGTGTATTCTTCAACAACTCTATAATGTCTACAATTAAAAATCTCGTTTCTTCTAGAAATAGAAAAGTTTATGAGCTTTTTAATTTATGTTAACCGTGAATTAATTTCTGCTTTCAGCAATTTACGCAAAGTCTCAACAGTTTTGAAAATCTGATTAACTTTCTCAAATTAAGCTCTAAAATCATGGAGCAAGCTAATTAAAGGAAGCAAGACTCTTATTAACTGATGATCAATTGTTTGAAGCCGCCGGCGGGATTTGAACCCGCGACCACCGGCTTACAAGGCCGGCGCTCTACCAGGCTGAGCTACGGCGGCTCTGTTGGTACACTATACCGTGAAGGGTTTTTGAATTTTGCTGTTAATTCCTGTAAATTGGGTTGTTTTATAGTTAATTGTGAAATGCAAAGTTTTATAAGCACTGGTCTCATCTATTTCCTAAAGCTTGCTTAGGCAATAAGAATACTGCTTCAAGTCTATATGATTATCTCAAATGAGGTGCGCATACCATTCCTTTCGGCAGCTGCCCATGAACTCATGTTGATAACATGTAATGTATAGACAAGGCAGAAGTTCCTTAGAGTGACCATGAACAAAGATGGTTAGAAATAAACATTAAGAGACAAATGGTTGTGTATAGAAAAACTTTTTATGTTATTTACTTAAATGTTTTATATGGTGTTGAAGACTTTGAGCAATCCTGAATTAGCTGAAAGTGTTCCAATGTTTTATAGAGCTTTTTTGCAAATTGCAAATTTTGTTATGAGTTCTCTGTCTATTCTTAAGAGAACCCAAGTTGAGGCTTTCATTAAGGTTTTAGAGGAAGCTTATAAAGGTAATAGAAAAGTACTTGTTATGGGTGCTGGTAGAAGTGGTCTTGTTGGAAGAGCATTTGCTATGAGGCTTAAGCATTTAGGCTATGATGTATATGTTTTGGGCGATACCATTGTTTCACCTGTAGAAAAAGGTGATGTTGTTATAGCCATTTCAGGCTCTGGAAGAACAGCGTTAATAGTTACAGCTGCAGAAGCTGCAAAAAGGGTTAATGCCATAGTTGTTGCAATAACAACTTATATAGATTCTCCACTAGCTAAAATAGCTGATATCGTGGTTGAGGTTCCTGGAAGAACAAAGATAAGTGATATTGAAGACTATTTCGCTAGACAAGTACTTGGATTACACGAGCCCTTGGCACCACTTGGAACACTGTTTGAGGATTGCACAATGGTTTTTCTAGATGCTATTATAGCAGAGCTTATGCATAGACTTGGAAAGGATGAAAATGAGCTTAGAAGACGCCATGCAAATATAGAGGTATAAAATTAATATAAGAAAATTGTTGCATGTACTTATTTTTAACCAAAGAGAGCCGACAAACCTTCAGCCAACTGCTCCTCAGAAACACCCTCCTTCTTCTCCTCCTTCTCCTCAACCTTCTGAGGCTGCTGAGCCTGCTGAACCTCGGTTTGTGTCTGTACAACACTAACTTGTAGTTGTTGTGCGAGTTCCGGTGATTTGGATGCTAGTAGCTGCGCCAAGGCATAAGCCTTTGAAATGGCAGATGAGAATACTATTGCCACTGTCTCTTTTGTTATTAAACCTGATTCTGCTGCAAGTCTTAACGCTCTTGAATATGCTTTAAATAGTGATGTTTTTACAACAATGGGGTCTGGCACAACAATTTCTGATGCTATGTTTATAGCATTTGATATCGCTTCTGCAAAGTCTTTTCTATATGCATCAATGTCTAGAACAAGCTTATCCCCAGATATGACAACACCCCTCTCATAAGCAGCTTTTATAGATGCTCTTACAAACTTTGGTTCAATGCCTAGCTTTTCAAATAATGATGAAAGTTCAGGTGTAACAGTATCGCCTGGTCTAGCCACAACAGATTCTTTAGCTATCCAAATAACGCCATCTCTTACTTGTATTGGTATTTTAAGTTTGCTGAAAAGACTCATCATGGGACCTGGTTTAACATCTGTTTTCATTGATGGAACGACAATTTCATGCTCTATCTTTTCTCCAGGTGTTGCTTTCCAGGGCATTACAATCTTGTCTAGTAATAGCTTTGCCTCAAATGGATTAGCATTAATAAATACTGCTATGTTTTGTTGTTGCAAAAACTTTGCAAACTCATCCACATTAGCCATGCCAAGCTCCTTCATCGCAATGTAGAGCAAGTTATTCTTGAAAAGCTTTACTACACCAACACCTTCCAGTTTTTTCCTAAGAAATGTCAAATATCTTGATGGGAGATTTGATGAATCTATTAAAATAAGTGTTCTGTATTCTAATAAAAGCTTCTTCGCCTCCTCAACAACTTTTCTCTTTTCCTCAATAGCTTTTCTAGCACGCTGTTCTTCAGCAACTTGTTTAGAATGCATCTTAACTATTTTATTTAACTCTCTTACAAACTTTGCCTTCATGGCTCTTAACCACCTCTACACAACCTCTATAGCCGGGCTGCTCGTGGTTTTAACATATATCTTTGCAACTGTTAACAAAGGTCTTTTAATTTTTTCTTCTACATAGCTTAAAACATGTATTGCATTTTCAACTAGTTCATCTATAGACATTTTCTCTACACCAATTTTACATCCAACCCATGGCTGTTCTTTAGAGTGTAGTCTGATAGCATTTTTATAGCGAGTAATTAATTGTGGTATATCTGCTGTTGGTGGAAATGGTATAGGCGCTTTTCCTCTAGGTCCTAGAGCTGGGCCCAGAACCCTGCCTGCAACTCCCATCAAATCAGATTTAACTAATATCCAGTCACATCTATTAGCAATCTTCTTAGCATTTTTCTTATCAATTTTCGCCAAATCACTTTTTCCTATACCCATAAAAGCTCCTGCCTCAATTGCTTTCTGAACCATAGCATCATCTGTAACAACACATACCTTAATATCTTTGCCAACACCTTTAGGAAGAAACACTGTATCTCTGAATCTAAACTCCTGCTGCTTCTTCACATCCACACCTCTAAAGGTTAATATTAACTCAATAGACTGAACATATTTCCAAGGTCTTTTAACCTGCAAAGCTAGCTGAATTGCATTTTTCAAAGGCTCTCTTAACTCATTTAATGAGGAGCTCATCTACATCACCTCTTAGACCACTCACCTTCATACTTTTTCAAAATCTCATCATATAGACCTTTATCTAGTTCTACGCTAACCTCCTTCGGATCCTTCCCCTCTACTGTAAGGCCTATTGACCTAGCTGATCCAAGAATTATTTTCACAGCAGATTTAAGGCTTTTAGCATTCAGCTCTGTTTTTTTAAGTAAAGCTACTTTAATCACATCTTCCAAGCTTATGTTACCAATTTTTTTGTGTGCAGGATCTCCAGATGGTTCAGATACCTTAGCCATGCTAAGCAATAAGCTTGTTGTTGTTGGCAATTCCAGAAACACATCATATTTTTTCGTGTCTAAATCAATAACAAGTTTAACCGTTACTGTTTGACCTTTGTAAGCCTCAGTCATCTTATTTATTTCATTAATAACCTCACTTATGTTAAGCCCAGCATCAGCTATTGCAGGACCCAGAGGAGGTGCATTTGTTGCTTTACCTCCTTCTATTTGGGCCTTTACCACCTTTATTCTTGCCATATCACTCACTCTCTTTTGGCTAGCCTAATATAGTCTACAGGAACAGTTATTGTTAAGGGGTAGCTAGCTTCTAAAACATTTAATGAAACCTCGTTTTTAACTTTATCAACACTAACAACTCTTGCTTTCATTCCTCTAAATGGACCTGCTATAATTTCTACCTCTTCACCTTCCTTCAGCATATCGATAAGAGGCTTTGGTTTTAGCAATGATTCCAAATCCTCCCATTTAAGAGTACCTGAAGCTCTTCCTTTTACATGTTTCAATCCTCTTATAGCTTCATAAACAACATGAAGACCTGGAGTCTCCATAACCACATAACCTTTTAGATTTGGCAAGGAAACAATTGAGTATATAGGCAAATCTAATGTTTTAGCTCTTACTTCAAGCATTAGCAATACGTTAAGTTCTTGACCAGCTGTAGTTCTAACAGCAAAGAAGGTACTTTGTCTTGTGATACTTACATCACTTTCTTGTTTTTGAATATCTTTGTCTTGTCTTTCTTTTTCTAACATTTTCAACACCATTTAAGAAATTGAAGCTATGCCAAGTGCAGTCATTAGATAATAAAGCCCAGTTGCTATACCAAATGATATTAAGCCTGTAAGTGTAAATCCAAGTAGTGTCAACTTTAAAATCTGCTTAAATTCATTTGCATCAGGTTTCTCTGCCAGTTCAAGCACTTTGCCCATGTCTTTAAATGCTTCTCTTAATGTTTTTGACACCTTTTAACCCTCACAAACCTGCTGTCTATACAAGCTTACCTAAAAAGCATTTTAAGCACAATAGCAGGATCATACTCAATTAAATCATTGTATCCCTGACCAACACCTAGGTATGCAATTGGTTTGCCAACACCAATGATTGTTGTTAATGCTGCACCACCATTTGCATCAGCATCAACTTTTGTCAATACAACAACATCTACACCAACAGCTTCCTCAAAACCCTTTAGTTGTTCTAATGCATCATTGCCAGTTAAAGCATCTAAAACAAGAAGCTTTAAATGAGGTTTAACAACCCTTGCCACTTTTCTAAGCTCATTCATTAAATCTATGTCAACATGCATTCTACCAGCAGTATCAATTAAAACAACATCAAAATTATTTTTCTGAGCATAAACAATGGCATCAAATGCTATAGCTGCTGGATCTGAGCCGTATCTACCACCAATAAATGTTACACCAATTCTTTCAGCATGCTTTTTTAGCTGCTCCTGAGCACCAGCTCTAAATGTATCTGCTGCAGCTACCACAACTTTAAACCCATTTGTTTTCAGAATGTGTGCTATCTTAGCTATTGTAGTTGTCTTTCCAACTCCATTGACACCCATGAACATAATTTTAACTGGTTTCTCCTTGGCCAATACACTCTTCACAAAATTCATTAGTTTAAAGGTGCCTACACCTTTTAACATTTCCTCAAGCGATTTTTCCACAGCTGTATCTATGTAATTTTTCGCATCATCTCCTCGCCTAATCTTTTTACCCATTAACTGCTGCTTGATTTCATTTACAATTTTTTCTGCTACATCATATGCAACATCAGATTCTATAAGCTGTATGAAAAGATTATTACAGTACTCATCAATTTCCTTTTCACTTAGAGTTCTATATAGAATAGCTTCTGAAATTTGTTGTGCAAAATCTTGAAGAACTTTCTTTATCTTTGAAAACAATGAAAAAACCTTAAATTAGCTTCGTTTCTCACTTATACTACTTTTTTGCAGCATAGCTACATATTCTTGAATTTTCTTCTGAATTTGATTATATAACTCAGTTAATTTTCTTAATTCAGTTTCAGTTTCTCTAAGCTCTTCTGTCAATTCTTTCTCATATTCCATAAGAACATTCTTAGCTTTATCAATTGGCAAAGATATATAGTATTCCTTGCCAAGTCTAACAATAGCTTCATCAACTGACAAAAGCTTTGCTTTAACAAATACATAGCCATTTCTATCCAATGAAGCAAACACATCTTGCTGAGAAAGCTTCTGAATTTCCCCAAGTGTGTCATAAGCAATTCTAATCTCTTGTAATTCAGATGATAATGCTAAAGATCTTGTTTGAACAACTCTAATGGCTTCTCTAAGCTCCTCAAGCTGTATAAGTAGTTGTTGAATAACTTCCTCAGCTCTGGTCCTGTCTACACTCATTTAATCACCATTCTAGTTAGTGTGGACAAGTCTCTTACATACTTGCTTTCAGCTTTCTCCAAAGGTATTTCCTCAATTTTAAGTATCTTTATATTTGCTCTCTTCACCTTATGCCTACTTCCAAGCACTGAATATATGTATTCTAATGCGTGTTTCTCATTTAATGCTCTTACCTCAACTGAGAACCTCTGCCACGTTGGCAGCTTGTCAGCAGATATTAGCATTACACCCTCTACTCTATATATCTTCACATTGGTCATGAGGTTACCACCCTAAACACCTTACTTATTCTCAAAATCTCAGGACCTGTAGTTCTATCTCCGACTAAAATTCCTTTTGTATTACCAACAAGACCAGACTTTATAAATCCAACTCCAAAATTAACCGTTCCTATGTCAAATGGAACCTGGAAAGTATTTGATAAATACTCAAGCTCATTTTCATTAGCATCAGGATGAACAAGACCTGCAATATTATTAACAAATGCTATTGAACCAACTGTTGGAAAACCAGCAATAATACCTTTCTCAACTGTTTCAACAGCTAGAACATCAACGACAACTTTTTTCAATTCTTCATATGCCTCCGGATGAATTAATGCAGCTTTGTCATTAACTAAACAAACATTTCCAAGTGCTGTAAACCTTGTCTTCACAACCTCAACATTTACATCAATACTATTCTTCAAAATTCTGAATTCCCAATCTTTAACAATGTGAGGAACCAAAACACCTCTATTGTTACCAGCAATGAATATTCCCAATAAACTTGTATCAGCAATAGACACTCTTATTACAGGAACTTGAAGAGTTTTTGAAACAAGCTTTGAAAATTTTTCGTCAGAATCAGATGGTATTAAAACAAATTTGTCTGTTGCAAAAACAAATACGCCTATATTTGGATTTCCCTTATAATTTGTTCTCTCAATAATAACCATTCTGTTACCTCTTCACCTCAACAGCAAGCATTGCTTTGTAAATACCATTATCTATCTTTAAAAACCTCACCAGTATTTTTCTTGGTGGTTTCTCTATCTTTCTGCTATAGATAAACATGCTTATTGCTGGATCTAGAATAACCTTTCCACCTAAATGCCTTTCCAAAAACTTTCTTATATAGCTTATTACTCTCTTACCCCTATCTCTTCTACTTCCAGCTCTATAAACATGTCTAAGTGGTATTAGATATATACCCTCATTCTTGTCCTTAGGCATTTTAAACATCACCCAACTTGGATCTTCTCCAATTCCTTAGTCTATAGCCTCTCATAACTTTTCTAATTGTTTTTATAGCTACCCACACAGGTATTGGTTGATTAGATTTTTCTCTATTTATGAGCCTAAGCTTTTTAGCCAATGGCTTATTTCTAGCCATTTTCGACATCTCTCATTTTTCACGTATACTAATCCTAAAATCTTTTCTTGTTCTTTCATAGATCTCTGCTAGTATACTCTTTAACTCCTCATCTGTTATAGGCTGTGATATTCTACCCTGTAATGCAAGAGCTATTAACCTATCCTCAACAGCTCTAGCAATTTCTGGTCTAACAAGCCTAATATTTGAAAGTCTTTCCCTAGCTTCTGGAGTCAGAATAGTTCTTAGTATTTCCTGTCTTCTTACTTCTTCCTCTAACTCTCTTTTTCTCCTCTCCTCTTCGCGTCTTCTAGCAAGAATCTCCCTATATCTTTTTTCAAGTAACGCCTCTACCTCATCACTATCACTATAAATCTGAGCATCTTCAAACAATTTGCATCACCCATTAGCCATAAGTCAAATATAATAATCTTGTTGCTAGTGGCTAATTAACTTGTTGCTGCAATAAGTGATTTGGGGGCGTATTTTGAAAGTTCTGGCGATGTTCTTAATAAATCCTTGAATATTTCCAAAGCCATTCTGTCTAATAGTTTTCTCCCCTCATCTGATATTACCCTTCCTCTTTCCGTCTTTTTTACAAGTCCAGCTTTTTCTAGTTGCTGTAAAATCTTTCTTATATTAGATCCTCCACATTTCCTAAAGTGAGGTGGTGCCGACCCTCTTCTTTTTAAACCACCAAAAATTGTTCTGAAGGTTTCTATTCCCAGAGGTTCTTCAGCTAGGTAAAGCTTTCTAAGAATTGCAGCAGCTCTTACATACCACCAGTCTGCATTATCAGGAACTCTTTCTCTGTGAGAACCTGTTTTTGAGAATAAAGCCCATTGTGGAGGTTTAACCATAGGAACATTGCTTTTTAGATACTCGGCTAGTCTCTTTATCAGCATATCTGCTGGAACATCTCTAACAGTGACCATGGCTTATCAAACCAACAACTAAATACCTTTTCTTGCTTTCTTTTCACGCTTTCTGCTTATAAGCACATATGTATATCCTCTTTCATCTGCAAGAAAAGCATTAAGAAGTTCGGCAAGCTTCTTTACATCATCTCCGCTTACAATGTTTCGAGCACTTTTCAATATTCTTATCTTCACAATTCCATGATCTTTTAAGCGTCTCTTTATTTCCTCGACAACACCTTCATGCAAACCAAGTTTTCCTATATTCACATCAGCTCTATGCTGAGCTATCTTAAGCTTTTTAAGCTCCTTAAAACTTCCTTTAACTTTCATTACTTCCTCTCCTCACAAATTGATACCTATGTATCCAACCACAATAAAGACATCTTGTTACAACTCTTAAAACTTTTCCATCTCTACGTGTTCTGACTCTTGCATTGAATCCTGGCACCATAATAGTGTAGCAGTTTTTGCAAATCCACCTTCGCATTTCTCTCGGAATTTTAATTCTATTCCTCATAGAAATTCTTCTTATCAACTCTCCATACCTCTTAGCCAAGTCTATGTAACCATTCTTAACAGCTTCAACACCTAACCTAAATAAAATATCCATTCTCTCTAAAGCAATATCTCTAATACTAATGCTCTCACGTCTCTTCATTTTCATGCCATGCCAAAGAAAGATTAGATAGGAAAATAAGCTTTTAAGGCAACAAAACACAATCGTAACAACAGTGCCGCGGTAGTATAGCCCGGTCAAGTATGCGGGCCTCTCGAGCCCGTGACGCCGCAGAATTGAAAAAGGCGCGGGAAACCCGGGTTCAAATCCCGGCCGCGGCATTAACTATATTTTTATTAGAATACATATCTTCCAGAGTTAATGTCATTTGATAATTAAAGATCTTGTGCAGCAAGTGATAAAGTATTCCTTTTTCTTAATATTTCTATGCAGACTTAATTCAATTTTTACAATGTAATTTCGCATCTTAAAAGCTATATATAACCCCAATTTAGAATTGTTGATGGGATTTGCATGACTATATGTAGCAAATCCATAGCTACACAAGTTCTACTCCTCGCATTTTCAACATTAATAGCTGTTTTAACTGGTATACTAGCTCAAGCTAGCTTTTTTCTAGGCCCCATACCCTATACCATGCAAAATGTGGGAATTATATTAGGTGGTTTGCTTCTTCCACCAAAGCATGCCCTTTTTTCTCAGCTTCTCTACATAGTCTTGATAGCTTTGGGTTTGCCCATGGCTTCTGGTTTTAAGGGAGGTCTCCATGTTTTGCTTGGCTATACCGGTGGTTACATAGCTGGATTTCCAATAGCCTCTTTTTTAATGAGCATTTTCACAAGAGCCTATCTTAACTTGAGAAAAATAAAGCTTTATGATGTTGGTGTAAAGGATTTCATAGCTTTACTTCTTCTTTCAGTTGTAGCTGCTTTGCCTATTTACATCTTAGGTTTTATAGTCTTTGCTTACTATGCTTTATCAAATAAAAATTTGTTTTCATGGGTAATAAAAGTTTCAAATGTCATTGGTTTTTCAAGCAATGACAGGATACTGGCTATATTTCTAGTTTCTGTAGCTATTTTCATTCCACAGGATGTTTTAATGGATCATGTAATTGCAATATCTACTGCAAAAGCTATTTCTTCTTATTTAAAGCAAAGAGGTGTTGTTATTGAGCAAAATTGTTAAGGTTCATAATTTAAGTGTTAGTGTCAACAACCATGAAATTATCAAGGATTTATCTATTGAGATTAGTGAAAGTGAAATCATCTGTGTTACAGGTTCTACAGGTGCTGGAAAAACAACTTTTTTGAGGGTGGTTACAGGCCTCATACCTGAGCTATACAAGGATTTTAAGATTGATGGTGAGATAAGCATATTTGGGTTAAGCCCCTCCGAAGCTTTGCATAGAGGTCTTGTTGCTTATGTTCCACAAGATGTCTATAGTTTTTTCATTGGTTCTACTCCTAGAGAGGAGCTGGCAGCTATTGGAATTGAGAGTTACTGTAGTGATATCAACTTGGATAAGGACATTGACAGGCTTTCTGATGGGCAACTATATAGATTTCTTTTGAATACAGCTTTAGTTGGAGGAGCCAAGGTTATAGCTATTGATGAACCTTTGTCTCACATAGATTGGTGGAGTGTGGAAAAAGTATTTGAATATTTAAAGAGCTTTGCTGAAAGTAATAAGCTTGTCATTATAGTTGCTGAGCATAGAATAGATTTAATTAAAAATTTTTGTAGTAGTATTGTGAAACTCGATGCTTCTACAACCGAATGCCCGAATCTGCCAAAACTACTAGGAGCTAGAAATAATGTAACAAGTACTGCTATAGAGCTTAGAGATGTACATATAACCTATGATTATGAACACATACTTAAAGGAATAACTATGTCAATAGGTTTTGGAGAGGCAATAGCCATTACAGGTAGGAATGGCTGTGGAAAAACAACACTGCTAAATATTTTAGCAGGTATTGCAAAGCCTTCTAAGGGATTTGTTAATATCAGCAAAAGGACAAAATTATTTATGGTTCCCCAAAACCCTGTTTACTGGTTTCCAAGTGCAAGTGTAGAGGATGTTGCAAAGTTATTTGCTCGTAAATGTAAATTTGATGGTAATATTGAAAATGTTTTAAGTGTTTTTAATCTTGACAGAGAGTCAAAAAAGAATGTTTATAGTCTTAGCGTAGGCAAGGCAAGACTTCTCTCCATGGCACTAGCACATATTTCAAATTCCAGTATTATAATTGTTGATGAGCCTACCCTTGGTCTTGATTGTAAATCTAGAAAGATTCTTGTAAATATTTTTAACAAATTTCTAGAAAATGAAAAAACAGTTATTGTAGCTACACATGATCTTAGCTTTGCAAAGCTTTTCAATACTGTCTATATTCTTGAGAAAGGCAAGCTTATGAAGGGTCAATAAATGGTAAAAACATGTAGAGTTTTACTGGAACCAATATCAACGCTAATTATAGTTGTGGTAGCATCACTTACAATAATATTTCTGAACAATAGAGCTTTGCTAATGGTGTTATTCATGTTTATACTCTTGATTTCTGTTGCTATAAGCTTAAGAATTTTTAAAGCTATATTCAAAGTCGTTATGTTAATGATGCTACTATACTCAGCTTTGATGGTTGCAAGCCAAATTATTGTTTTAGGTTTTATCAACATAGATCTTATTTTTATAAATATTCTTAAGTTTAGTTCCGTAGCAATATTGTCGCTATCTATGATTAACTGCATCAACATTTCGAAGCTTATAGAAGTATTTCGTAAACTATCCCCTAATCTGGGAATATCCCTTGCTTTATCAATAAAAATGATGAAGAATTTGCCAAAAGTATGGACCATCATGAGTAGGTTATATGAAATTAATATGTGTTGTAACAACTACATCGATAGAATCGCATTATTAATATTGTCAATAAAAGCATTTTTATTTCTATCAACATACTCATTAATGCAAAGCGTAGAAGCCTTTATAACAAGATCAAAAATCTTAAGAAGGAAATAGATATTCGTTCAACCTTTTTAGTATGGAAAGTAAATTACAATTGATGCTCTTAAATAATTGATTAAAACGATTTTAGTTTTCAATCATTGTAATTAAGTTATTAGATCCAGAAGTTAATATTGTGTTTGGTGATTGTTTTGAATGAAACTGTTTTAAAACGTGTAAAAATTGTTAGCACAAGTGATGTTATTGAAAATGGTTATGTAGTCATTAAAAATGGTTTAATAACTGAAATAGGTGTTGGAAGTCCATCAATTGGATTTGGATCTCAAATAGATTTGGATAACCTCATTGTTATGCCAGGATTTATAGACACTCACACTCATGGGATAAAAAGTTTTGATGTAACAACATGTAAAAGTCCATATGACATTCTTACCATGTCCAAATACTATGCAGAGCATGGTGTAACAGGTTTTTTGGCAACAACTGTTTCAGCTCCGTTGGATACATTATTGAATGTATGCAAAACTGTTGAAGAGGCTATGAGCTATTGGAGAAGCGAGTATGGGGCAAGAATACTGGGAATTCATTTTGAGGGGCCCTATATAAATCCTGAAGCTGCTGGTGCACAAAATACTGCATACATACGTTTCCCAAATCTTAAGGAATTCAAAAATCTGTATGAGAATTGCAAAGGTGTTTTAAAGCAAATAACAATAGCTCCAGAAGTTGGAGGAGCAAATGAAGTTATAGAGTATGCAAAAGCTGTTGGAATTGTTGTAAGTGCTGGTCACACAAATGCGTCTTATGAGGATGGTTTGAAGGCTGTGGAAATGGGTGTTACCAAGGCAACTCATTTATTTAATGGCATGAAAAGATTTCATCATAGAGATCCTGGAATTTCCATGGCTCTTCTCCAGTCACCTAAAGTTTATCTAGAGGTTATAGCAGATTTCATTCATTTGCATCCAGCAGTTGTAAAAATGGTGATAGACTATGCATCGCCAGATAGAGTAGTCTTAATAACAGATTCCATAGCTGCTACAGATATGCCAGATGGTGTTTACGAGCTTGGTGGGCTAAAGGTTGTGGTTCAGGGAGGTATATGTAAACTAGAATCGGGTTCTTTGGCTGGCAGTACTTTAACTATGGAAAAAGCTGTGGCAAATATAGCTAAGCTTGGATATTCTCTAAGCAGCATAGCTAAAATGGCTAGTCTAACTCCTATTAAGAGTGTGAACATGGAAAATCTAATGATAGGCGATTTAAAACAGGGTTATCGTGCAGATTTAGTTGTTCTAGATGAGAATTATAGAGTTGTCAAAACTATGGTTAATGGAGTGTTTGTGTATGAGAAATAATTTAATTGTGAATTCATTATTGAAGTGTTACCAGTGTTATTGCAAAGAATTGTTTGAAGGTGTTAATCTCCTTAATATAGAATGTTACATATATTGGATTTGAGCAAAAGTGTGAAGAACAGCAATACTTGTATTTGTTAAAAAGCTGTTAAACACTGTTTGTTTTATGTTATTATAACAGCTGTTATGCTTAATACTATGGCTATTATTGAAGGGATTAAGCTATACTTCATAACTAAGGATATTCCTTGCTCTATTCTTCTTCGACCAAAAGATGCTCTGATTAGTGTTAATACATATAGAGCTGCTAAGTACTTAACTATTAATAATACCATACCCTCTATGCTTAGATGACTATATGGATATGGACCTCCTAGGAAAAGATACGTTATTAGTATTGCTGCAAACGCAAATTTGATGTCATGAGAGAGATTGTATAGTGCTAGCAAACCTCCTGAGAATTCTGTTATGTGTCCTGCTATAAGCTCTTGTTCTGCTTCTGGTATGTCAAATGGTTTTAGCCACAGCTTTGCGAGTAGTGATACAATTAGTGAAGCTAGAGCTAAGGCCATAGCTACAAATGCCAGGGGGGATTTAAACCATGCACTCCATGAGTTTGTAGCTATACAGATTATCGAAAACGGTTGTTGACAAGATGATGAAACAAGTATTGCTGGAACTAGCAGAGATGCGAATATTGAAGGCTCTATAACAACTGTTAATGCTATTAATCTTGATAATCCTGCAACAACAAATGGATTTGGATATGCTAGCGCTGCTATAACTAGGCCTATGAAGTGCCAAACACCATAGAGATACATTAATACGATTATATCGTATGGTGCTGAAAACCTTATAGGTGATAGAGGTAGCATGAATAGCGATGCCACAATACTTGCAATGGCTATAACTAATCCTAATTCAGCAAGGAGTATCGATGAGTATCTCTGTTTCTTAACCTCCTTAGCTAGAAAGAGTTTGAGCATATCGGCTAAGGGCTGCAAAATTCCAAAGGGACCTGTATAAGCTGGTCCCATTCTATTTTGCATTCTTGCAACAGCTTTTCTATAAAACCATTCACTAAATAGTCCTAAGGCTGTTATGAAGATAAGACCTGGAAATATAATGGTTGCAACAAGTGTATTGAGTATGGTTATTGCTATATCCATTTACATCACCTTTACTTTACATAGATTAGTATCGCCACTATTGCAACTATTAGCAATAAGCTTAGCCACATACCCATATACCCATACCAATCATTTAACACACCTGTGTGTATACTATCCCTCAGATACTTTACACTTCTTCTCCATGCTCTACTCAAAATGCCCCAGTAAAGAGCTAAAACACTTGGTACTTTATTTCTAAGCACTTCCTCACTTTCACCACCTATATACATCTCATCACCCTCTACCGATATCCTCCCTCTCCTCAGAACAGCAGCAATTACATAGATAATTACTATTGCCAATGTCATTACCCCTGAAAGTACTAGCGTTAAAGTTATTGGATCTAATACAAGTGTTTGAATAGCCATGTTAAGCCCACCTCATGGCCAAAGACTTTTCATATATTTAATAAACTCGGCTATGTATTGACTATTTGCATAAGCTGCCTGAGCAACATTTTTGAGTAGATCCATTAGCCCTATAGGTAGTAGCAAACCTAGAAGAATAATTGAAATAGCTAAAGCTATGCTTGGAATGGAGAAACCTAGACTTTCTCTAATCTTAACTTCTTTTCTGCTAATACCAAAGGGTATCAACAATAGTTTTGCATATCCCATGACACTTATAGCTGTTGCAATAACAACTAATATGAATATTAGTGGTTGATTAGAGGTAAGCGCTGCTTGATATATCATCAATTTGCTGAAGAAACCACCCAGAGGTGGTAGCCCAAGTAAATTGAAAACACCTAAAACTATGCTGATACTAGCTACTTTAGCATATTTACCTAATCCCGTAATCTCATCAATAATACGACTACCAGCACTTATTTCAATAGCTCCAACGGCAAGGAATAGAAGGGAACTTGAAATTACATAGTTCACCATGTGAAATATTGCAGCTGTCAGAGGTAGCTCTACAGCTTCTGGAGATGATGCAAAGGCTGCTAAACCTATGGCTGTGTATATAAAGCCTATGTGACTTATTGAGCTGTATCCTAGAAGTCTTTTAGCATCTCTTTGAAGAGCCATCATAATGCTTCCCACAATAGATGCTATAATGCCTAATATCAGAAG
This sequence comes from Ignisphaera cupida, assembly GCF_030186535.1. Lineage (NCBI taxonomy): Archaea > Thermoproteati > Thermoproteota > Thermoprotei > Desulfurococcales > Desulfurococcaceae > Ignisphaera > Ignisphaera cupida. The sequence continues at coordinate 94,512 of NZ_JASNVW010000002.1, read as the reverse complement.
TAGGTACAGCATCACATTTCTAACATTGTTCATACTTAGAATGGTGTTGGGACCAAAGATTGTGAAGAGATAACGTATGATAACATATGTTGCAACAGCTTCTGCTACAGGAATCATTGCTGATATAGGTGTTGGTGCTTCGCTAATTGCGTCAGGTAACCAAAAGTGATTTGGGAACAAAGCTGATTCTAGTGTGAATACCCAAATTATTAATGCCATAGCTATGGCTGTAACAACATGTATGTCACCAAAATATCCTCCACTAAGAGTTGCCAAATTTGTGTTGAGTGTTGATTTAATAGCTAAATCAGCCATAGTCAGTGTTTGGTATGCTGAATATATTAGTACTGTGGAGAGAAAATAGAAGACCAAGGCAACTATACTTACAAGCGAATACTTTATTGAAGCTTCAATGGCTTCAGCTTTAGTTCTATGGAACGAGACCATGACATATAGTGATATGCACAGCACCTCCATCATTACAAACAAATTGAATATATCCCCTGTATACAAGGCCCCTAAAACACCTGTTGCAAAACCTATTATAGCTGTATAGAGATAGGATATTGTTGAGGCTTTATACCTATTGAGATATGCTGTTGATGATATAACAGATGCTAAAATTATTGCTGAAGCTATAAAGGCTAGGAATGCATTTAGCTTATCTATTTCGTAAGCTATACCTACTGGAGGTGGCCACCCACCAAATGGGTAAACAACAACATTTTTAGCAAATATATCACCAAGTATAACAATTGACAATAAAAATGTTACTACTGCTATACTACATGCATACAACTGTAAAAATCTTTTGTCTTTAACGATCATGCCTAACAAAGGCGTTATAAATGCAAGTGATATTAGTAGTGGTGGAATTAATCCATAGAGCGGATTTGGAGGCATACTCATGTTCATCACCTATTCAAAAACATGTTTCGCAAATTTTTCAAAAACTTCAGATATTTGAGCTCTAGCCTCCTCAGGTTCCACTGTTGCTACATCTATCCAATGTATATAGAAGTAACCCTTTTCCCTATCTACTTCAACAACAACTGTACCAGGGGTATTAGTTATAGAGTTTGCAACAGCTGTTAATGTATAATCAGTTTTAACCTTTATAGGCACCTTGACTATGCCAGGATTTATAGGCATTTTTGGATGAAGAATTCTTTTAATTACATCCATATGAGCTTTAACCTCGTCTATGAAGAAATAGTGCAAAGCATAGACTATGAGCCAAAACCATCTTCTTACATCAATTATTTTCGACGGATTTTCAAGCAAAATATTTGATGTTATAACCCCAACAATTATAGAGATTATTGTACCTGTTACTAAATCATATATAGATGTTGATCCTGAGAAAACAATATATGTTATGAATGCTAACATGATTGCAGGTATGGTTCTTGCAAGTCTACCCATTGCTCTCACCCCTTAAGCTTTGCTATTTTCCTCACATCTGTTGTTCCATAGATTCTATAAATTTGAATTGTTAAGAACATTAGATACAACGTTACAGCAAGGCCTATAACTATTGCCGTTAGCACTAATGCTTGTGGTACAGGGTCTACGGCTTTCTGCATAAAAGTTATTATATCCTCCTTTGTTGGAGGCACAGATATAAGTATAGGTGGCACTGGATTAGGCTCAGCATGTCTAAAACCAATTAAGACAACTATTAGATTAATGGTGTCACTAAATATTGAGAGAGCTATTATCTTCTTCACTAAACTGGGTCTTGCAAATACTCCATATAGAGATAACCCTGTGTTTACAATTAGAGCAAGGACAGTTATGTTGAAAAGCACATGTATTATCTCCATTACTCCTCACTCTCCAACACAACTTTCCTAAATTGATCCTCAGGAAGTGTTATCAAAATTAATAAAACAATGAAGCCAAAGAATACTGCAAAAGTTTCAGACGCATTAAAGAGCAGAAGCGTTCCTCCAAGAACAAGAGAATCTCCCATATATGAAGGTATACTATATGGTGAAAACATCTTTACCTGATTTTGAAATATATAAGCTACACTACCTTGAAGTAAAGCCACTATGAGCACAATGAAGCTTGCTAATGCTATTACGCTTAGTCCTGCAGTTCTAAGTATCACAGCCTTGTTTATTGTTATTCTCTTAGTTAGGAAGTAAACAGAAAAAGTGACTATGAGTATCATTGGTGCTACAGCTAATGTTGCTCCTCCCTGGAAGCCTCCTCCAGGGGTTAAATGCCCATGAAGTGCTATAGATGCTCCAACAGCTGACGTCATAACCAGAATTATTCTTGTTATAGTCTTTACTATTACTGAAAGCCCTCCTGCTTCAGATGCTCCATTAGTAAATAGTTTCTCACCAACTCCTCTGCTAAGAGTTAAGGCACCCAATATAGCTATAAACATAACTGATGTTTCAAATAGTGTGTCGAGACCTCTATAATCCCAAACAATAGCTGTTACAGCTTCAGGTGCCATGGCGCTTATGTTTACCCATTGATTGAAGGTTGTGTTGAGGAATATTTCTGCTAGTGTACGCACATTACGTGGAGGAATATATAGTGCTATACCTTTTAAGGCAAATGCCATAGCTAAAACCACAACTATAATTATTATTGTTGCAAGTATTGCTGCATGCATTCTACTCTTCATTTTTATTCACCTTCATACCTTTCAGTCTTCTTTATTAAGATAAGAACCAGAGCTGTATATAGACCCACAGACACAGGGACATAGGTTAGAAATATGTCTGGAGCCATCAATAAATAGAAAATCAATGCATAGAAACTGCTTTGAAGAGCTGAGAATATAGCTGCCTTGACTAAATCCCTTTCTATTACAGCAAAATACGTTGCTACTGTAGATAAGACAGTGGCTACAGCCATTAATAAATAGTAGACTTCTAGTGTTATCATCTTATCTCACCCTTCTCTCTATCTTCCTCAAGTTTATCAACAACCTTTGGATACACAATAGCTGCCTTAGACTTGTGCGCGGCTCTAGCAATTGCGTGAGAACCTACTGGAGCAAGAAATAGAAGTAGAGTTGCTGTTACAAATGCTGCTCCAGCCATAAACCATCTGTAATCTCCAAGGAATTCAGAACCTGCAGCAATTAGACCTACACCTATCAAGGGCACAAAAGCTCCCCAAATTGTTCCCACAGTGAGTGCATGTAGCCTTACATAAAAGTTTGGGAATCTTAAAAGACCTATTGAAGCTATTAAATTACATATCGCACCCCAAATCACCATTGTCTCCCCAATTATTACAAGTACCCAATTCATATCTATCATAGCTAATCACCATACTCTTTTGCTTCAAGATATTTAGCTACATAAATATCCAAAGCATAAGCCCATAGCATCAAAACTATTGCACATGGTATGAGTATAGGAGATTTAAAGATTACAGCTAAAACAGTTAGAAAAACAGCCATTGCATATGATATTGCATCAACTGATATTACCATATCTGGAATTGTTGGCCCTTTGAAGAATCTTATTGAGTAAAGAATTATTGATACTGTGAATATGGGAATAGCTGCAGAGAGAACTGTTGTAACATGGGTTTCAAGATCCATTACCCCATCCCCAATGTTTTTAAAGTTTTTTCTTCAGAGTAAACTTCTTTTACTGATGATAGTTTGTAATTGGGTGTGGTTATAAATGCATCTACTGGGCATACCCTTACACAGCGATAGCAGTATACACATGTCATGTAGTTAACAACAGGGTATAGACCTCGGGGGTTATGCTTAAGTTTTATATTCTCAGGCAACTTCTTCATTTCAATAGCTCTAGCAGGGCACTCCAATGCACATAATGTGCAACCTGTGCATTTCTTCAAATCTGCATAGAATTCTCCACGAAAATCTTTTTCAACAGGTATTTCTGCTTTACGTGGATATTCAATTGTTGATGGTTTTGAGAAAAAGTTTTTGATTACCTCCTTTATTATGCTCATAGCCTCACCTTCTTCTGGGCTATGTATTTCAACGGAACTCTTTTTTCAACATTATTCTTCAAATCTAAAACAATAGCTCTTTCCATACATGATATGCATGGATCATAGCTAACAAGTATTACCGGCACATCAGCAATACTGTGACCAACATAGCTAAAAGCACTATTAATTATGTTTACTGCTGATGGTGTTCTTATCTTCACTCTATAGGGGTTTGCACCACCAACACTATTTATGTAGTAAACAAGTTCTCCTCTAGGAGCCTCAACCCTAGCATAAGACTCTCCAGGTGGAAATACTCTAGGAAGTTTTCTTTCATCAACAACAGCAGGGCCTTGGGGAAGATGCTCAAGAATGTATTTGCAAATCTCAAGAGACTCTAACGCCTCATCCCATCTCACAAGCATTCTAGCAAGAGAATCTCCTTCAGGTCTTGTTATTACAGTCCATGGTATTTCTCCATAAGCATCATATTTATCCTCAGCTCTAACATCGCTCTTGATGCCACTACCCCTTAGAATGGGGCCGAGAAGAGAATATCCCAATACTGTTTCGGGTTTTAGTATTCCAATCTCAGCTAATCTACTATTAATTGTTGGATCCTCCTCAAATAGCTTTCTATAGTATTTTAATCTGGGTTCTAACTTCTTTAGAATATCCATTATTTTATCCTTCTTAACATCATCTATGTCTCTTCTAACACCACCAAACATGTGTATTTCTGCTTCAACTCTATTACCTGTTAGAATCTCCTTTGCCTTCATAACAAGTTCTCTATCCCTCATTATATACATGAATAAAGTGTCAAAGCCTATTACCTCAGCCATAATAGCATTAATTAGCATGTGACTGTGTATCCTCTCAAGCTCCATAGCCAAAACCCTTATGTATTTTGCTCGTGGCGATGGCTCTAGCCCAGCTAAGTACTCAACAGCTCTTGTATAACAATTCTCGTGAACAGCATTGCATATTCCACATACTCTTGAAGATATGAATTTATCCTTGTAGAAGGAGTTTTTCTCCATAAGCTTTTCTATTCCTCTATGATTATAACCCGTGTTGACCTCAGCATGAACAACCTCCTCACCATCGGCATAGATCTTAAGCATAACAGGTTCATGTATAGCTGGGTGCTGAGGCCCTATGGGTATGTCAAGTGTTATTGGAATTTTAATTACTGTTGTGGCTTCACGCTCCGCCATTTTTCTACACCGGAGCATCTTTTCTTAGTGGGTAAATATTTTGAGCAACTACATCAACTGGTGCAAAGAATGGTCTCTTCAAGTATTTATTACCTACAAATTCTATACCCATTAGATCATAGGCTTCTGCTTCAGCCTCGTAAGCCCCTGGAAATATGTCTATGACTGTGTCTATTCTTGGGTTATCTCTAGGTACAGTTGTTTTTATAACAATTGTTTTGCTTAGGTAAACTATGTGAATAAAGTAGTTTAGCTCAAAAACATTTTCCTTCACCTTATCTACAGCAGCTATTGTTGCTAAGTATATACCCCCACTATAAGATTCTTTCAAAGCCTTCATAACATCTCTAATGTTCTTTGCGTTAACTACGTACACATCTCTATTTGGCTTCATAAACTCTTTTCTAACCATATATTGCTTCAATACATCATCCACACCTCTACTTGCCGCCAGCTTCTAACACCTCTTGCTTTTCTCTTTGCAAAAGTAGAAGAAGTGCTCTAAGAATCTCATCAGGCCTCGGGGGACAGCCAGGCACATAAGCATGAACAGGAACAACCTTGTTTGCACCACCAACAACACTATAACTACCCTTAAAAACACCTCCATCATATGCACATGAACCTACAGCAACAACATATTTAACACCAGGCATTTGCTCATATAATCTCTTCAACCTTTCCGCAGACTTCTTGGTAACAACACCTGTAACAACAAGAATATCTCCATGTCTAATAGAAGGAGCAAGTCTGACTCCATATCTCTCAGGATCATATAGAGGGGTTATAGCTGCGAGAACCTCTATATCACAACCATTACAAGCACCAGTATTGAAATGAACAAGCCACGGAGAGTACCTAATAAGCTTGATACTCTCCAATTTTTGAAACCTCAACAATTTTAGCTAAGTCTGTTTGCTATGGAGGGGAATAAAAGCTTTTCTTCTAACATTATATTCTCAATACATATGCTCTTTACTAGTTAGTATGCAATAATATTGTAATGTGAAGAACTGAACACATATTTTAATTCAATTCTTATCCAAGTTATCTAAATAAGATAATGCCAAAAACACAATTAATTACACGAAATCTTGGACTTACAAATCTTAAGTACATGTAAGACACAAATAAAGGCAAGATTTGTGTAAAGGCTCTTTAACAAAGGCTAATCTTCAAATCAGAAGGATTTGACTGTTTTAACCTCCTTCCAATTCTAGGGATGGGAATCTTTATTTTAAAGTACTTTGTTAGTTCTTAGTTCTTATTAGTTTGAGTTTCAAGCGCTCTTCATCATCATATACTAATCGCTACTTTAACTTAGGGTTAACATTTATTAAATTCTTGAGGAAGGTGTAATTAACAAAAAGGTTGAGAGAAGGACGTAAATTTATTTTTACCTTAATAGAGTACCAAAATTCTTATTGATTTGCTTTAGCATTGCTGCTTTCTAAAGCGAAATGCATATTATTGCTTTGCTTTTTGTATTTTCATTGGATCTAGGTGAAATGTTATGTTTAAAGTAGCTCTTTATAGGGATGTTAGAGATGAAAAGCTTTTAGATTATGTATGTAGATTTCATAACAAGGCTTTTCCTTTTGATAATGTTGATTGCGGCATATTCAAGTCCTTTATTGTAGATGATGCCAATTTTGATGAAGAGCTAACCCTTTTCATATTTGATGATTTTGGTAATGTTAGAGGTTTTTTGGCTGGTGTTGAAATTGCTAAAGAGCCTAGTGAGGTTGTTGAGAAATATAGAGATGTTATATGGATTAAAGAGCTTGTTGTAGACCCAGATTTATCTAGTGATGAGTGGAGAGGTGTTTTGGATAAGCTTTTATTAGAGTTTGAGTTAATGAGTAAGGGCCGTGGTAAGAAGTATGTTGTTCTCTATGCCTATGCACCTTATTATTTCATGCCTGGAATAAATACTCTTTACGAAAACTATTTAGAATTTTTTGAGTCTAGGGGATACTCAAAGAAAGAAGAAACAGTTAATTATGAGGTAAATCTGGCGCAATTCGTTTACTTAAAGAGGGTTAGAAAATTAGAGAGTAAGCTTGTTTCTGAGGGTGTCAAGTTTAGAAGAGGTGTTGAGAATGAGGCTGAGAGGGTTAGTCACTGGGTTGGAAAGACTTTTGATTCTCCGTTTTGGCGCTTAGAGTCTCTATATGCGTTTAGAAATAAACCACCATCTATATGGATAGCTGAACAAGAAAATGAACTAATAGGATTTTCAGTATATCTTAGAATGGGGAAAAACGAGTTTGGACCAATAGGTGTTGATCCAAGTAAAAGAAGACTTGGAGTTGGCACTGTTCTTCTCTTTAAAGCATTGAATGATTTAAAGGAAATGGGATTTAGACATGCTGTAATACCTTGGACTTCGCATTTATTTTTCTATGCTCAGGTACCTGGCATTGAAAGAGTAAAGCATTATTACATAATGACTAAAATGCTTTAATTTATTTTGCTGTGTATTTAAAAATAAAAATAAAATAAAAAACAAAATTAGTTGATTTTTATAGTCATTTTTGCTTTGTTGTAATACTTAGTATTGTAAAGGTTAGAATTGCTAATATTGTTGCTGGTATTGTTGAGTGTATCCATGTGTATTTTCTATATATAAGCATATACCATGTAACACCAGTTACAGCTCCTATAAGCATAGAAGCAATTGCAGCTTCTCTAGATGCTTTTTTCCAGTATAAACCTATTGTTACTGGACCTATAAAACATGCAAATATTGTTCCAAATGATGCTGAAACTAAATCTATTATTAGCTGGTTTTGAGTTAGCGCCAGCGGTATTGGTATGAGTGAGAACATAATTGAAGCTATTTTTGCTGTTAGAACAAGCGTTGACTCTTTTTCTATGTTTTTAAATGGCTGTATAAAGTCTCTTACAACGGTATTTGCAATTGTTAAAACTGTAAGTGCTATTGTTGTCATTGATGCTGCTATGGGGCCTGCTATTATGATTCCCCTCAACCCGGGCTCTACTATCATAGAAATTGTTGTTGGTATTACCCAGTCCACATCCTTCATCAATGCAGTAACCTGTTCCTTCGAAAGCTTATTGTCTATTATTAAATGTGCAAAAGCACCTAATGAAAACATGAGCATGGCATATAAAGCAACTAGTACAGGACCAATTATTCTTCCTCTAGATATAGCTTTTTTATCTCTAGCTGCATAGAATTGCAGTAAAAGATTTGGCAAAGCCACTTGAGCCATTCCAATAGAGAATGCTATACTCATAATAAGTTGCGGAACAGCATTTTCTTTCATTGCTTGTGGTGGTCCCATACCATCTATTCTAAGCCACAAGTCACCTGGATATTTGCCGAGTATAGTAGTGTTGGATAGCTTCTTCAAGCCCTCCATTGGTCCTCCAACATATGACATTATGTAGTAAAATGTTAATGCAGCGGCTACAAGCATCAATGTTCCCAGGAATAGATTGTTTATTGCTGCAGCTCTCATACCCCCAACAACAATGTATATCAAAACCGGGATTACAAGTATCAGTAGAGCTATTGAGAAGTCTATACTAAACTGTTTTGCAATGACAATAGCTCCACTTTTATATACACTCACAAGATATAGCGTGAACAACAATATTATTATCGATGATGCTATAACCCTAGCTCCAAAGCTTTTATATCTATGCTCAATTAGTTCTGGAATGCTTAACACATTAGTTTTTGACACGTAATCAAATAACTTGCTTGCTACAACAAACCATAGAATTAGAACTCCTATAACATGCCATGCTGTTAGCCATGCACCAAACCCTAGATTATACAAGTATGTAGCTCCACCACCACCAAGAAACGACGCTGCACTATAGTATGTTGACATTATCGAAAATGCTAATAGCCATGAACCCAGCGCCTTATTTGCAAACAGAAATTGCGATACTGTCTTATTTGCTCTATAGCCTATAAAACCAATTACTATTGATGTGGCTATTACTACAAAGATAATTGCTGCATCAATGTCAAAAACCGTTTGCTGCACCACAATAATCATTCACCTCTATTCCTAACCTCTTTATATACCCCTACCAAAACCCCAATAACTAGTGCTAGTATTGATACTACATATCCCAGTGTTATCATTGGATCTATCTCCACAATATTGGACACCAGCTAAAGAATGAAGTGTTGCAATGACACGCATTAAAAGTTTTTGTGATAAATGAGAAAAACACAAGCAATAGTATTGCAACTTGTTATGAATCTGATTTTGCTTAGCGCACTACTAATTTCATTTAGCATTAAGGGTGTTGTCACTAAAAAGCTTTTATTATTTTGCTTAACAGGCTAAAATTTTTGGTGATTGCCCATACCAAAGGTTGAGGTATCTAGAATAACTAAAAATGTTTTAATGCTTAGGCTTTGTGATGATGAAACAAAGTATTTTGAGGGTTTGTGGTACATACCAGAGGGTGTGACATACAATGCTTATATTGCCACGCTTCCAGAAGGTGCCATAGTTTTTGATGGGTGGAAGCATACATATGGAGAATTATTTATTGAAACATTGAAGCAGCATGTTGATTTAAAAGACATTAAATATGTTGTTGTGCACCATACAGAGCCTGACCATAGTGGATCACTTAAAAACCTGCTTTCAATTGTAGATGCAATTGTTGTTGGTCATCCAATGGTTAAAGATCTTTTGAACTCTTTCTACGGCTTAAATACAAAGTTTAAAGCTGTATCAGATAATGAAAATATTACTTTTAGTGGATACACTCTGAAATTTATTCATGTTCCATGGCTTCACTGGCCAGATACCATAGTTAGTTACCTGCAGGAAGAGAAAATGCTGTTTTCATGCGATGTTTTCGGTTCTTATGGAATACCATCAAAAGTGTTTTTTGATGATATGGATGAGAAAGAGAAAAACTTGTTCAAATGGTATTCAAAAAAGTATTTTGCTAACATAATTGGCAAGTACATAGACTGGGTTCAAAAGAACTTAGCTAAACTTCAAAACCAGAATCTTGATATAAGAATTGTTGCAACTGGTCATGGACCATTATACAGAGATTTGAAACCAATTCTAGAGTTATACAAATTTTGGAGCTCAAAGCAGTTTGTAAAGAACAAAACCACAATAGTCTACACCTCCATGTATAGATTTGTTGAAAAAGCTGTGAAAATTGTTGAAGAAGAAATTAAAAATATTGAAGCAAAGTACAGAATATATGGATTCACAGATACTCATAGAGATGCGGAAAGCGATATAATTGGTGATGTGCTAGACTCTGAAAACATAGTTCTAGCCACATCAACATATGATGCAGACATTTTCCACTTAATGAAACACATAGCAAATCTTATTAATGCAAAAATACCTGAAAACAAGAAAATACTCATCTTAGCATCCTATGGATGGGGTTCTGTAGCAGGCAAAAAGTTAAAGGAGCTACTATCTAAGTTTAAAGTTGTAGACATAATAGAATTCAAAGGCAATCAAATAGATCGTGAACAAGTAAAGTTAGCATTGAAAAGACTATTTAGCAATTAATGTGGTATGTAGGTAAGCAATTAAATAAATGTTAAATTGTTGATAAAACTAACTTCAGCATATTAGGATTGTTATATTCACACAAATTTCTGGAATCACAACTCTTCTAACTAATTCCTTTTCTTTACATTTATTAGTATATTGTAGAAGCATCAACAATTATTTAGGAGCTATTCCAAAGTGATATATTCCAACACTTTATTATCAATTACTATATTAACAGTCTCCTAGAGCTTTTTCCAAATATTTTTCAAGCAATACATGCTTTGAGACATGATAAAATGTTATTACAACTAATCTATAATGAAATGAGAGGAATTCTACAATTTTCAAGAATGTGTATATCCAGTACATACCTCTGTAGAGACATCAATTATGTTTACCACATATATCTTAATGTTGGGATTCTGCAAATGGATAGATTGTGATTTTTTGATAGCATTTTGGTATGAAAATTTAGGAAAAATGTTTTTATGAAAACCATAAAGATTTATTTTGCTGAATCTCATTACTCTATCGTGCATATGAACAGTGAAAAGTGTTAGGTGAAGTCTCTGCATCCTTTAGCAAAATACATAATAATTCGTGTTATTAGGATGTTTGTAACAATTTGGATTGGACTAACAATAGTATTTATTATATCGAGAGCTATGCCTTTTAATCCTGCTGATATACTAGTATCACGCTTATTATCATATGCTATGAGTATGCGCCCAGAAGAAATAGCTACTATGAGAAACACATTGTATGAGATATTTGGTTTATCGGGATCTCCTATAGAGCAATATTTTAGATTTATACGCAACTATTTAACAGGGAATTTAGGGCCTTCATTTGCATATTTCCCCACACCTGCAATATCAATAATTATGAATGCCTTGCCTTGGACAATACTTCTACTCCTCTTAGCATCAATAACAACATGGCTTATTGGAAATATTTTAGGTGCTTTAACAGCTTTAACAAAGAGAAGAAAACTTGCAAGAACTCTTGAAGTTATAGCTCTAGGTTTAAACCCAATTCCTTTTGCAATACTTGCTACAGCATATTTAATACTATATGTACTTGTATTAAAAGGTTCTATAGCTACTGGTACATTCGTAGGGGCTTCGTGGTATCAGATTATGATAATGGCATTACAGCGATCCATAGCTCCATTGGGTGCGCTAATTCTTTGGGGGTGGATGGGCAACTTCTTATCCATGCATAACCTAGCTATAAAGTTAAAGAACGAAGACTTCATACAATTTGCTAGGCTTAGAGGTGCTCCAAGCAGAACCATATTCCAATATGTATTCAGAAATTCATTAGCACCACAATTCACATACTTGCTACTAAGTTTAGGAATGATGTTCACAGGTAATGCTCTTGTAGAATACTTGTTTTCCTATCCTGGAATAGGAATATTGCTTGTGGTATCTGTAATAAATGCTGATTACAATTTAATGTTGGGAATAACATATCTATCAATTGTAGGTGTTGCAATAGCCACTTTTATACTTGATTTAATATATCCATTGATAGATCCGAGGATAAGATACCCTGGACAGTGAAGAATGGTGATTAAATATGGGCTACAGAGAATTAATCAGAGATAAAGTATTTATAGTTGCGCTTGCAGTATTTTTGTTCATTGTATTATTCAGCATTATACATCTGAGATATTTTGTAAAAACTAATCCAGGTAGATGGTATCAAGTTCCACAAGGTCTTCCACCATCTTTGCAATACCCATTTGGCACAACATTAACAGGTCAAAACCTATTTGATGTTATACCTGCTGCATTACTAAATTCACTTACAATAGGTTTTGTAACAGCTTCTGTATCTATACTAATCACCATAGTTTTAGCATCAACTACCGCTCTAATAAGACGAGGTATAAGCATAATACTAACGTTTATAGATATAATGAGTAGTCTCCCACCTCTTCCAGCGTTAATCACATTAGTATTTGCATGGCGTGACATTATAACACTGCCTATGATAGGTCTCATTTTATCTATATTTGGATGGGCTTGGCCCTCGAGAGCATTAGTATCACTTCTAATAAGTTTAAAGGAGAGAACATTTATATACACATCATACTTAACAGGAGCTCCAAAATACACTATTGTGCTCAAGGACTTCATACCTTACACACTTAGATACTTACTGGTGAACTTTGTGAATTTAGTGCTCTGGGCAATAGGTATGGAGACTACAGTAGCAATGTTTGGAGCAATGAAAATGGAGGTTCCAACTATAGGTACAACACTTTATTGGGCTTTGCGTTATCAATCATTTTTATTAGGTCTTTGGTGGTGGTATACAATACCAACAATATTCCTAGTAATCGTTGTAGTAACTTTATACATTATCGGCATTAAAATAGATGAGCATATATTCTATGGAGGTGTTGCCTAATTATGACCTCTCAAGATTTTGTTCTAAGAGCAGTTAACTTGGATGGAGGTTATGTTATAGGGTCAAGCGAAAAAGAGTTGAGATTTGTTCATGCAGTAAGAAACGTATCATTAAATCTCAATTACAATGAGATTTTGGGCATAGCTGGAGAGTCTGGTTGTGGCAAATCTACATTAGCTAAAATACTTTATGGAGCTGTAGATCCTCCACTTGTCTTAAGAAGAGGAAGCATATATTTACACACTTCAGAAGGAAGAATAGTAGATATAACTAAATTGGATAAAGAGGATTTAGCTAAGAGGATTTGGTGGAGAGAAATAAGTTATATACCACAGAACTCTATGAATGTTCTAAATCCGATGAAGAGAATACGTGATACAATAATTGAGACTTTTAAGTTTCATGGAATAGAGATAAGCAAAGACGAGGTTACTAAGTACGTAAGGGATTTATTTGATTTTGTTGGACTACCAACTGATGTATTAAACGCCTATCCCCATCAATTGTCTGGTGGTATGCGTCAACGAGTTGTAATAACACTAGCAATGATGTTAAATCCTAGAATAATCATTGCTGACGAGCCTACAACAGCTGTAGATGTTGTTACACAATTAAATATCTTAACATTTTTAAGAGAATATCAAAATAGTAAGAAAAGCTCTATTGTTATAATATCACATGATATGGGAGTTCATGCATATATGGATACAGCCATTGCAATAATGTATGCAGGATCTATTGTAGAGTATGGCAAAAGTGAAGAGGTATTTCAAGAACCTTTACATCCATATACTAAAATGCTTATGAGTTCCTTAATAGTTAGAGGAGATAAAGGTCTTAAAAGAGGAATACCTGGTTCACCACCAGATTTGAGGAATCCTCCATCTGGTTGTAAGTTTCATCCAAGATGTCCATTTGCAATGGATATTTGTAGAAAGGAAGAGCCTCCAATAATTGAAATTAGCAAGAATCGTTTTGTTACATGCTGGCTATATGCAAAAAGGTGATTAAAAATATGAATAATACAGATACTTTGTTGCACATAAATAATGTAACTAAGCTTTTTGGCTATGGTTTACTTGGATTGAGAAAATTCAGAGCATTAAACAATGTCTCCTTGACTATGCCTATAGAACCAGAGATCTTAGTAATTGTTGGTGAAACAGGTAGTGGAAAATCAACTCTTTTAAAAATAATACTAAGAATGCTGGTACCAGATTATGGAACTGTTTTGTATAAGGGTAAGAACATCTTCAAAATGAAATCTTCTGAGGTTAGGTGGTATAGACAAGAGGTGCAAGCCGTATTTCAGGATCCATTCGAAACATTTAATCCTTTAAGACCTGTTGTGGACTATTTAAATGACACTTTAAAGTATTTATTAAAAGTGAGAAATGCGTCAGAAAGAAAAACATTAATTGATCAAACACTTAGATTTGTAGGTTTAAGTCTAGAAAAAGTTGATGGAAAACGAAGCAACGAATTTTCTGGGGGAGAATTACAGAGAATTTCAATAGCAAGAGCACTTTTATCTAGACCAAAGCTGCTTTTAGCTGATGAACCTGTTTCAATGCTTGATGCATCATTACGTGTAGATATTCTAAACATTTTGAAAGATGTTAAAGAGAATCTAAAAACATCAATAATATATGTTACACATGACATTTTGACTGCATATTATGTTGGGGATAGAATAGCAGTTCTATATAGAGGTGATCTTGTAGAGTTAGGCCCAATTACAAAGGTTTATAACGAGCCTTTGCATCCATATACACAACTATTACTATCATCGGTTCTTGAACCCAGTCTAGATATACGTAAAAAGGTGAAGCCTCTTAAAAGATCAACAATAGAATTGAAAGAATTTCTACTTCAGGGATGTAAATTCGCTATGAGATGCCCCTACGCTACCAAAAAGTGTTATGAAACCCCACCACCAGAAATAAAAATTAATGGTAGAGCCGTTAGATGCTGGCTATATGTTACGTAACGGTTAATAGTAATAGCGATTGAATAATACTATTTTGTTTTCTACAATTTTACATACCCTATCTTACCTTTATACCTTCATACATACAAAAAGCTTAAAAACGCAGGACATGCACAGACTGTGAAAGGTTGCATAATGGGTGATATATGTGATGTACATGGGTTTCAATATGAAACAAGCAATGAATGTTGTAAAAATTGCTGCAATAATTCTCATTGTAATAATGTTTGCATCACTAATACTAGGATTTACGCCCAAAGTTTCAGCACAACTTCCTCTCCCACCAGGAGTCTCCAGGAAGGATGTTGTTATACTTGATATAATACATGGCAGAACACCTGATCCTAGCAACTTCAATGTATGGGTTGTTGGAGTGCCTCAAGGGCATATACATCAATTTTGTGTAGATGCTTTGTGGTATGGCAATCTCTCTGATCCAATGGGCAAACCAGTTAACATATTAGCTGCTGCACCACCACAATATAGCCCAGACTATACAAAATTGACTATAAAACTTAAGCAAGGTGTTTACTGGAGTGATGGAGTTGAATTTACAGCAGATGATGTTGTCTTTACTATTCAGGCCATGCTTAACAACCCCAACCTAATATGGTATGCCACAGCAAAGACATGGGTTAAAGATGTTAAAGCCCTCGATAAATACACTGTGGAGATAACACTTACACAACCAAACCCCTATGCACATTACATCTTCCTCGTCCAAGCTTGGAATGCTATGTACATAATGCCAAAGCATTATTTTGAAAACAAAGGCATATCAATGGATAAAATCCATGAAGATAAATTTAACCCACCTGTATGCATAGGACCTTATGTGTTGCATAGTTATGATACAGGTGGAATGTGGTTCCTATGGAAGAGACGAGATGATTATTTAAGATCAGATTTAGGTGATTTAATACAGAAATATGGCTGGTATGGAGGACCCACATGGGTTCTTGAAAGAGGTTTCTTGGATCAGCAAACCAAGGTTCTAGAAACACTTGCAGGAAACCTAGACACAATATTTGATCCAAGCCCAGAAGCTTTTGAAACAATACTAAAGTCCATGGGTAATCGAATAGTTACATGGCTTCCTCAATGGCCATACTTCTGGGGTTATGACCCAACAAATAGAGGAATATACTTTAACATAATGAAGTATCCATATAACATAACCGAGGTTAGATGGGCATTAGCTTTAGCAATTAACATGACAAAGCTTATGATAGAAGCCTACAGAGGTATTCAAAGAATTGTTATACTACCTGTTGGCACAGAAGGACCTACTCTCTACTGGCAAGAAAGATTATTGCCATGGCTAAAAGAATTCGCTATAACACTACCCAATGGTACGCAATTCAAAGTTTTTGACGACATAATACCATTTAAGATATATGAATGGGCAAAGGCACAAGGATATATAACACAAGAGTGGAGTAAAGATAGAATAACATATACATGGGGTATTGGATGGTGGAAATATGCACCTGATGTAGCAGAGCAATTACTAAAGAAAGTAGGATTTAAGCGTGGACCTGATGGAAAGTGGTTATTGCCTAATGGAGCCCCATGGAAAATAACAATCAATATACCAACATATGAATACGATGCCATTGTATTAGGACAGGCAGCTGCTGAAATGTGGAGAAGCTTTGGAATAGATGTTAGTGTTCAAGTATTAGAATCCACACCGTTCTGGAATGCTGCAAGCTATGGAACATTTGAAGTAGGTTCATACTGGGGCTTGCACGCCTTTGCATCTGACCCATTCGTTATACCAATGAATTATCAAATACTTGAATGTCAGTTTGTTAAGCCAATAGGTAACTATAGCCCTAACTGGGCCAGATACTGCAATCCAGAGTTGGATAGCTTAATAAATAAAGCACTAGGAATGCTCCCTGGATCACAAGAACAAATAGCAATGACTGAAGAGATAATAAAGTTTGTGGTAAAAGAAATGGTTTCTATAACAACTGGTGACTGCAAGAAGCTACTCTTCTATGTCAATGACTACTGGGATGGATGGCCATCGAGTGCAAATCCAGGAGTAAATCCAATGTTCTGGTGCGAACCATTCAAAATACAATTAGTACAACTATATCCAAAAGGATATAAGCCAACACCAACGCCTACACCTACACCAACTCCAACTCCTAAGCCAACACCATCTCCAACACCAACACCTACAACAGCACCTGGTGTTGTAGTAACTATTACAACTGTTGTTACTCAAACAATTGAAAGAACTATTACAACAATATCAACAGTATTATCAACAACAACATCAACTATTACACAAACAGTAACAGAATGGACAACAACAATAGCAATAGCAATAGTGTTATTCATAATTGGATTCGCAATAGCATGGACAATAAAAAGAAGATAAAAATAAAATAATTTTAAACTTTTTTAATTATAAATCTACGATTTAATTTATTGATAAATTATTTTAATTAGTGATTGTTAAAGAATATATATGCAATTCATTGTAGTTTCCTAGCATCTTGAATCTTGCATTGTCTTCTATTATCTTTTCCTTATGTACATTAAAATATATAAATAGGGCTTAATTGATAGTTACTCTGGGAGATAATTTATGGATAGACTTGGTGTGGGTATTATAGGTGCAGGATTTGTTGCAAGATTTCATCTTAGGGCTTTTGCTAATATTAGAAATGCTGATGTTGTTGCTATCTACTCTAGAGGTGTTGAGAAAGCTAAGGAGCTTGCTTCATATGCTGAGCAACTTGGTTTGGGTAAACCAAAGGTTTATACTGATGTTTGGGATTTGCTGAAAGACTCTAAGGTTAACGCTATTTGGATTTTAACTCCTAATGATACTCATGTTACTTACGCTAAGTATGTTGCTGAAGAGGCTAGGCAGGGTAAAGGAAATTTAGTTGGGGTTGTTATTGAAAAACCTCTTGCTAGAAATGTAAAGGAGGCTAAGGAGATGCTGAGTGCTGTTGAGAAGGCTGGTTTGTTGCATGGGTATTTAGAAAACCAAGTTTTCATGCCATCTGTTACTAAGGGCAAAGATGTTGTGTGGAATATTGGTGCTAAATACTCTGGAAGACCATATCTTGCAAGAGCTGCTGAAGAGCATTCAGGTCCTCATAATTCATGGTTTTGGAGACCTTCAATATCTGGTGGAGGAGTGTTGCTTGACATGATGTGCCATAGCTTAGAAGCTGCAAGATTCTTTCTCTATGACCCTAGAAAAGGTAGGGATAGTCTTAAGCCAAGATATGTCTATGGGGAGGTAGCTATATTGAAGTGGCTGAAGAAAGAATATGTTGAGGAGCTTAAGAAGCGTTTTGGAGTAGACTTTGAGAAAGAGCCTGCAGAAGACTATGCACTTGCAGTTGTCACTTACGAAGATGATGA
This sequence comes from Ignisphaera cupida, assembly GCF_030186535.1. Classification (NCBI taxonomy): domain Archaea; kingdom Thermoproteati; phylum Thermoproteota; class Thermoprotei; order Desulfurococcales; family Desulfurococcaceae; genus Ignisphaera; species Ignisphaera cupida. The sequence continues at coordinate 76,015 of NZ_JASNVW010000002.1, read as the reverse complement.
AGGCAACATAGTTTTATCGGAAACTAGAACTTCCTGGTCTTTCGTAGGAGCAGGGCTGAGACTATCATTTGAGGTTCTAGGGCCAGAATACAGTCTCTACATAAACACTCTACAACCAGAGCTCTTCACGTTTATCAGTAGAAACATTAAGATACCGCCAACAGAAGAATTTGTAGAGAAGCAAAATGCTGAACAAGGTCTTATGCCAATAATACCTGACGAGTCCATAACTTATGGCTATCATGCAGAGGATAAGCATATGGTTGAATCGTTCTTAGCTAATAAAATGCCTATGGAGAATTGGTATGATGGCTACTTAGTAGTTCAGTTAATGATGCACACATATCTGTCTGCAGAGAAAGGCACTAAAATAAGGTTTGACCCAATACAGGTAGAGGACTACATACCTATATATGCAAGAAAGAAAACATAGCCTTTTTTACCTCTATTTTTCGATTTTAGAGTTTATATATCCTCAGGAATTTTTATGAAGACTTCTCTACCTTTAACCGAGGATTCATAAACAGCATCTATTATTGCATGAAGAACCACACTTTGATATCCAGTAACAGGAGGTTCTTTATCTTCAATAATGCTTATTACAAATGATTTGATCATCTCATAAGCCATATCAGTTGTTTTTATAATGGGTTTTGCATCATATAGAAAGTTGCTTGTTCTGCTATGAAATGAAACTTCTCTCATAGCCTCATCACCTCTAGCTTCAATACCACCCTTATCACCAAGAATCTTCATATACCCCACTTCACCAACATGAGAAACATTAGCTGCCCACGCAACTTCAAAGCTTATTACTAAGCCACCCTCAAATCTAATAAAACCAGTGGCGAAGTCATCTAATTTAAATTTTGATGGGTCCCAGTTGCCCCAATTAAATTTAATTTCCTCTGGCACATTACCAAACTTTGTGTAAACAGCTCCACTAACACTTAATGGTTTTCTAAATCCTGTTGCTGTAAGGAGGTTATCTAGTATGTAACACCCTATATCAAGCAATGCCCCTTTTCCACCAGACAGCTTCTCATCTATAAACGTTGGTTTTCCTGGTATGCCTCTTCTCCTAATTAGATATCCATATGCATAGTAAGGCTCTCCTAAAAGATTCGTTTCATAAACTTCTTTAATGTATTGAAGTGCTGGTGAAAACCTGGACCAGTAGCCAACCATGAGCTTTCTATTCATTTTCTTAGCAGTTTTAACAACATTTACAACTTCGTCAAGATTTGCGCCAAGAGGTTTATCAACTAATACATGAATACCTCTTTTTAAAACATCTATAGCTATTTTTGCGTGAAGACCTGTTGGAGTAACAATGCTAACAGCATCTAAATCTTCTTTGCTAATCATCTCCATGTAGTCAGTATAGCATTTTGTATTATATTTAGATGCTACATCCTCACATCTAGCCCTATCTATATCAGCTACTGCAACAAGTTTTGCCTCTGATACTTTGAGTAATGGAACTAAATGCCTATTTACACCATGGCCACCAACACCTATAATACCATATCTAACAATTTTTCTATCCATATATAACACCATTATTCATTTACTAGACACTTCAATTGATTTTTAGCATGCTCAACTATTTTATCTGGAATATTTAATTCAACCTCCTTACCACTCATCGATGATTTGTAGATAGACTCCAGAATTGCAGTGTTAATAAAGCCTTGTTCAGCTGTTGTTGCAGGACATAAGCAAGCTTCATCATTTTTCTCAATAGCATTCAACAATTTTTTCCAAACCTCAGCATAGGTATCAACATGTATGTTTAAACCAACATGGCTTCCCACAAAAAGCTCTTTCCCAGCTGATGATATGTAGTATAGGTTAGTATTATCTACATGTACTCCTCCTCTATCACCAAGAACCACATACTCTACTTTGCTTTCCTTTAAATACCCAGCCCAGCTAACCTCTACATACATGGCAATGCCATTGTCAAATGATATAAATGCTGAGCCAAAGTCTTCCACATCAGATGTTAGGCCTGGTATAGGTGGCTGTGGATAGGTTCCTCCAAACTCATCCACTCTTTCACCAAAAGCTCTATAGGTAAATCCCTTAACAGAAACAGGTTTTGAATAACCTATAAAGTAAAGCAGCATATCTAACGCATGTGAAGCTATATCATATACAGCTCCTCCTCTTGCAAGTTCTTTCTTTAGAAATGTTGGAGCTGGTGGTATCCCTCTTTGCCTAAGTATAAATCCTCTTGCATAATAAATTTTCCCAACAACACCTTTATGAATGATTTTAGCAGCTGTGTAGTTTTTATAACTAAACCTTCCATTGTGGCCAACAACAATAAATCTATTCTTTCTATGAGCAACATCAACTATTTTAGTTGCCTCCTCAACCGTTAATGCCATAGGTTTTTCAATATATACGTGAGAACCATTTTCTAAAGCATCAACAGCTATTTGAGCATGAAAAGCATGAGGTGTTGCAACAAGTACAACATCAGGATTTTCGTTCTTGAGCATTTCTCTATAATCTGCATAACCTTTACATCCAACATTTTCAGTGAATTCCTTCACTCTTCCAGTGTCTATATCAACACAAAAATCAACTTTATATCCAAGTCCTTTTAAAGCTGGTAAATGAGCATTCTTAGCTATTCCCCCCAGCCCTATAAAAGCTATTCTTAATTTAGACATATGCAACACTGCATTAGAATGTAACAGCGTGAAGTATTTAAATATATGTTCAATTAGTTTGGTGAACAAAATTATTAGAGAGTAATCAGCTTAGTGATGTTTGTAGCAATATCTTTCAATTGTGATGTTTAAAAATATAAGTCAAAAAATATTGTTTTGTCTTTGACATAATTTACAATGTTGCAATAAGATTACGTAGGAATATATAAGATTTTTTAATGGATTCTATTGGTGGTTGATAAGGATATGTTTCTTGCTCTATTATTAGCCACTCAGTATTTCCATAGTCTTTCAATGCTTTTATAATATCTAACCACTTTGTATCACCTTCTCCAAGAACAACTTCATAGCCTTTTTCAACACTTTGAAATTCAATAGCTTTTTTCTTTGAATAATCTTTTACATGAATAGTCACAGCTCTACCCCTATATTTTTTGATAACAGTTATTATCTCCTCCTCAGATAATTTCGCTGCTAGCGCATGTCCAATATCAAGCTGCATAATAACATCACTAACAGTATTACTGAAAATAATATCCCAAGGTCTTTCACCTTCAACCAACTCAAATTCTGATCTATGATTGTGATAACCTATTTTCATGCCATGTATCTTAAGCTTATTAGCTAGATTATTCAAGGTCTTTGAGAAACTTATCCAATCACCTCGTGTTTTTATCATTTCCTTGGGTGCCCCAGGTATTATAAGATATTTATTTCCAAGACTCTTGTTAAATGCTATGGTTTTCTCAAATTCTCTATCACTAAAAGCATTCAATGGAATATGTGCCCCTGCTACTTCAAGACCAGCTTTGCTTAAGAATTCTCTAAGCCAATTAGGGTCCTTGCCATAGAAACCTGCAAACTCAACACCTTCAAAACCTATATCAGCCACCCACCTAATTACTTCCTCAAAGTTTTTCTCAAGATAAGATCTTAGTGAATACAGCTGAAGTGCAATTCGCATATATCTAACCCACCCCAGCAAATATGGTTTTATGCAAAAATTATAAGTCTTACTCTAAGTTTTTTATAACGATGTAATCAAACATGCTATTCATATTTAATTATATGATGTGATAAAGCTTTGTTCTGATGAAATTTCTTGGCATTGTTTAAATAGATTTATAATATATGTATTTCAAAATTGGTTATGTGTGGTAGTTATGTCTATTGAGGCTGTATGCGTAGGAGAAATACTGGTTGATATAATACCTGTTGAAGAAGGTAGTTACAGAGATGGAATGGTTTTTGAAATACATTTCGGTGGAGCTCCTGCAAATGTTGCTATTGGTATTGCAAGACTTGGGCATAGATCCGCCTTTATAGGAGCTGTAGGGGATGATCAGTTTGGGTATATGCTTAAAAACTTTCTCGAAAATGAAGGTGTTGATATTAGGTGGCTTGTAACAAAATCTGCTAGAACGTCACTTGCTTTTGTTGTTAGAAAAAGTGGTGGTGAAAGAGATTTCTTTTTCTATAGAGATCCCTGGGTAAAAACAGCTGATACAATGTTAACTGTGAATGATATTGATGTAGATAGTGTTGTAAAAACTAGGATTATTCATGTATCTGGCGTAGCAACAGCATATCCACCTCTCTCAGAAACTGTATATGCTATAATGAGTAGAGCTTTTGAAAAAGGTCTTCAAGTTTCTATAGACCCTAATTACAGACAGGATATTTGGGGGTATGGAGACAAGGCATTGGAGGTTATGGATAAATATTTTAGGGTTTCCACAATAATTACCATGGGTTTTGAAGAGCTAGACAACATGTTTATGACTAGAGACTACAAATATGTTGCTGAAAAGATTATGAGGAAATATAAAAATGTTGAGGTTGTGGCTATAAGACTTGGAGCTATGGGGGCATATGTAAAAACACGAAAAGAAGAGGTATATAAACAAGCAATAAAAATAAAGCCTGTTGATACTACAGGAGCTGGAGATGCTTGGACAGCAGCATTTATAACATTTTACATACTTGAAGGTAAAGACCTTGAAACCTCTGTAATGTATTCAAATATCGTAGCAGGTTTAAAATGCCTTAAAAGAGGAGCTGTAACGGCTATTCCAAAGAGACAAGAATTTGAACAATACTTAAATACTGTATCTGCTCATTAAGATGTTTCAACAGCATTAAAGATATTAAATCTACAGTTTTTATCACCATTTCTGCACTGCGATATGTTTACTCATATTTCAAATCATTAGTCTATGGCTATTAACGCTTATTAATGTTTCAGGCCAGTGTTTTATACCAATGACGTTAATCATGCGTTAACACTAAATGTGATTACCTTGACCAAAAATTGTGGTAGGTTATATCCTAAATATGCTATTGCAGCTGTTGGCTGTGTCCTTGTTAAAAACAATAGTATTTTGCTTATTAAACGAGGCTATGCTCCAAGACCTGGTGTATGGGCTGTTCCTGGAGGTGCAATAGAAGCTGGTGAAACTATTGATGAAGCAGCCAAGCGGGAACTTGAAGAAGAAACAGGCATTGTTGCTGAGCCCCTTGGAATTATAGGAGTTTTCAATGCTATAACTCGTGATGAGCTTGGAAAGGTTCAGTATCACTACGTAATCATAGATGTTCTATTCGATTCAAACACTATTAAAGGCAATCTCAGGGCAGGTGGAGACGCTATTGATGTTGCTTGGATACCTCTTGAAGAAGTTATTAAAAGAGATGATGTAACAAAAACAACGAAAAAACTTGTTGAGAAAATCCTTAACAAAGACTTAAACTATGTACCTTTTTAACATATCAACTTATTTTTCAATTCTAATAAAGTACAATCCAACAACATTTCAATTTCTGAATAAAGGCTTATTTCAATGTTATCTGCAAAACATAAGAATTAATCAGCAAAGGGTGAGGTCATCAGGACTCAGCTCTTCCCTCCTTTCATCACGTAAAACAGTGCTAAATTCAAGAATATAATATATTACCAATTTTGATCTAAAACCTTACTTGAAATCGTGATTTAAATAGCTATTTTCTTAAGCTCCTGAAGATAGTCATAAACATTTTCCTTCAAAGCCCTTGATTCAAGATAGTGCATATTTAACTTATCTTTCCATACCATATATAACCAGATGGCTTTATCCCTATCCTCTGTAGCTCCCCAAAACTTCCAACCAGCTAAATAAGTTACAATAAGCTCTTCCACAGGTTCTAAATACAATGTAAAACTATTTACAATTATCTTTGTTGGAATAACTGGTTTATTATAAACTGTTGACACTATGTCTATAGATTTTAACTGAAGTATTTCATATTTTGGTAAATGCCCCCTCCCAATTTTCTCAGAAAACATGTTTAAGAACTCATCGATAATATTCTTAGCTTTTGCGTTTTCAACAATGATGTCCACATCCATTGTTCTATAGATTCTACCAGTATACACTTCAACAGCAAATCCACCAGTAACAATTATTTTACCTAAACATCTCTTTTCAAGTTCACTATTTAGCCATGCTAAGAAATAGAGATACCGCTTACCCTCATCTGCTATCTTTTCTAATTTTGGCAAAACATCATTAATAAAAGCTTTATATAGCTCATTTACTATAGATAGCACACCTCCTTCACTCAACAGTAACACCTACATTAATTCTCAAAACCCTATCAAAATCATTCCATTTAACCACAGAGAAATAGAGACTGACAAGCTCTTTAGCAAAAAGACCAAGTCTAATGATATCCTCCATATTCCTCCTACTAGTCCTATACCTACTTCTATTCATGTAAGATTTTTTAAATACTTCTCTAAACACATTCCCATCAATACTAAAAGACATATTTAAACTTAAACCTAATAAAGTTTTGTGTTTTGAGTTAAAACTACTTGTGTTTAAACCTTAAATTCTCTGATTATCTTCGAGATTTCGTCGATGGATTCTGGGCCCTCCATGGGACCTACCTTCATTACTTTCACAGCTCCTGCAGCATTTGCAAATATGAGGATATCTCTATAACCCCATCCTTTTAGATACCCATATATAAAAGCTGCGTTGTATACATCCCCAGCTCCTGTTGGATCTACCTCTTTAACTGTGAACGCTGAGGCTTCTACAACATCTCCGGATCTTGTTACCATCATGGATCCTCTCTTACCTCTCTTAACAACAACTATTTTTGGACCTCGATCAAATAACTTTTGAATTGCTTCATTGAGATACTGGGTATCAAATAGTTTTAGAAGTTCATCTTCACCTACAAGAATCACATCACTTTTAGATATGAAGAAGCTTAAAGCCTCTCTAGACTCTTCTAAGGATGCAAGTTCAGGTCTTAGATTTGGATCAAGTGTGACCAAAACATTGTTTTGCTTAGCTATTGTAACAGCTTTTTCACATGCTTCTTTACTACTCTTGCTTATGAAAATTGTTGAACCGGATATGTGCAAAACCTTTGACTTACCAACATAATCCACTTCTATATGGTCTGGTGACAACTTTGCAGATGCAGAAAATTTTAAGTTAAATACAAATCTTCTACTTCCATCAACTCTATATGCTACAAAAGCCATTCCGGTCATAGAATTTTCATCTATATAAATCTTCGATACATCAACACCATCACTAGCAAGTCTCTTTATAAGAAGTTGACCAAAATCATCATTTCCAACAACGCCTATAAATCCTGTTTTTAGTCCTAGACGTGCACAAGAATCTATAGTAATTGCAGGTGCCCCACTTGGATAAGGCCCAAGGTATGTTCCAGGTGTTGTATGAACACCATCTCTCTCCTTTCTAACAAACTCAACAAGAAGCTCACCAAGTGATATAACATCAAATGCCATCATACCACCTTCAGCAATAAATACTTAAACTGTTACAATATTTTTCTCTGCTTTATTAACTCTTTCCTCAATAAGATTTACAACATCCCTATTTATCTCTACACCAAATCTCTTCAAAGCTATTATAACAGGACCTATAATAGCCTTGTATCCTATAATCGGATCCCTCAATATAGCCTTTTTCAGCATCTTCCTAACATTTTCTTCGAAGACTTTTCGAACAATCTTAGACTTAAACACGCTACCAACACCACCAACAATAATCTCCTCATCAACCATATTAAGCTTTTGCGCAACATTATAAACAGCTAGGGCTAATTCCAGCCCAGCTTTATTCATTATTTCCATAGCTATTTCATCACCCTTCTCAGCTTCCTCATCAACTAAAACAGCTATTGCAGCTATTTTTCCTATATCAAATGGCTTAATTCTATATACAATTGTAACAATATCAAGTAAGTCGTTAACTCCAAAGAAATTTTTTATTCTTTCAACAAGAGAGGTATATCTGTCTCTACCATCATAAGCTCTTGAAGCTGCGTTAAGAGCTTGTAAAGCAATCCATGAAGCACTTCCCTCATCACCTATGAGCCACCCCCATCCACTTGACCTAGCTCTTCTACCTTTTTTATCCATACCAAAAGCTATAGCACCTGTACCAGCTATAATAGCAATGCCTGGCTCGCCCCATGTAACAGCATAAAAAGCTGTTACAGCGTCATGCTCAATAACAATTTTCTCAATTGGATAGCCAAGCTCTTTAACATAACTCCAAGCAATATCAAAATCCTTCTTAGTATCGAGACCAGCCCAACTAAAAACAACTAAGTCAATATCTTTAAAACTAAGACCAGACAACTCAAAACATTTCCTCACAACCTTATCTATATTCCCCTTAACAACATCTGGATCAAGAGTTATATCAGCAGGATCTCCAGCAACACTACATAAAACATCTAAATTTTTGTCAAAAAGCATTGCAATAGTTTTTGTCTTTCCTGTATCAATAGCCATAAATTTCATAGAGACACCAACTTCTTATGGTGATAAAAAACTATTTAAACTTAAGTTATGCTAAATAAGGCCTAGATACTTTGACACTAAATGCTGAGAGGCGTATTGTAAGTTGACGAATTTTTACGGTGATTATAAAGCATTAAGAGACTTGTTGTTTCTAAGAAATATTCAAAACAGAAATTTTTGTTTATTGGGGGTTTCACCTATCTCTAAATACGTTGTTACTGCAGTACTTAATGCTGCAACTAATTTAAAGGCTCCAATAATTTTTATTGCTTCATTAAATCAAATAAATGTTGATGGTGGATATACTGGTTGGACTCCTAAACAATTTTCAGAGTACATTAACAACTATATGAAAAACTTACATGAAAATAATACATTAATATTTCTTCAACTTGATCATGGAGGGCCCTGGCTTAGAGACGAGCATTTACTCAAAAATTTATCCTATGAAGAAGCTGTAGATGATTTTCTCAAATCATTAAATGAGTTTATAAAAGCCGGTTTTAGTTTAATTCACATTGATACAACTATTGATTTAAATAAACCTGATAGAAATGCTGAACCTGATGTGGCTGCTTATAGAACTGTAGAACTTATTGAATATTCCGAAGACATGGCAAAACAACATGGTGTTGATATTGGCTATGAAATTGGAAGTGATAGATGGGGCTACAAATCACCGGAAATAATAGACAAGTTTATTGAGTTAACCATGTCAAGACTTAAATCAAGAGGTATAAACATTGAAAAGATAGTTTTTGGTGTTGCAGATGTTGGAACAGAAGTTGTTCCCTATAATAAAGCTAACCTGCTTATCATATCTACATTCTCAAAAATTATGCAGAAACACAACATCTATTTAAAGATTCATTCCGGAGATTATCTAACTCATTTGGAATACCTTATATTAGAAAATGTTGGTGGAATTAACGTAGGACCTATGTTTGCTCATACCATGTATTCCACATTTAAGAGAATAATCTTTGAAAATTTGGAAAAGGAATTAGCAAATGAGTTAATAACAAAGCTTAACACAATCATTGCTTCAGCAGATAGGCTCAGAAAATATTTAATTGATATTAACAAGGTTGAGGAGTATAAACTGGGTCTTGCATCTCGCTACATATGGTCTAAGAACGAATTGGAAATATTTTTAAATGATGTTAATAAGCACCTAGGGTTTGACATAAGAAATCATTTAGTTAAAAGTCTTGAAGAAGAGGTGTATAGATATTTTATTAGACTTGGACTACATCGAATTATTTAACCTAAAAGCTTTTATTACTTAGATTGTGAGCGCTACTAGGCGAATATTATGCAAATTACATATAAAACACTTGAAGATATTTCAGAGATTCCAAGAGCCATAACATCTATTGAGAATAGCACAGATTTGTTTGAATCTATAGCAAGAGACTTGAAATCTAGATGCAAACACATATATATGATAGGCTGCGGCTCTTCTTACTACATTGCAATGCTCTCAAGTTTTCCAATACACAAAACCAAGTTGATGTATAGTTATGCTACACCTTCTTCAGAGTTTATTATGTATCATAATAAACTTGAAAAAGATTGTTGTGTCATTGCATTTTCAAGATCCGGCGAAACAGCTGAGACTTTAGAAGCTTTGAAAAAAGCTAAGGAGTTAGGTGCTTACACCGTAATGGTTTCAATAAGCAAAAGTGAGAAAGGTATGAGCATAGCTGAAAAATATGTCTATGTTGATGTAGGTATTGAAAGAGGTGTTGTTATGACAAAAAGCTTCGTGACTTTATCTCTAACAGGCTTAATAATCTCTATGATGATGGTCTCAGGTAAGGAAGTTATTGATTTATTGAGGAATTCTCTCAACATCCTCTCTGAATATTTTACAAATGTTTTGAATGCTAAGGAGATTTACATTAATATTGGCAAGGAAATAGCTCTAAAGAACTTAAAGAGATTTGTATTTTTGGGTTCAGGTCCTTCTTATCCAATAGCTCTTGAAGCTTCTCTCAAGGTAAAAGAAACATCATATACATCTACCGAGGCTCTCTACTCATTAGAGTTTAGGCATGGACCAATCGCCACTTTAGGTGAAGAGCAAGTGATTACAATATTTAATCAGCATGACAATAGCTATTCTTATGTGTATAAACTATATAAAGAGCTAAGGGAAAGGATTAAAGGACTTGAAAAAACAAGCTTATTTATTAGATTTAGTAGCAGAGACATAGATGATAATACTATAGAATTGCCGAAAATAGATATCGAGGAATTTGAGGCACTGTCCGCAATACTTCCCATACAACTCATAGCCGTGGGATATGCAACTACACTAGGAGTTAATGTTGATGCACCTAGAAACCTTGTTAGATTTGTGGAAAAATTTTAATAATTATAGTAATTAAATGTTTAGATTAGCCTGTATAAACTTCTTGAAGCATTTTAACAACCTCATCCCTAAGTTTCTCACCTTCACCAGCTTCAATTATTGATATATATGGCTCAACTTCATAACCACCTTCAGAAAACGCTTCTTTTGTTGGTATATACATCCAATAAGAGTTGAAGTAACATGTCACAATTGTGTATTTAAATGGGCTTTTGTTCTTTATGTATAGTTGGTGTTCCACAAAAACTTCTGCAGGAAGAAATACAAAGGCTAGTTTATTACACAAATTGATTACAGCTATAGGTACTGGTAAATCTTCTTCGCTTATCTCCCTAAGAAATGCTTTAACTAGTTTAAGCTTCCACAACTCATATACGTTTCCTTGTTTTTCAGCCTCAACAATCATGGATTCAATATTTGCTTTTCTCAAACTTGATATAGTTTCCATAACTTCTTTTCGAAGCCTTAGTCTGATAACAGATTTTTTATAGCTTAGCTCATCACATTTTTCTAGATCTATTCTTTCTCCTAGTCTAATTGATTTTAAAGCTTCTAAAGCCAATACTTCACCATACTGCTTAACTTCCTCATAGCTGCCACCACTCCTATCATATGGCTTATTAATGTTAGTGCTAGCAGTATATGGATTTATGTTTCCACAACAACCGTTGAGAAACATAGCATTTTTATTTGTAATATTCTCAAGCCATCGAATAGCTGCACCAGGGTAGTCTGATGATATACACAAATTGTTGGGTCCTAGCACCACGGGATGTGATGTGAAATTGACTATTGTTATTAATTTACTATCTACAGCTATAATTTCTGGATCTACAACCCCTTCCAGAGGTTTCCTCCGATTATATATAAGCTGCGGCAAAAAGCTTTTGCCAACAACAAAATGCTGAATATTGTTCATATTATTTAGAGATGCATTTATACAGCCTACAATACTTCTAACTAAATACTCTTCATATAATGGATCCTCAAATGGTGAAGGCGTAGAGTGGCTATGTGTAGCACCTAAGAGAACATCTACACCGAAAGCACTAGACCTCTTCAAAACCTTGGTATAAAGTGAATATGGTATGCCAATAGAGTCTACAACAACTATGCTTACTGTAGTATCTTTGACTTTGAGAGATAAACACCTAGAGTATAAGTCATCATATATACACTTAGAGGGTTCTAATCTGTTAGCATACCCTTCAAGTTTAATACCTATTGGAGGATTTACAGCTGTTTTCGCATAGCCAATTTCCAAAAGCCGTGTCACCATACAGTATTTTAGCTTTGAGAACCTCATTTAGATGTAGATTTTGAGTGTCTTTATCTCAAATGGCTTTAGCGATATCTTAACATTATTTGCAGTTAAGTTGAGTTCTACAAGCCTATTCAACTCTATAATATCTGTTTCCTCAACTTTATTTACATGAATATTAAAGTGAAGAGTAATTTCTACAGGTTCTCTATATGGATTGTATATTCTTAAGATATAGGCATTGCCATCGTATGAAGGTTTAAATGCTGAGATGATAGCTTTTGGAGGTTCTACAAACAAAACTGAAACTTCTTTGCCTATACCTCTAACAATTTTTGCAATGGGTTTGTGCAGGGCTTCTTGAGCAATTCTAGGCACTTCAGCTACTTGATAATTGCCTTTGTGTGGATAAATGTAATAGATAATTTCGTGAATGCCTAGGTCGCTCCATGGATTTGGAAACAGAGGAGATCTTATTAGCGATAACCCTATATCTCCTTCTTTTGCTGAGTATCCATGTCTTGAAGGCGCTATAATAGCAAGGCCTTTCTCATCATCAGATATGTCTGCCCATCTAACAGCAGGTACTTCGAATTTGGCCTCATCCCAACTACTCTCCATTTTAGTTGATCTCTCTATAACTCCAAAGGGTATATCGTAAATGGCTTTCGATGCTTTTGTTGTTGTTTTGAACCAGTGTTTTACTAAAACACCTTTGCTTCTCCAATCAATTCTACAAAATATTGTGATATAACTCACATCTTTTTGCATACAAATTCTCTGAATAATTTTAGAATCCTCAAACCCTTTCACAACCTCTACACAAGCCTCTAAAGAACCTTTTGAAATTACTTTGGGCTTGTCCAAAGCTTTTAGCTCGATACCTCTCACTTCGAAAAACTCATCAGTCACATCCCAAGCGTCAAATACTCCAGGTTTATCCACATGAGCAACTATTTTAGCTGGTTCACGAAGAATCTCCACATTGTTTTCCTTAAGCTTTATAGACTCTATATCCCCATTTCCATTAATCTTAACAACCATATAACTATTCTCCATAACAACCCCATCTGCATACTCATAAACCCTAACACCCTCAGAGGTCTTACAACTGTCACCCCCAAGCTCAATATATGTTATACCCATTGGAATGGTTTCAGCCATGATTTTGAAACTCTCACTATCTTCTTGACATTCAACATTCTTTGGAATTCCAAATCCCTTAGGAATTTCAACAACAGTTTTTACTTTCCATGGAAGAGTGTTGGCTATGGCAATGTGGTATTTATTGGAGTGTTTATCGGATATTGAATCAATGACTTTTGAAATAATTTTGCTAGATTCTTCAATAACATGTTTTAAATCATTTAAAGCATCGTCATATACCTCCTTAATTGAGGAGCCAGGTATTATGTCATGGAATTGATTAAACAACACTAATTTCCATAAATTATCAAGATATGCTTTATCAATAGTATACTTACCTATAATTTGTGCTATTGTTGATAAAGTTTCCATCTCTATGATAGCTTTTTCTGCTTCAGCCATAGCATTCTTCATATCTATATTTGTTGTGTAAGTGCCTCTATGAATTTCCACATATAATTCTCCATTCCATGTAGGCATAGCATTTTTGTTCTTCAGAAGTTCGTTTATATACGAATCTTCTACAAGATGTTCAACCTTTGGCAACATTGGTAGAGAGTTTGCTAGGTCTATATACTCTAGCATTTCTCTTGTTGGACCTCCTCCACCATCTCCATAACCATAGGAATAAATAGTAAAAGGTATGGAGTCCTTATGCTTATAGAGAGACCAGTATCTATAGATAGAAGCTGGTGTTGCAGATTCGTTATAGCTTGTTATAAGCACTTGTACAGGTATTTCTGTTCCGTCCACCCCTCTCCAGATAAAGGTGTGGTAAGGAAACTTGTTTGTATCATTCCACATAACCTTGTGAGTTACAAAAACCTCTACACCACTTTTTCTCATAATCTGTGGTAAATTACCTGAAAAACCAAAGCTATCTGGTATCCAACCAATTCTAGCAATTCTACCAAACTTCTCTAAAAAGTATCTTTGCCCATAGAGAAACTGTCTAGCTAATGATTCTCCCTCAACCAAATTTGTGTCACTTTCGATCCACATACCACCAACAATAATCCACTTACCCTCACTAACAAATTTCTTTATTTTTTCAAACAATTGCTTATCTAATTCTTCAACCCATTGATAGTACTGAGCAGAGCTTTGAACATATGCAAATCTATAGTCATTGAGAAGATTTGTAATAGTTGAGAATGTTCTTAAAACCTTTTCAATTGTTTCACTTCTTGGCCAAAGCCATGCAGCATCAATATGGCTATGGCCAACAGCATATATCGTGCCAATCTTAGGATACTTATTCTTTAGCATTTCAAAACCTTTGCTAAGTTCTTCATCTATTCTCCTAGCCTCCTCAATAACTTTATTCATAGGTGTTGCAGGTACATCCTCCAAATACCCCTTTAAAACACCTATGCCATAAACATGAGCTAGCCATCCATAGTCGCCATAGGGTCTTCTCAAATCCATTCTATTCATAAACGGCTTTTGCAATTCAGATTCATAGAGAAGCGATAAAGCTATAGATACTTGTTTAAGAGATGGATTAATTCTAGTATTTCGCAATGTATTTAACAAAAGATTTTGCAAATCTTTACGAAACTCAGAATCTTGAGGAAGCTCCTCAACTAATCTTAGAATCTCAAGAATTTTCAAAGCCACTTTCATAACATTCCATGCAACTTCAACTACATATGATTTTGAAAATATTACCCCCCATTTATGCAAACCAAACAAAGTTCTTGGTGAAACAATTAACTCTATATCATGTTTGCCAGAGGTTATGGGAACATAGGTATGTACTTCATCAACACCAAAATAGTTCTCTCCATTAATTCTAAGCCTAGCATTACCATTAACAACAAACTTTAGAAACCATCTATGATTTGTAGAGGGGACTTCGATGCTAGTTCTAAATATGTGAATTTTGTCTGGCGTACTATCAATAGCGAATGGTAATTGTATGCGTATACCTTCATTAGCATAAAACCACTCATCTAATTCAATATAATTTGCAATAGATGATGCCAATAGATCAAAAGCTCTTCTCTCAGCAATCCTCAAATCATATCTTCTACTCACAAAACCACCATACAGATATATTGGGGTGTGGTTAAAAAGGTTTGTGGCTTATTAATCATTTTGATAAAAATTTAAATATCTAACCATTTCAACTATATCATGGTGTTAATTTTGGAAAGAATTAAAGTAGCTTTCATAGGAGCTGGTAGTGCTATTTGGTCAAGCAGAATTGTCATGGATCTTTTAATACATGAGGATCTGAGGAATAGAGTGGATATATGGCTTATGGATATAAGTGATTGGAGACTCAATTTAATATATGGTTTTGCTAAGAGGTACATCGATGAGCTTAAGGTTGATGCAAAGGTTTTTAAGACAAAGGATAGAGTTGAAGCTATTAAAGATGCTGATTTTGTGATAAACTCTGCTATGGCTGGTGGCCATAGCTACTATGAGAAAATGAGAGAAATATCTGAAAAATATGGTTATTATAGAGGTATAAATAGCGTTGAATGGAATTATGTAAGCGACTACCACACTATTTGGGGCTACTACCAATTTAAGTTAATGCTTGATATAGCTAAAGATGTTGAGGCATATGCGCCCAACGCATGGCTTATAAACGTTGCCAACCCCGTTTTTGAATTAACAACTCTTGTAACTAGAATGGTTAAGAAGGTAAAGTTCATAGGTTTATGTCATGGACATCTAGGCTTTCTAAAAGCTGTTGAAGTTTTGGGCATGAGATTAGCAAAAGAGAAGCTAGGTAGAGACATAACAAGTCTATGTGCAATGCATGATCCTGAATGCTACTCAACAATAGCTAAACTTATAGATTTTAAAGATCTCGAGGTTGAGATGTCGGGATTTAATCACGTTATTTGGCTTACAAAGTTTAGATATGCAGGCGAAGATGCATATAAGTATTTGAATGATTGGATAAAGGAGGATGCTGAAAAGTACTGGAATGTTTGGAAAGAGTTTACAGCAAATCCTTTTGATATAGACTTATCTCCAGCAGCTATAGACATGTATAAAACATATGGTCTTTTGCCAATAGGCGACGCTGTTAGGGGTGGCACGTGGAAATACCATTGGGATCTGCAAACCAAGAAATATTGGTATGGGCCATATGGAGGACCGGATTCTGAAATTGGATGGGCAATGTACTTAGCGGCTCTTCGAAGATCTTTAGAATCCCTTGCCATGGCAGTTGAAGATATGTCGACACCTCTAGTCCATAGATACCCCCCACAGTCAAGCGGTGAATCCATTGTGGAGATCATAGATGCTATTGTAAATGATAAGCCCAAGGAATTCTACTACATCTATGTTCCAGGCAAGGAGGAGAAAATAAAAGTTCCAGCACCACTACAAGTGAATATTCCCAATGAAGGTATCTTAAATGGTATTCCAAACGATGTGGCTGTTGAAATTCCTGTTAAAATCGATGGTAAAGGAGTCCATAGAAAACAATTAATACAACCACCTCACAAAATATATAGATATGTGCTTTTACATAGACTACTAAGAGCTGAATGGGCATTACAAGCATTTCTGGAAGGTGGAAGAGACTCCCTTATTCAGTGGCTAGTAACTGATGTTAGAACAAAAAGTATGAAACAAGTAGAAGATGTAATAAATGCATTACTAAAAATACCTGAAAACGAAGAAATGGCAAAACACTACAGCTAAACAAAAACTTAACCTCTATTTTTCATTTCATTATCATCTTCGCTTATTACAAGTATGTGAAGGGGCTAGCACCAAAATATTAACCTACTTTAAGTAATCGCCTTTTTCACTGTTCCAATAAAAATATCAAATCTCTACGGTTAAATCGATTAAAGTAAAGATTCTATGCTATGGGTTATTGACATGAGATATAAATCATATATAGCAGTTATGAATGTTTTATCTGGTGGCTTTTTTGAAATTACCAAAGATTAGTCGTAGAGAAAACTATTTAAAAAGTGCATTATTTAATTATCCGGAGTATATACCTACTATTATAGCTCCCTTCTATCCTGTTTGGAATACTTATAGAGAGAAGTTAGAAAAAAATTGCATTGAAGTACCCCCTGCTATTTCCATATTATGATCCAGAAAATATTGTTTATGTGAATTCACAAGATATACCATATACCAACATTGTTAAAGTTGATGCCTTTAACTGCGTGTGGAAATCGAGAATAATAGGCTGTTTTCGATTTAGCGATAAATTTAAATGCTTTTGTTCACATGTAAATACTTGATGATGAGAAAAGATGTTGTGTAAACACATCTCTGTGATCCGCTATGCGGTGAGAGGGGGTGAGAGAGTAAGAGTTGTAGATGGGAGCCTCGTGGCGTTGGGCTCGACAGAGCCCCATGAGGCTTGGGTGAAGCTGGTGAACCCAAGCCTAGGGCCAACCCCACCCACGGAGTTAAAAGTAATTGAAACCAATTATAAGTACCGTGAGTGGGGAAACGCTATATTGGTGAGGTTGTCAAAAACCCTTTAGATGATTGGAGCAAGTTAAAAGATTTTAAGTTGCCTGATCCAGAGTCTGGGGTTCCAACGGAATCTGGGGAGGTGACTTACTTAACCAAGCCTGGGGAAATTAAGGCTATAGTTTCTTGGAATGAAATATTCCATTCTATGGAGAAAGCAAAGGAGAAAGGAGATGTTATATCAGCATGGCTTCCACATGGCTTCTTATTTTTGCGCCTAGCATATTTAAGGGGGTGGAGAAATCTGTACCTAGACATGTATAGAAAGAAAGAGGAACTTTATAAATTAATAGATATGTTAACGGAATACTATTTAGAAATTATTAAAATATATAAAAGGAATTTCCCATTAATAGATGTTTTTTATTTCGGTGATGATCTAGGGGGAGATGATAGACCATTAATTAAGCCTAGTCATTTCAAGGAATACATATATCCAGCATATAGAAAAATCTTTTCAGAAGCCAAATCAGGAAACTCTTTAATATATCTACATACTGATGGCCATGTAGTTGAATTATGGGATATGCTAATAGAGGCAGGAGTTGATATATTAAATATTCAGGATAAGCCAAATAAATTAGAAAATATAGAAAAATTGAAAGGAAAAATTGCTATAAACCTTGATATTAACAGAACATTATTAGCCCGTGGAAACCCAAGTGAAGTAAAATCATACATAATTGAAGTTATAAAACAGTTTAAGAACCCCAAAGGAGGGTTTATGATATATGCTGAAATTCATCCACCTGCAAATATTGAAACAATAGAAGAATTAGCAAAAACATTGATGGAGAATATATGGCTCTAAAGACATTACTTGCTCTAAATGTAATGAGATTTAAACTATTAGGAAAATGTTTATAAAAAAGAATTAACCATAGCTATAGGGGGTCACGTGCTATTTTTGATATAGCCAGCATTTTACATACACATCATTTATATTAATTTCTGGTGGTTCTTCGTTTAAACATCTTTCTGTTGCATATGGACATCTACCTGCATATTTACATCCTCTAGCAATGAACTCCTTCTCCTCTATTGATGATGCAAGTTTTATAGCTTCTAACCACTTGCTTCTCCATTTGATATCAGGTACAGCAACAGACATTATTAGTGTTTTTGTGTATGGATGTAGAGGATCATTTAAAACCTTTTCAACTGGACCTGTTTCAACAATCCAGCCTCTAAACATTATAGCTATCCAGTCACTTATGTAATAAGCTGTTGAAAGATCATGTGTTATATATATAAATGATATGCCTAAGCTTTCCTTTAATTCCTTAAACAAATTAACAATGCTTATTCTTAAAGAGGCATCGAGCATTGAAACAGGCTCATCTGCAACTATAATTCTTGGATTTGTGAGAAGAGCTCGTGCAATTGATACTCTTTGCAGTTCTCCTCCAGAAAACTCGTGAGGATATTTATCCTTAACTTTTTCAATATTCAAACCAACTCTTTGAAGAGTTTCATCTATATACGCATCGATTTCATCTTTTTTTATTCCAGCAACATTTTTTGCAGTATCGTATAAATATCCATAGACCTTTCTTAAAAGATTGAATGTTGCATATGGATCTTGAAAAACTGCTTGAATTTCTTTTCTAAACCAGTTAACCTCACCTCCTTTCAATTTAAATATGTTCTTCCCTTTGTATAGAACCTCGCCATATTCAGGTTTATATATACCAAGAATAATCCTAGCTAATGTTGTTTTACCTGATCCAGATTCTCCAGCTAGTGTAAATATGAATGGTTTGTCTTCCAATGTGAGAGAGACATTATCTACAGCTTTGAATTTAAATCCGAAGAAGCCATATCTAAAGATTTTTGTAACATTTTTTAGTTGAAGCAGTGCTTGTGCAGACATTGTGTATCACCTTTTGGCATATAGCCAGCATGATACATATCTATTCTTTTCAATTTCTATTGTGGGAGGTATTTCTTTTCTACATATATCCATTGCAAATGGGCATCTTGGATGAAATCTGCAACCAGGTGGTGGATTTGATAAATCTGGTGGTGAACCTGACAATCCTTGCCTGGGATTTTTATCGCCTATTCTTGGCAGTGAATCTATTAGTGCTTTAGTGTATGGATGAAGAGGTTTCTCAAAAACGGCATCTGTATCCCCAAATTCAACAACTTTACCGGCATACATTATAGCCAATCTGTTTGTAACCATTGCATGTATACCCATATCATGAGATACAAGAACTAAACTATTCTTCATTTCTTTTTGCTTATCCAATAACATTTGCATAACACCTCTTTGAACAACAACATCAAGAGCTGATGTAGGCTCGTCAGCTAAAACAATTTTTGGTTTAAGTAAAAGTGCCAAAGCTATAACAACTCTTTGCCTCATACCACCAGAAAGCTGATGCGGATAAGCATTTAGAACATCTTTGGAAAGGCCTAAGCCCTCAACATGTTCTAAGGAATACTTCAACGCATCTTCTTTATCCATATCCATATGTACAGTTAAAATCTCAGTAAAGTGATCTCTAATTCTTTGAACGGGATTAAGAACACTCATTGCATTTTGCGGTATCCATGAAATTTCCTTCCACCACACCTTATATCTTCTCACATCATCAGATAACCTTAAAATATCTATGTAGTTATTTGATATATAGAGCTTTACATTACCACTTTTCACAGTAAGAGGTTTTGCTAAAAATCCGTAGAGAAGCTTCAAAAGCGTTGATTTTCCACAACCAGATTCACCAGCAATTCCATAAACCAGGCTTTCTTCAAAACCTATATTTACATTGCTAACAGCATCAACATAAACCCTTTTTTCACCAACTATAAACTCATAACCTCCAACAAGATTCTCCGCCTTCAATACCTCAACCATAATATATTCACCTTAATCTTCTTAACCTTGGATTGAAATATTCTTGAAGTGAAAATGAGATTAAATAAAGTGAAACAAATATTATTATCAGCATTGTGACTGGAGACATTATCCACCACAACTTGCCCCTGTACAATGCTCCATAGTGTTGAGCCCAGTATATCATTGTTCCAAGAGTATCTTCACTAAGTATTGACAAACCCAATATGGCTAAACCTGCTTCAGATCCTATTGAATACAAAACAGTGTTGGTTGCATTAATTAAATGCCATCCTAATACATATGGTAAAAGCTCTTGTACAATGATTTTAAATGTACCTGCACCAGATAGCCTAGCTGTTAACACAAAATCACGTTCCCTTAAACTTAAAACAATTGCCCTCACCTGTCGAGCAGGCCAAGGCCACGAAGTAATAGAGATCATTAGACCAAGCAACGGTATGGTTAAATAGTCCTTAAGTATCATGGATAAGACAAAAAGTAGTGGAAAACCAGGTATAGTAACAAATGTGTCAGTTATTGTCATTAGAACCCTATCCACAACACCTCCTCTTATGCCAGATACTAAACCTATTACCAAGCCAAGATGAGATGCTATAAGAGTAGTTACAGCTGCTATAGCGAGGGAATTAATTATTGCATTTGTTAAAGACCAGAAAACAGGTCTGCCATTAGTTGTTGTGCCCAGTAATAAGTCAAGAGATTGAAAAGATGGTGGAAGATCCTTCTTAAAGTAGTACCATGTTTTGTAATACGGAGGTGAGAATAGTGATAATAAGCCCACTACTATTATTGCTATGAAGAGTGTGAAGCCAATTCGAAACTTGATATCCTTCATGTACAGGTTCTTTAATCCTTTAGCAAATCTTTTTAATACCCCAAATCCAATCATGGTTTTCATCTATATCTCACCCTAGGATCTATAAATGGATATATTATGTCTATTATGAGTGTTGCAGTTGCAATACCTATTATAGATAGAGATAGTATGCTCATAGCTGTAGCATAGTCCCCCATTCCCACCGCTCTATAAAGTAATTGGCCTAGTCCCGGATATGCAAATATGGCTTCAGTTAATAAGGCTCCACCAAATATCCCTCCTAGTGCTAATGCTAAAGCTGTTGTTTGAGGCAATAATATGTTTCTTAAAATATATCTTTGAAAAATGCGTGATCTTGGCAAGCCCCTTAACTCACCATATATATAGTAGTCCTCAGACATTACTGTAAGTGTTAAAGTACTTGAGCTAAGAAACCACCATCCAAGCATACTAGGTATCATAATTGATAATGCTGGTAAAGCTGATCTATAAACTATTTCTAAGATGGTGTTCAAAGTTATTTTCTCCGTAGATACACCTCCACCAACTATAGGAAATAGAGGCACTAAATAAGCTAGTAAATATACAAGAACTAAAGCCATGATATAATATGGAATAGGATACAATGTCACAGCTACTGATCGCAATACTTTAGAAACTCTTGACTCACGTTTAAATGAAGCTAAAGCACCAAGCATATTACCTATTAGCCAAGACAAAACAGTTGTTGTTGATAGTAAGCCTAATGTCCATGGTAACTGTCTATACACAAGTTCTTTAGCTGGTGTAGGAAACGAGATTGTGGATGGACCAAAATCCAATGTTAAAAACCTTCTTAAAAATGTTATGTATTGATCCCATAAACTTCCCTTTAACCCAAAAATCTCATAGAGACTCTCCCTCAACATTATCAATCCTTGAGGATCATAAACCATACCCAATGATGTCATAGAAGCTATGATAGCCTCTACAATACTTGTAGGCATAGCTTTTAATAATAAAAAAATAAATGTAAAACTGATAAAGATTGTGGTAATGTAGGATGCAAATCTACTAATTATGTACTTTATTAGAGGATTCAATAGCAACACCAAATTCTGATCATATTTAAGCTAGTTAAAAAAGTTTAAAAATTTGTTTTTGTTTATTTTCTTTTTATTGTCCATGCTATTGCGAATCCAATTATGAATAACACTATTGCTATTGCTATTGTTGTTGTCCATTCTGTTACTGTTTGTGTAACAGTTGATGTTGTTGTTGATAACATTGTTGAGACAACTGTTGATAACATTGTTGATATTGTTGTAACAGTTCTTTCAATTGTTTGAGTAACAACAACAGTAACAGTTGTTGTTATTGTTGGTGCTATTGTAGGTGTTGGTGTTGGTGATGGTGTTGGCTTAGGAGTTGGTGTGGGAGTTGGAGTTGGTGTAGGTGTAGGCGTTGGAGTAGGCGTCGGAGTAGGTGTTGGTGTTGGAAGTTCAACGGGGAATTTTACTGGTTTAGTAGGTGTATATGCTTCTTTTGTTGGGCATCTACCTGAAGGTTTAAGGTTAAGTATTATGAATTGCATTTGTGCCCACCAGTAGACAGTGTCCATGTAGTAGTTTTCAGGATATGCAGGCCAATTCTCCCAGCAGTATCTATCATTTAATGTGTAGAATGGTGTTGGGAAGAGACCAGCCCATGGTGCTTGCTTTGCCCATATGATTAATATTTTTCTGACTATGTCATATACTTGATCTAGCTGCCATGGTGGTGTCAACTCTAGCTGCTCAATTAACTTATCTAGTTCTCCTCTCTCCGGGAATTTCGTTCCTCCTAGAACACCATAACAACTCCAGCCGTTACCAGGTGCATCTGGGTTACAGTATTTACTGTGCCAACTCCATACATGTGGCGCTGCATCTAGTAGTAGTGAGCATCCAGGCCATATTGTAGCCACATCATAATCTCCTTTTGCTGTTCTAGCACTCCAAGGACCTGCTTCTACGGGCTCTACCTCTACTGTAATACCGAATCTTCTCCACTGCTCAGCGACCATGAAGCCTATTCTCTGACTTTCCATCTCAAAACCAGATGTTGTCAGTATTCTAACTACCCATGGTTTTCCATCAGGCATGTACCATTTTCCATCTGGTCCTTTGTAGAATCCAACTGATTTAAGTAGTCTTTCAGCTTCAGCAGGATCATATTTCCACCACACAATTGCTGGATCTAAGCCTAAACTCTTTAGATATTCCTGAACCTCGGGTCTTGGCGATGGATCTAATCCTAGCTTTAATAGCTCATCTTTTAATGCTTGGTAATAGGGCTTATCTTTATATACATATCTAACTAGTGGGAGAACTGAAGGTGTTGGTTTTGAGCCATCTGGACCTGTGAATGCTTCCCATAGTTCATAGAAGTTAATAGCAAATCTAAGTGCCTTTCTAACCTCTGTAATGTTGTATGGATATCTTAATAGGTTAAAGCCTATGCCTTTTACACAAGCATCAAATGGCCATGCAAAAGGTGGTTTACTTCTCCAACCACCTATGTATGGATTAGCTTTCCATACAATTTCAAAGTTTTCTGGTAAGAATGTTCTTATAGCATCTAATTCATGTCTTGACATAGCCAGTGCTTTTTTCTCTTCAGGTCCATGATGTATAAACAGCACGTATTTTGGACCTGGCTTTATTCCATAGAGTTTTGTTCCCCACCAATTCTCATTTCTTTCCCATAAGAACCATGTGCCACCAGGATCAACATCTTTTAGGACGTAGGGTCCTAGGCATACTGGTGGATAGAACTTGTATGCAACAGGATCTGTAACCTTTTCCCATACATGCTTTGGAAGTAGGTGTGGAACAGCAGAGCCATATATTATAACAGTCCAGAAGTAGTGAAATCTTGGATTAGGCTTCTTCAACTCAACAACAACTGTGTAATCATCTAGTTTATAGTACTTGTCAACCCACGGAGTTAGAGTGTAGTAACAGCCAAATTTTGGCGTCTTCATACATATATCAATGGTGAATAGAAGGTCATCAGCTGTAAACGGTGCTCCATCACTCCACGTAACACCTCTTCTAATATATATTTTCACAGTCTTAAAATCAGGTGAGTACTCTGGCGGTGCTGCAGCAGCATATGATATGAGTTCACTGTTTGTTGTATTAATGTACCATAGTCTACCAGCACATACTTGGCTCATGCCATTACCTCCTATAGCTGGCTTACCTGGCACAAAGAAGTTAAAGTCGGTGGGGTCTACATACACACCCCAGTGATTCTCAACGACAAGAACATCCCCTCTTGGAACACCTGGTGGCAATGGTAATTGAGCATTTACAGACTGCATTGGTGAAACTAGTGATAATATGGATATTGTCACTAAGGCTACTACTAGATAAATTCTTTTGTATTCACTCAACCAGGCACACCAAATATAATTTTCAAGCTTTCCTTAATAAATTTTTTGTTACTAGACATAATATACAATTAATACGTTTTGTTAATAGAAGAAGGAAATGCAAATAACTACTAATTCCTAATTGTTTATTGCATGTACCATGTTATACATATTCATGCTTATTACATATTCACAGTTCCTGATTTAAGACCCAAAATTTACTTGTTAACATGCACATTGTCTTTGCCTAACCTTGTATAGGTAGTGCAACAAAAAATTTTAAGGAACAATTATAGACTGTTCATGGTTTTATTGACTATTTAACCTCTCCTTCCCCCTCAGAAGACTAAGTTCCCTTGAAATTATCTATATGGAAAATAGAAGTAGCCAATGATTTAATTTTGTTTTGTCTAGAATTGACATTCAAACCCTAAATGGATAATATAAATTTAAAAATCTTCATTACTTAAATATAATGGAGACAATTTTGTTAAAAGTGTTTTAAACCATGATTGGATTAATTCTTGCTGCTGGGTATGGTACGCGCCTGCATCCTATAACCTTGCATATACCCAAAACTTTGATAGAGCTTGAGCCAGGTGTCTCAATTCTAGACTACATAGTTAATGTTTTTAGAGGTATAGGCATAGATCACATATATGTCGTTACTAGAAAAGATGTTGTTCACTTTTTCTATGGTAGGAATGATGTAGATGTTTTAGTTGTTGATGTTTCTGAAGGTGATGGAAATCTCTGGACTTTGCACCAGGCTATTAAACAACTTGTTGAAAAAGGTGTTGAGGATGATATTGTTTTGTCTATGTCTGATCACATCTATGAGTTTTCCATGGTAAATAAATTGATTAAAGTTGCTAAAAATTCTTCAAAGGTTTATATGTGTTTAGATAGATTGGTTAGGGGTAGGGATGCTGTCGAGGGTCTTAAAATTATTGTTAGTGGTGATATTGTTGTTTTATCAGGTAAAAATGTTCCTCCCTATAGCGGAATTGATACTGGGCTTTTCTACATTCCTAGAAACATCTTTAGCTACATAAACAAAGTTGTTTCTGAAAAGGGTAGAAAAGCATCCTTATCTGACTTAATTAATGTTCTAGCTCAAGAAGGTCTTGTAAGCTATGTTGATGTTTCTGGATCTTTATGGCAAGACATTGACACTCTAGAAGATGTTGAAAGAGCTAGAAAGATTTACTGGAAGATATTGGCAAAGAATCTTGTTAAGGAAAGTGATGGAATTGTTTCTAAATATTTAAATAGAAGAATTTCAACAAGAATAAGTTTAGCGTTTTACAAGGCAAGAATATTTGTAAATCCCAATATAGTTACCTTAATCGTGTTTGCAATAGGCTTACTAGCATCTGCACTAGTATTTATGGGATCTACATGGTTAGGTGCTATACTAATGCTAGTTTCCTCTATTCTCGATGGCGTTGATGGCGAATTGGCTAGGTTATTCAAGGCACAAACAAAGTTTGGTGCTTTTCTCGATACTTTACTTGATAGAATTGTTGATGTTACATTTATGTCTGCAATGTTTTATCAGCTATTGTTAAAATTGCTTCCCACAATAAACTCTCTTTACACATCTCTATACATAGCCCTTTTTGGCTTAACCCTTCTAGGCTCCACATATGTTAGTTACGTAAGTAATTTAGTGGAGAATAGGGATTATATTGCAAAACTAAGAAACTCATTTCCTTGGCCAACTAGAGATGTTAGAGCAGTAGCTTTAGCTATAGCAACTTTACTAAATAGCTATGAGATAGGTTTTATGTATGTCTCATTCTCAAGCTGGTTCTTCATATTAAGAGTATTAATTTATAAATTAAGAGAAGATTTAAAGATTAGAGGCAGAACCCCCAGGTTCTACAAAATTAGGTTGCCACATGCAAAACCCGTAATTAGACCTTCTGCAGGACTGCTTATTGAAGAGATCTTTCTTTATTCAGTAGTTCTAGCCATATTACTATATCTCACAGGTATAGCCATAGATAAAATTAGTTACTACAAAGCCTTTGGAGAGGCATCACCATATATAGTTCTATGGCAATTTGTAGCCTCAGTAGAAATAGCATTAATAGTTTACCTTACCTACAATATTGTAAAGAATCTTGTAACACTATTCACAATAGTAAAAGATAAAGTAGTTGAAAAGCTTTGGGTTACACCCTCAGTCTATCAAAGGATTGTTAAAAAAGCTATTCTTCTTTTAATCATATTATTATCACTATATCCACTAAACTTTGTTTTAGCTTTAAGCAACATAGAAAAAGACTTAATTGATTTAAGCACATATGTAGTCATTGCAGCAAGCCTAGTTATTTTAGCCACACTTGTAATTGATATTATCAAGGCCTTTGAACACATAATTAAAAGCCGCATGCCTAGAATATAGTCTATCTTTTTATTTCATGGCTTCTACTAAAAATTTACGATTTATACTGAAATAAGTTCGGTATTGAAGACTTAGAGGTTTAATTATGGATTGGGTTTTTGCTTTATTGACTATATAACTCTTTTATGTCTATGACTTTTCTTTCAATTAATTTGCTTATGTAGATAGTATATAAGCCCTCCACTTTTCCAATGCTGAGAAAGTCTTTAAATCCATTCATTGCTATTGCTTCTAATCCAAGCATCTCTATTATTGAGCTTGTGCTTAGCGCTACAATATTTTTTGTAGCATCGAATTGTATTTTGTATTCTAATTCTTTTAATTCATTGTTATATGTTACACCTTTTCCTCCTACAACTACACTATTGTCTTTATGTTCTTGAACATTAACATGTAAATTGATTTGTTTGTTTATCAGCGTTTCTATTATTTTCTCTATTTGTTGTTTTATCAATTCTATTTTAAAGTTCTTTGACACTATAAATGTTCTTATGTATGATAATAGCTTGTTATTCAATAACATGTTTATTTCCAGTTCTTGCAGCTCCTTGAATATAGCTAGAATTCTTCCAGAAATTAGAAATGCTACGTTTATTATTGGCGTGGCATAAGCTATTAATACTTTGTTGTTCGATTCAAAAATTTTGTTAAGCTCCTCTATTTCTCTACTAGTATAAATGTCTAAGCAAAGGTCTATTGCATTTACACCCCCCTTCTTTATGAGCTTAAGCCAGGAATCTCTATCTAAACAATTTATCCTGATTATGACATCTCCTTTTACCATGTTTCTACACCTTTTGTGCTGCACCAACAGCTTCATCAATGCTTTTGAACTTGTGCATATAAAGCCAGGTTCTCAAGCCTTTTAACATGCTCTTCACAAGTTCTGAAGGATTGTTATGAAAAGCTATTGCAGTACCGACTTGAATAGCTTTTGCTCCTGCTGCAATAAATTCTGCTGCATCTTCCCATGAAGCAACTCCACCACAACCAATAATGTCTGTTTTATACTCTTTGTATACTTCATAAATAACACGAACAGCTATTGGATGTATAGGAGGTCCTGAAAGACCTCCAAAGATATTTGATAGAATTGGTTTTAGTGTGTAAACATCTATTGTCATAGCTTTAACTGTGTTTATTAGTGTTAAGGCTTTTGCTCCACCCTCCAAAGCCTTTCCAGCAGAATCAAGGATTTTGTCAGATAAGCCTAGTTTTGCTATAACCGGAATTTTGATTACTGATGAAACATTTTTTACAACACTAAACACCTTCTGGGGATCAGCCCCAATCTCAATTCCATATCCCTTAGCATGTGGACAACTAAGATTTAGCTCAACAGCTGAAGCTCCTCTTAGCTCAGCTTCTATGGCAACGTTCATGAACTCTTCCTCAGTTGATCCACCAGCGCTAATTATTATTGGTACTCCAAATTTTTTAGACTCCTCAACCAGATCATTTATACAGTTCTTGCCAGGATTCTCAAGACCAACAGCATTCAAGAGGCCGCCATTTGGCAAAGCAATTATGATTGGAGGCTCATACCCTTTCTTAGGATATGGTGTTATAGTTTTTGTAACAATAGCTGAAAAGCCATAGCTAGCTAGTCTACGTATATGCTCCTTGGTATAGCCGAGAAACCCACTTGCATTCATAACCGGGTGGACAAGCTTAATACCTGCAACAACCACCTCAAGTGGGTTGCCCTGAGTCATAATTTAAACACCCAAATGGTTTTCCAATGGGCTTAGAAACAATTTCTCCATTTAAATGCACAACAGTTCCACGAATTATTGTTGCTTCAACAGAACCCCTAATTCTAAGACCATCGTAAGGACTATAACAAGCTTTTGAATAAAAATTTGAAGAGTCTATAACCCAGCTCTTCTCCAAATTTACAATGGTGTAGCTAGCAATACACCCAGTGTCTGCACAACCCCATTTCTCAAGACCCAGTATTTTTGAGGGGCCTAGGGAAAGAAGTCTAATTAGAGTATTTAAGTCAATTACATTTTTTGAGACAAGGTTTAGCATAAGCGACGGAGCTATTTCAATTGATGCTATGCCTGGTGGGCATGCATTGAAATCCTGGCTTTTTTCAGTAATTGAGTGGGGGGCATGGTCAGTTGAAATGGCATCTACATAGCCAATATATTCAGTCATGATATTTCTTGTTGAGCTGTGGCGAAGTGGTGGATTAACCTTAGCTATGCATCCCTTGCTATACTCCTCTTCATTTGATAAATATATGTAGTGAGGAGTTGTATCAACAGTAAATCCAAGTTTTTTTGCATATACTATCGACACAGGATTTGTTGCATGTGTAATGTGAATTGGTATATGACGAAAATTATTGGAAACTATCCTGTATACCTCTATCAATGACTTTAGCTCAGCTTCAAGTGGTCTGCAAAGCCATCTAAAACCCTTTTCACATTCACTAATAAAGCTTATGTGCTCTGGATGAATCAAAACAGGTTTTTTAATCTTGGCCTGAGCCATAACCTCAATAACTTGAGGTAATGTGTTTAACTCTTCTGGAAATAGCTCGCCAACTGCTACAACCTCTGACCTTTTCACCAAGAGCTTGAATTCATTAAAGTCTCTATCCAAAGGTGGTGATATGGCAACACCAAAATCGGTATAGGCATTCGCATTTAATTTTTCAAGTTTTAGTTTAAGAGCGTTGAAATTATTTATTCTAGGTTTTGTGTTAGGCATATCAACAATAGCAGTATAACCACCTCTTGCAGCAGCCTTTGTTCCACTTTCCTCATCCTCCTTATAGGCCAGTTCTAACCCCCTTAAATGTGTGTGAATATCTATGAATCCTGGAAGTGCAACACCATATTCAGTAAGATCACTACATTCAAATTCTTTGCAAAGCTCTTTAAACACCCCACCTTTCACTTTTGTCACAAACCCTTTTTCATCCACAAATACTGTGACCTCTTTCACCTCATCTAGCAAAGCCTTAATAAAGAGTATTTTCAAGACTAGCCACCGCCTCAGAACATTTGAAAACTGGTCCATCAATACATACTAGTTTTTGGGATTCTTTCACATAGCAAGAACCACAAACTCCGAATCCACATTTAACAATATTTTCCAGTGATACATATGCATTCTCTTTGTCTTTGAGCAATGTACAAAACGTTTTCAGCATTTGTTGAGGACCTATGGCTATAATAACGTCGTATTCAGCAATATTCATATTACTTAGAACATCTGTTGCTAATCCACATAAACCATCTATACAATCCTCTGAAACCTTTATCAATTTCCAGCCCTCTTGCGGAAGATTGAAAACATTAGCAACATCAAAAAACTCACTACTCTTCTTCACACCCCATACAACATCTATTTTCGTTCCTAGACTCAACCCCCATTTCAACAAAAATGGAACTGGGGCAATACCTACACCACCAGCAATAACAAGCCACTTTTCATTTGGCAAAGGCTTAAAGCCCTTGCCTAGAGGACCCTTAACACCTATGAAACTATTTTGATTAAGTTGAGACAGTGTTTTTGTTCCTAACCCTCTTACCTTATATAAAAAGAAAAGTGATTCATTATCTGCATATGCTATGCTAAGAGGAATTTCATCTACTCTTGGTACCCATATGTTGAAAAAATTGAATGGTTCAATACTTATATGAAGTTTTTGCATAAGCTTTATCTTTAGAAGATGTAAATCGCTAGAAATTTTTCTATTTTCAATGATTTTAGCAGGTTTTATAAAATATTTAGCAATGTTAGCGTCTTTTTGCAATTAGTTTTGTCACCTCATCACCACTGACAACATTTCCACAGTACTCGCATTGCAGCTTAACTGGATCTCGAGAAATTAGTCTAAACCTTGTTTTCACAAATTCACCTCTTTTGTTTGTTATACATGTTGGATTAGGACACTTCAAAACACCTACAATTATGTTTGGTAGCAAAACTTTGTGCTTCTCTACAACAGCAAAATCCTCTATTATGTTTATAGTAGCACTTGGAGCAAGCAATGCTATCACATTTAAGTCTTCAGGTGATAGTCTTTTTCCTTCTATCTTAATTATATCCTTTCTTCCAAGCTTCTTACTCTCAACATTCATGAGTATTGCTATTCTTAAACCCTCCCTACCATTGATTCCTAG
Organism: Ignisphaera cupida; assembly: GCF_030186535.1. Classification (NCBI taxonomy): domain Archaea; kingdom Thermoproteati; phylum Thermoproteota; class Thermoprotei; order Desulfurococcales; family Desulfurococcaceae; genus Ignisphaera; species Ignisphaera cupida. Next base: position 44,603 of record NZ_JASNVW010000002.1, on the reverse strand, counting down.
TACATTGAGTATGTCCATAGCTTTTCCAGCGGGTATATGGTCTATTACTGTGCCATTTCTAATTTTAGAAACTACAAGCGTGGGCTCTTCGCTCATGGCTCAACACCAAAAATTAGTGCTAAAAGAGCCATTCTAACTGGTACACCATACTTTGCCTGTGTAAAGTATGCTGCATATGATGTATAATCTATTCTCTCATCTATTTCATCAACCTTTGGAAGAGGGTGCAAGATTTTTAAATTCTTCTTACCTTTTTTAAGTGTTTCAAGTGTAACTTTGTAAGATCCTTTGACTTTTTCATATTCTAATGGATCTGGAAACCTCTCTTTTTGAATTCTTATAACATATAGAACATCCAATTCCTCAATAACATCTTCCAAGTTTCTCCTTTCTTCAAAAACAATGTTTCTCTCCTTTAGAACATGCAACACTTCCTCTCTTACTCTTAGACTTTCAGGCGATATTAAGTACACCTTCTTTGGTTTGAATAGGGAAAGTCCGTAGAGAAATGATGTCGTTGCTCTACCATATCTCAAGTCTCCTAAGACCCCGTAAACAAGCCCATCAATATCATTGAAAAGCTTTTTAACTGTATATAAATCTATCATTGTTTGTGTTGGGTGATGCTGCTTACCATCACCAGCATTTATAACTGGGTGCTCAGCTATTTCTGCAGCATATTTAGCTACACCCTCATATCTATGTCTTATCACAATTGCATTTGAATACGAATCTAGCATCCTAATCGTATCAGCTAAGCTTTCACCCTTGCTTACACTTGACGCCTCCTCTCCAACAATTGATATAACATCCGCCCCCAACTTCTTAGCGGCAACCTCGAAGCTGAGTCTTGTTCGTGTTGATGGCTCAAAAAATGCTAAGGAAACTACCTTACCATTTAGCAAACTAAGTTTTGTATCTATATGTTTGAGCATTCTATCTGCATACTCAAATAATACTTCAAGACTTTCTCTGTTAAAGTCTAATATGGATATTACATCTCGTTGATAAAACAGTTCTTTCACAAAGACCCGCCTAAATTCTTTGTGAGTCGAAAAATATAAGCTCTTTGGTTTGATTTTCACACAATAATCGTGTTTTTAATATATTTAACAATTTTATTATATGTATTGGAATCTATAAATCCATTGTTATGAAGATGTTCAAAAATTTCACGAGCAGTGGTAAGACTGTATAGCTCAATACCATATTTCTTCACTCTTTGTTTTGCTCCCTGCTCTCTATCAATTACTGTGACTGCTGCGATGGGCTTGCCTCCTAGTTCTTTAACAGCTGTTATAGCATGTTCTATAGAACCACCTGTAGTAGCAACATCATCCACTATAACAACTTGCTTATCTGTAACTATTCCCTCAACTAATGATTTTGTTCCATGCTCTTTTCTTTCAATTCTTACATATGCAAGAGGTTTGTTTAGTTTATCAGCTATGATCGAGGCTAATACCAAACCACTTGTTGCAATACCTAAAACAACATCGCACTTCCTGAAAACGCTAAACCTAGATATTAGTTCATCAATTATCTTGCTTCTCAGCTCCGGAAAACTGTATAGAAGTCGTAGATCTATGTAATAAGGACTTTCCAAACCTGAAGTCAGTTTAAAACTGCCTATTTTAATCATGCCATGTCTATAAAGTTCCACAGCTATCCACGACATTTTGCAACCCTTTGTTTTTGATTCTCTATAATTTTTAAAGCACTTTGTTTCACATTTTCTGAATGTGTTATGGCTCTGCCAACAATTTCATAATCAGCGCCATAACATATTGCAGTACCAGGTTCAGCACCTTGCACTCCAATACCAGGTGATAGAATCTTCACTTCACTTCCTATCAACTCCCTAACTCTTTTTATAATCAAAGGTCTTGTAGCTGGTGCTACCAATCCCCAGCTACCAACCCTTTTAGCAATTTCAACAAAACTTTCTAGATGCTTATCTATAAACTCCTCAGATCCTCTATGTGACATTGACACAACTAGTATGAGTTTCAAACCCTTCTTTTCACAAGTTTTACTAAGCTCATCAACTGCTTGGCTATACCCAACAAATGCATGAGCTATTACAGCATTAAAACCATAATCTCCAACAATACTCGCTGTTAAAGCCATTACATCTCCTATATCAGCCAACTTTAAATCCGCAATGAGAAGCCCACTGTAATCCTTGAAAATTTTGCTTAGACCTTCAAGGCCAACTCTTATAATTGCTGGTACTCCTATTTTAAATCCTTGCACATACTCCTTGAGCTCATCATATCTTATTTTTATCCACTTCTCAACATCAACATTTTGAGGTGGATCCAAAGCTACTATAATCATATATACCACAAAGTAAATCATTACTATTGCTTAAGACCTTGTCTCTTATAATAAAATAAATATTTATAAATTTGTATTCTCTAGAGCGCTAGGAGACTTAGTGCCAAAAATTTGTTATGAACTAATGCTTTAACCATAAGCTAAACCTCGGAGCAGAGAAACATATTTAGTAGGCTATTCTTTTGGATTTCGCCATGGAATGTATAGAGGAAATTGGATGTAATTGTTTATGAAGTGTAGATATGTAAAACTCATTCCTGTTTAACACTCCAATATGGACAAGCAGCACATATTTCAGGATTCCTAGCAACGTTTAGGTAAAGGGTACCATTTTTATTTACATAATTGAGAGTTGGTACAGTAATGTTGTGCCATTGAAACATGCAGATGCCTTCTTCATGATTATAGTATTTGCATCTATAGGCTTTTTCTTTACCTATTAACAACATGTTTACAAGTACTGTAGCAATATCTGCAATATCATGTTCTAAGTTTTTTCTACTTTTGCCATGTTTTGGCTTTTCACTTAGCATCTTAGAAAACACTGTTCCAAATTTCCTTACGTTTTCATCAACTTCTTTAATAGTTTTTGACAATCTTTTTATCATTTCCTTGGCCCTACTATACACTACTATAGTAAGAACTTAGAACTAGATATTCTAAAAATTGTAGGGTTTTTGCAAAGATTATCAAATTCTCTTGTAAGAGCATAAACAAAGTAATTAAAATATTAAGGCGAAGTTCCAGAAAAACATATTAAATCATATACTAATGAATATCTATTGAATAAACTGGATAAAACCATATTTTGAAGAAGGGCTGGAGACTTGAATAAAGAATTGAGAACATTAGAAGATTATTTAAAAGCTATATACAGACTGGAAGAGGTGCTGGGACATGCTAAGACAAGTGATATAGCTAAAGAACTTGGGGTTACAGCTGCAACTGTTTCCAAAACTTTAAGAAAACTTGAATCAAATGGCTATGTGATTTGGCTTCCATACGAGGGGGTTAGACTAAGTGATAGGGGAAGAAAAATAGCTGTAGATATTGTTAAAAAACATAGAATAGCTGAGTCTTTTCTTTACCACTATCTTGGATTTGACCTTGTTAAAGCCCATGAATATGCTCACATGCTTGAGCATATGCCTTCAGAATTTTTTGAAAGGTTATGGTTGTTTATGAAAAAACCAAGTGTATGCCCACATGGAAATCTTATTCCTGGATTACCAAAGTACAATGAAAATGAAATTAAAGAAATAGAAAATGATAAACCCCTTGCAAATTTTGATAAGGATGCAAAAGTAAAGATAACAAGAATACTATGTTCTTTTCAATACGATCTCATGAAAACATTAATCAATGCTAATATAAGCAGAGGGACCATAGTCACAATAGAGAAAAAAGATTCACTAGGAATAGTTGTAAAAAGCCCTAACAACATTTCTGTGAAGCTACCTTATTACCAAGCAAATTTGATAAGAGGTTTAGAGATAACAAGTACTTAATGAAGAGTTACTCAAATATTACATTAAGCGATGAACCATTAGTTGTTCTAGAGACTGTGCCTTCTCCTTAGATTTTATCTTAGCTGTAAATCTAAGGCTCTTAAAATAGAAGAATAAAAAGTGTAAGATACGCAATCAAAAATGAATAAACTAAGATAAAGCATAACTGTTAAACTTTGGTTCCTTTCCTAATCAGCGCTTTGGCCCCACATCACATTTTCAGTATTTTAATCAGTGTTTAGCATGATCATCATTTTCCTGTTTTCCTTACGATATACTTTTTAAGATGAAGTAATATTTAAATTTTTACATTAACAAATAGTGTATTGGGTTTAAAAATGATGCTAGGAACGCTCATAGTTCAAGGCATTGGCAAAAACAGTGTTATGGCTATAAAGGTTCGAAGTCTCATTGCAATTAAAAAATCGCCTTTTCAGGAAATTATAGTAGCAGATGTTGAGGAATTTGGAAAAGCATTAATTTTGGATGGGTATTTACAAAGCACTGTTGCTGATGAGTTTATATATCATGAATCTCTTGTTCACCCAGCCATGATTCTCCATCCTAATCCAAAGAGAGTTTTAATCATTGGTGGAGGTGAGGGGGCAACGCTTAGAGAGGTCCTTAAGCATAATATGGTTGAGGAAGCTGTAATGGTTGATATAGATAAGGACGTGATTGAGTTATCAAAGGAATATTTGCCAGAGATGCACCAAGGCTCCTTCTTTAATAAAAGATCCAAAGTTGTTATTGATGATGGAAAGAATTTTGTTGAAAAAGAAATTAAGAGAGGTGCACAATACGATGTCGTTATAATGGATTTGACAGATCCCTACTCTAGCGAAATTGCAAAAGAATTATATACAAAACAATTTCTTGAAAAGATAAGTATGATACTAGTAGAAGATGGTGTTTTTGCTACACAAGCAGGTTCAAGATTCTTCTATAGAGAAGTTTATGAAGATGTTGCCAATGCAGCTAAAAATGTTTTTAAATATGTTGCTGAATATCAGGTTTGGATTCCGTCTTTTGGATATTCATGTAATTTCATCATAGGTTCTAAAAACTTTGACACAAAAATTTTGCTAAATCATGAGAATGTAGATAAAGTACTAAGGTTAAGAGGTGTTGAAACAAGGTTTATTAATGGTAAAAGAATTGCGGCCATGTTGTCAATGGGCATTTACTAAGCTTTTTTATATTTCAAAATTTTAAATACCATATATATAACCACACCTGTTTCCACAGCCACAATGCCTATAATTAACATAAATAGCATTAGAAATGTATTTTGCAAACCTTGTAATGTGTTCTGCATTGGTTGTGTAAAAGTTTGTGTAGAGACATTTAGATGTTTCACAATAGTGATGGCATTGCCTATCTCCTTACAAATGTTTTGATTAATAAATGGATTAATCATATAATTGGATAGATTGCACATAAGTTCTGCATATCTAATGTTTTTAGTAGAGTTAATATTGGTTATTGCCAAGGCTATTCTAGAAGATGAGTAATTATAAAGAGAAACTATGACTATATCTACATTACCTCTTATGAGAGGTATTGAAAATATGTGTACATAGCCACTTACTAAAGTATTTGCTATTGCATTTAAAAAGAATGGAGTAACCGACTCCAAAAATACGTTAGCAATACCCAACCTATGTATACTTACCTGTGTCACATTAGCCTCCAAATACTTTATTATATCTTGCAGCTTTGTCAGCAGTGGCAACATACATAGCATTGCTTTATATCCATTTAATATGTCATTAGGAACTGAACCATCTATAGAAATTGTGTACATATACCCATTTTTGCTTGCCTTTATACCCATACTTATATCAGTTCTCATCGGTAAAGCATCTATTACATCACAATTTGGTACATTACCCAAATATCTGCTTTTATTTACATAGATGTCGAGTAGATAATAAATAGATCTAAATTTGTTTTGCGTAGCTTCAGCTACGTATATGCCATTAGCATCAGTTAGCACCTTACCAGGATTAATTGAATTATTGTTTAATAAATTCATTAATTGTTGTCTAAGCAAAATCCAGGTATGTGTTTCGTTGAATTTTCCAAGCATTGTTATTTCGTGTTTGTGCCACTGTACAATAATGTCTTTTTTATCTATTACAATGTTACCTTCGAAGTATTCTCTTATAGTATTTGTAATAGATGATGTGAATAAGTAATGTATTCTTTCACTGCCAATAATATTTATGGTTATGTTAGATTCTGGTATGGAGCTACCCAACTGCGAACTAATACTAAACATTGCTTTTAGACTATTATGGGAAAATGCTATTACAAATACATTAAACTGAGATCTAATCTCAGATGCATTTGTAAGAGCCCATAAGATACTGTGGTTATTTACCAACAATAGATTGTTTTGCGCCTTTAAATAAGGAATTTGCACTGATATAGAGAGGAACACCAAAATTGCTATAGCAATAGCAGTAATTCTTTTATTTTCCTTTTTACCTTCATAATATACTTTGGGAAATAGCAAATTTGATTACCATTTAACCTTAAATTTCTACATCATGACATTGCCTTATATATTTTCATGACAATTATTAAATCATGGCAGTTCCACCAGATTGAGCAATCATGGTAAAATAGTCTTAGTTTTTGCTAACAAATTTACACCAATTTCTCATTTAAGAACATTTATTGATGTCTATTTCTAATACCTAGCATCTCCTGCTGTATAATCAATAGTTGCCATATATTCGTTGTGAATTTATGCATCTTTAGTGTCTTGATTTTTCAAAACGAACAGCCTCACACCTTAAATTAGGTAAAGCATGAGTTAAGTTTAATAGGGGGTGCAGTTAAATGCGTCAAGAAATAGCGTTAAAGAAAATTGTTGAGTATGTTGCAAGAAAGGCTGCATCTTTAACACAAAAATATGACCTAGATGACTTAGTATCTCCATCGATTGTGCCCATGTTTGAAAAATCTGTAGAGAAAATGGCTTCAGCACTTGTGAAAAGAGGTAGTGGTTTAAGATGTAACCTATGTGATAAAGGGCCATTTACAAAGAGGGGAATGTATCTTCATCTAATAAGAGTTCATGCTAAAGACATAGAGATTATGGTGCAGGAAGAGCTAAGAAAACTCTTGGAGGTTATTCGTAGATAAATTTCTTTAAATGCACATTAACAATGATAATGTTTTAAATTAGCATACCACAATTGCTCTTTATGATTACATGATTACTTCTCATCTACTTAATTGCTCAATCGGTTTAAGTGTTAGTCTTTTCTCTATTCTAAAATAATAGTCAAAGAATTGAAAAATGATTCAATAACTTTACCATTCATGTAGGCTCACATTTGTTATTTACTAAGTAATTATAAGAGCTTTTCTATATTTGATTTTTCTTTGCAATTGGCTTAGGATCGACTCTCATGATAACTATTGGGATTGGTAAGAAAACAGAGAATCTATAGATTCCTATTTCTATTCAAAATGAATATTTTTGCTGCAAGCAATTTTCATATTGTGAAAGTATATCTTTCATCTTTTTCATTATTTCTTCAAATTCTTGTTGATCAAGGTGTGATAATCTCAGTATTAAACTTACTGAAAAACATTTTGCAGAATTTGTACATAGAATTTCTATCATTCCATCATCAAAAGGTTTTGACACTATTATTTTGCTAAGGATTATTTTAATCTTATCTATTTCCACTACTTTATCAATATTTTCAAAACCTTCAATTTGACATGGATATAAATCTGCTATTAGCATTGTATAGTTGTTTTCATTAACAAAAACAACTTTTCTATGTTTATCAATAAAATATTCTTTAACGCTCATACCAAACCTCTAGGTAGAGTAAACTACAAGTACAAGATCTGATCCGCAAAATGAGCATTTCATATGAAGCCTCTTGGCATCTGCTTGACAATAATAGAGATTATATTTGGGTCCGCATTTAGGACATTGATATACAATATCATCTCCTAGATAAAGCTTCTTAGCACATATAGCGCATTTAACTTCATACCATCCTCTATGTCCTGAAGCATTACATCCCCTAGGCTTTAACATTTCTTTAACACCTTATTGACATATCTTGTTTCTAATCTTTACACAGATTTTATAAGCTGAGATGCTGAGTTGAATTTAGTAAGGTGTTATAATGCCAATTAATATTGTTGCATTTGCTGATGTTCATGGTACTCAATATGTTAATTTGCTAATATCTTCATTAAGAAGAGTTGATGTTAGTAATGTTGATGTTATTGTTATGGCTGGTGATGTTGTTGATAAGGGAAGGGTTGAACATATGAATATTGTTCTTTCTATTCTACAAAGATTCTTTCCACATATTTACACAAAACCAATAATTATCGCAGTTTTTGGTAATGAGGAATATATGAATACAGAAACAAAATATTATAGCATGTATCCACGTATTATATGGCTTAATAACAATTATAAAATTGTTGAATTAAATAATTCTAAAATCTGTTTTATTGGAAGTCGTGGAGTGCTTAAAAAACCTACGTTATGGCAGCAAAGAAATATTAAGGGAATTGAAGATTTTTACGCTAAAAACTTGGAATTGATTGTCAAGATGATTGAATTTTGTAAACAAAACTCCTATTACACTATTCTAATAACACATTATGCATCGAGTTACTTAACGATTCGAGGTGAAGACCCCTCTATCTATCCATATCTAGGATACCCAATAATAGAGAGTGTTGATTCGAAACCCAATCTCGCTATTCATGGACATGCTCATAATTCATCAGTAACTGAAGCTGTTGTAGATGGTGTTAATGTTTTTAATGTTTCTATACCTGCTAAAAAGGGTGTTTCAACAATCATAATTTAGTTTTTACTATGTAAAATGATGCTAGCATTATATATGGCATGAAATGAGTTAGATCTATGCCCTTTCTTCTCATTTCTATGTCTATTCTTATAGCATCTGCAATAACCATTTTATCCAAATCTATCTTCATTTGAACAACATTTTTTGCAAGCTCCATAAAGAGTCTAGAAAGAGCTGTGTTAATGTTTTGTGATTCGTTGAATAGTTTGTCAGCTAGTGTTAGAATTTCTAATACCTTTTGAGTTGATGTGAAAAAGCTAAAGTGTTTATAATGCATCGATATTAATTCAAAAAATTGGCCTAGGCTAGTACCTTCTACCAATATTCTCTTTTCAGTAAGTTCACTTAATTCAATAATTCTGTGAAACTCTCCTCCCATGATGCTAAATATTCTAAACAATTCAACAGTATCTTGAACTGGTGATAAATTCAATGCTGTAAAGATTTTCTTTGTTGCTTCGTAAAACTCTTTCTCTATTTTGCTAAAGAGTAATGCATCTATATATGTAGTTATTATTGATGTTGTTGTGATTGGTATAGAGATTTTGTATCCCATATCTCTTAGCATAAATGCTATGCTTTTAGCAATAGTTTTACCTATCTCTAGATCCCTTACTCCTCTTCTTCCATATTTTAAGTCATTAACAATACTATAGATATTTTCATGAAATGTTGTTGCAGGAATTATTGAAGACAAAATACATATTTCGAAATCATCCGATGGGCTATACCTATGCGGTGCAGAGATTTTTGGATAACTATTACATGCATAGAAAAAGGCTTTGACAATTTCAGATAACATTTTATCATCACGTAAGTAATTCGGTCTCACAACTTAATTTATTTATTTATGTTAAATAGCTTAAAGGTGAATTTCATTGCTTACAAAAAATAGTACAATATTTATTGTAACAGTAATTGCATACAGCATCATAGTATTGAGAAATTTCTTTATAGCTATAGTCACATCAACTATAATTGAAGTTCTTTACTTGACGAATCAGAAAATGTTTAAAGGTGGTCTTAGGTTATTAAATAAAGGAATAGTGTTTGATTTTAAAGGAGCACTAATACCTTTATCAACGTCTGTGGTTATTGCATTAAGTGTTTTTCATAACCTAGATTACATGTTCATGGCTTTCTTAATAAGTTTAGCAATGGCTTTGTCCTCGCTAAACACAGTAATTACTAAAAATCTTTTTGCTGTAAATGTTCTTGGTTATGTACTGATATATTTTATGTTATCATCTATTCTATGTGGAAACCTAATATTCTATCCCTATATTCTTCCACTAGCTACACAACTTGGCATAATAATAGGTTCTGACTTGCTACACGGTATTTACTTTCTAGATCAGCTAAAGTCAAAGGTGTTAATAGTTGGTGGTGCTGGTGAATATGATGCTATATATGTTTCAACTATAGCTATTCAATGGCTGGAAATATTTCGCACAACTCTAATAACATTTATATGCCGCACAAGATTTGTTTAAATGAAGACTTGTTTTGATGATTCCCATGAGAATAGGTGTTGTTGCCGATAAACCAGTTCCACCTTGGAGTGTTAGGCAAATAATGCTAGCAATAGAAGAGCTTGGTGGTGAAGCAATTTATGTAAGACCTTCTGATATAACCTCATTTGTTGGAGGAGCAAATGAGATAGTTTTTAGCAGCACGTTAAAGCCTTTCGATGTAAACGCTATAATCTTACGTGATTTAGGTGTGGCAACAACTGTAGAGACATATCTTCGTAGAGTGGATTTATTTAAACACATGGAATTGCTTGGTATACCAGTTGTAAACCCTGTTGAATCCTATGTAACTGCAAGAGATAAGTATTTAAGTTTGTGCTTATTGAGCAAAGCTGGCATTCCAGTTCCAAAAACTATTGTTGTTGAAGATCATTACGCAGCCATTAAGGCTGTGGAAATGTTTTCTAAAGCTGTTATTAAACCTCTTATAGGCAGCCTTGGTTTTGGTGTTATAAAAGTTGACAATCCAGATCTTGCATACACAATAGGAAAAACTCTCACCCAAATAAAACAGCCTATATATGTACAAGAATTTATTGATAAGCCAAATAGGGATATTAGAATACTGGTTGTAGGTGATGAAATTGTTATTGCTTATTACAGAATACAAATAAATCCAGAAAATTGGAAGACAAATATTGCACAAGGAGCTGTTGCAAAGCCTATAGAGAAAATTGATAAGGAATTGGAGGAATACTCATTTAAGGTTTTAGATGTTTTAAAACTTCACTATGCAGGAATAGACTTTGGAGAAACGAAAAATGGCTATGTTATTTTTGAGGTTAATGCTTCACCACAGTGGAGAGGAATACAAAAAGTTACTGGCATAAATCCTGCAAAAAACATTGTTAAATATGTTATGAGACTTGCTAAAAAATGATGATAAGCAAACCATCTGATATGGATGATGATAAGCTCTCGCACTGAGTTATATGTAGAGAAATGTATTCTTATGTATTAAAAATTGTTTTATAGAAATGAAAATCATTTTCTACTCTTCTTCAATAAACACTATATTCTCTGGTTTAAAGCCAAGTTCTTCAGTCAATATTTTCTTTAATCTTGATCTATGATCTCCTTGAATTTCTATTCTACCATTTTTGATAGTTCCTCCAGCTGCCAACTTTGTCTTTAGGTAAGAGGCTAGTTTTTTCAAATCTAATGTTTTATCATCTATTCCTTCAACTATTGTAACAACTTTTCCCATTTTCCTATGCTCTAATTTTATCTTAATGACTTGTGACTCCATTTCTAGTTGTGTACACAACTCTGGTGGTAATCCCATACACTCTAGATCTGATTTCATTTGCTTGCATGCCCATAACCAACTTGTACAGAAGAGTTTAAAAGTTTACTTCCTAAAAACAGTTAGAAGCACATATGGTGACTGTGCATGGCCAAATATCTGTGTATACGCTGCGGAAGAGAATTTGATGAATCACAGCTTGCAGTTATGATGAATGTGAGATGTCCTTATTGTGGATATAAAGTAATTGCCAAAGCTAGAAGTGGTGAAATAAAAACTATTAGAGCACTTTGAGTATCACTGGTTCTATACTCTAAACTATATTCTCCATTTGTTCTCTTAGAATAAATTTTGTTTAGTTAGCTAAAGCTGATCCGTTATTTATTTTAGTTTAAAATAAAAATGTGTTGGAACAAAATCCCAAGTTATCTACATTAATTCAATAACCATTAATTATAAAACAAAAATTATTTTGTTATTCTGATTGTTTCTTACCTCCTCTAAGTTCTTCACTACTTAGAACACTTATGAGCTCTTTATATCTATTCCTTACTGTAACCTCTGTAACACCAGCAGCCATCGCAACCTCTTTTTGAGTTCTTCTTTCATCATTTAGAAGAGCAGCTATGTAAACTGCTGCAGCAGCTACACCTGCAGGGTCTCTACCAGCTGTAACACCTCTTTCTCTAGCTTTTTGAATAATTTCGATAGCTGTTTTCACTGTCATTCCGCTTAGTCCTAGAATTGAGGCAATTCTTTGAGCATGATCAGAAGCATCAACAATTGGTATCTTCAAATTCAACTCTCTAAGAAGAAGTCTATAACATCGCGCAATCTCCTTTCTTGTGCTTTTTGCAAATTTTGAAATCTCATCCAATGTTCTTGGAACACCATGAATTCTGCATGCTGCATAAAGTGCAGCAGCAACCATACTGTCTATTGCTCTACCTCTTACAAGCTCCCTTTCAACAGCTTTTCTATATATCATTGCAGCTTCCTCTCTAACAGTTCTGGGAAGATTTAGCTGATCAGCAAGTCTATCAAGCTCGTCAAGAGCTTGTATAAGATTTCTATCCATGGCACTCTGAATTCTCATTCTGCTATGCCATTTCCTCATTCTTATTAATTCCAATCTCTTCTTTAAATCAAGCTTCCTTCCAGTCACATCTCTATCATACCAGTCTATAACAGTTGAAAGACCACTGTCATGAAGAGCTACATTTATTGGTCCACCAGTTCTGCTCCTCCTATCCCTCTCCTCAGCAGTAAAAGCCCTCCACTCAGGGCCTCTATCAATAACATGCTCTGCTATAACCTCGCCACTATCTGCACATATCCACTCTCCCCGAACCTCATCATAAATTATGTTTCCACTAGGACACTGAGATAATATATCTTCTTGAGAAGGTTCAGAAGGTCTTATAACCATTTTGATAACGCCTCTTAACTTTTCTTGCAAAACATTTATAAATTTTTCGCCTCAAAAAATACTTTTCTTTCGATAATAGCAATTAAGCTTGTTATGCGTATTAACGATAAACTTAAATACCCTTAAAAACAATGCTAAAAGCAAAACAAATGGTGAAGCCGGGTCGTCTAGCGGCCAAGGATGCGGGGCTCTGGCCCCCGTGACCGGGGTTCGAATCCCCGCCCGGCTACCAACAACCACTTCCTATACCAAGTTTTTTCGTTAGCAAACCTGCTATTTCCACTATTATTTTTGCTCCTAAGAATGCTGTTATTTCAGATGAGTCATAAGTAGGTGTTATCTCAACAATATCTATGACAAACACCTTTTCATCTATAACAATGCTTAAAATGTTTAACAAGTCAATTGGTGTCACTCCCAATGGTTCTGGTGTTTGTACACCAGGCGCATATGCAGGGTCTATAAAATCAATATCAATTGAAATATACTTGGGAAGATCCTTACACAACTCAACCTCTTTTCTTATATGCTCCATTACATCCCTAGACAGAACATTTAATACTCTAATCAGACTTACTTTATTGGACATAGCTTTGCTTTGCTCTATCTCTTCTTTACTTATAGCTCTTGCTCCAATTATCAAAATCTTTTCGTATTGAGCTTCCTCAGATATTCTCTTAATTACAGTTGCATGGTTGTATTTCGATCCCAGATACTCTGACCTGAAGTCTGCATGAGCGTCAAAAACTATTAGACATGGGTTTTGAAAATGTTTTGAAAATGCCTTGAATGATGGTAGTGTTATTGTATGTTCACCACCAATTATAAAAAATCTTTTACCATAGCTTAGCACATCATGAATAACTTTTTCAATGCGCATCAAGGATTCGGCTATATTGCCAGGCACCATAACTATGTCTCCAAGATCATGAAAGCCTATCTGCTCTAAGTCAATGTTTGAAAAAGCTGTGCAAAGCTCAATTGACTTTGATGCTTCTCTTAGCGCTTTTGGTGCCTTGCTACATCCACCTCTATATGATGTTGAAATATCTAGTGGAGCTCCAATGATAATGAATGGTGTTTCTTCAAATGATTTGTTAAATCCAAGGAAAGAACTTGCATCAGTAATGTTGTTCAAATATATATTTTTCAATGGATTCACCTATAGGATTTTTAATTCTAGTATCACTTAAGTTTTTAAACTGAAGAAGTTTTGTAGACCATAGCAATGTAGGGATATGTAATGTCATCAAAATATGACAAGGTTATTGATTTTGCTATTCGAAAAGGGATATTGTGGCAGTCATTTGAAATTTATGGGGGGCAGGCAGGGTTTTATGATCTTGGGCCATTAGGGGTGCTGCTCAAGAATAATATTGTTGAGCTATGGCGTAATTACTTCGTTAAGCAGCATCAGGATTTTGTTGTTGAAATTGAAACACCTATTATCACACCATCAATAGTGTTAAAAGCTAGTGGTCATGAAGAAAATTTCACAGACTATGCTGTAGAGTGTTTACAGTGTCACAGAATTTACAGAGCTGATCATTTGGTTGAGGAGCGTTTGGGGATTTCTGCAGAGGGTTTGAGTGCTGAAGAGCTTGATAAACTAATAAAGGAAAACAATATTAGATGCCCTATTTGTGGTGGTGTTCTTGGAAATGTTCACAAATTCTTACTGCTTTTCCAAACATATATAGGGCCTTATTCTGTAAGCAACTTAGCATATTTAAGACCAGAAGCTGCACAAGGCATGTTCATAAACTTTAAGCGTGTATATGAGTTAATGAGAAGAAGGTTACCTATTGGAATAGCCCAAATAGGGAAAGTTGCTAGGAATGAGATATCTCCTAGACAAGGCCCTATAAGGTTAAGAGAGTTTACTATAATGGAGATAGAGTTTTTCTACGACGATACAAATCCACAGTGTGAAGTGCTTTATGAAAGATGTTCAGATGAGAGAATAAATGTTTTGACAGCTGAGCTTAGAAGCAGGGGAGAGAATAGACCTATTTCAGTAAATGTTGTAGAGGCTTTTAATGAAAAAATTGTGTTGAGTCCATGGCTTGCTTACTGGATGTGTATATCGAAAAAATTTGTTAATGCTCTTGGTGTACCTGATGAAAAAATGTATTTCGAAGAGAAGCTGCCAAGTGAAAGAGCTCACTACTCTAAGCAAACCTTTGATCAGATTGTTATTGTAGAGAAGTTAGGAAAGCTGGAGGTTTCTGGCCATGCCTATCGACATACTTATGACCTTGAAAGACACATAGCATTTAGTAAAGCAGATTTGTATGCTGTTAAACAGTTAAAATCCCCTAAGATGCTTAAGAAAAAAATTGTTAAATATGATAAAAATGCTATTATTAACATGTTTGGCTCTAAAGCACCACTTATTTTCAAAGCATTATCAACCATGAGTAGTGAAGACCTTGCAAAACTTGTTGAAGAATCCAAAGAAGATTTTGTTAACGTTGGAGGTGTAGAAATTCCGAAGAATATTCTAAGAATTGAAACAGTTGAGGAAAATATATGGATAGAAAAGTTTATTCCCCATGTAGCTGAGCCTTCCTTTGGTGCTGAAAGACTTTTGTATGTTGTTTTAGAATATGCATATAGTGAAGATGGTAACAGAATTGTGTTTAGAGTGCCAAAGCAATTAGCACCAATAAAAGTTGGTATAGCAACACTTGTTGATAGAGAACCACTTGAAAGAATTGCGCAAGAAATATTCAATACACTCAAGAAGTTCTACTACGTTCAATACTTAGAGGGAAGCTCTATAGGAAAGAAATATGCGCAAGCAGATGAAATTGGAATACCATATGTTATTACCGTGGACTATGACTCCATAAGCAATAGAAGTGTCACAATTAGAGACAGAGATAGCAGAAAGCAAATTCGTGTACCCATAGAGGACATTGTGAAGGTCATTGACTTGGGGCTTAAAGGAGAAAACATTTTTGCTTTGGGATATCCAATAATTGAGCCACAGACAGAAAGCAAAGAATTGTAGGCAAAAGTAGATAAGGTTTTTATTTTATAAAGCCAGAATTTGAGCAATGGTGAAAAGGTGTATTTTAAGTGAGTAGCGAAAATATTAAAGACAATATTGGGGAAGACTTAGATCGCCAGGAGAAGGTTGATTTAAAGAAGCTCTTAGCTGTTGTGCCTCCTCCATCGGAAATACTATCCAAAAAGAAGCAAGGAATTAGGGAAAAGAGGTTGAGGCTTTTATATGATAGTAGTGTAAATGAGGATGAAGCAAAGATATCACCGTCGTTGGCAAAGGAGTTGGGTATTAAAGAATTTATAGAAATTACTGTGGCAGGTAAGAAGAGATTTAGGTTAAAAGTGCGATTAGATGATGCTGCATCTTCAAGTTTTGTCTATGTTAATCCAGATCTTATGAAAAGGAATGGCATAGCAGATAATAGCATATGCACCATTAGGGCTTTGTGAATGTTAATTGGGATAAGCAAATGAACTTCGTTACAGTTCTAGAAAATGTTGTTCATGAACATAGCAAACATTTGAAAAAAAGTAAAACACTAAGGCTTGAACCTTTTGATGATGCATCAGTTAAAAGATTTAGAAAATATGTAAGGAAATTAAAGGAGTTATCTATGAAGCTAGATTCCATTCTTAGATCTATGATGAACTATGATTTGGAAAAGTTGGATCAGGATTCTCTATCAAGACTCGACTTGCTAACATTTTTTGTATATGAAGTAAGCACAAATGAGGAAATAGACTTTTGGAATAGAATGCACACATATGAGAAAGAACTAGCTGAATTGAGTATAGTTATCGAGAAAGAAGTAGAGAGGGTTAACATGACAAAAACTCTTGCAAAAAATATTAATGAATCTATACAATTCCTTCTTCAAAAAACAAAAACATAATAATGCTTATATTCTCTCTACTGTATCTAAGCTAATATAGATGTGATCATGCCATGGTGAAGCAATTTGAGTGGTGATGTACTCAGCTTTGATGTATCACAGCTTTCACTAGCTGAAGAAACTATTGTTGAAAGTCTTAGTAACATCACAACAAAAGCTGTGCAGCTTACAGAAACTATTAAAGAGATTCTAGATGATATTATTTCTGATAGGATTGAGAGTGCTAGAAATAGAATTCAAAAGGCCATAGCCATATTCAATAACTGCAGAGACTCAGTATTATCCTCATATACATACCTAGCCAAGGTTTCTACAACTTTCTCATATTCAATTCATTACATGAATCTAATTAACAATTTAAGAGAAGTTCTTCAAGATATTCACAAAATCTTAATTCTTATGAACACCACTATGCTAAGTAAAATTAAAGAGAATGAAAAACTTGTTATTGAAATACAAAAACTATTTGACATGGTGTCTACATATCTTAAAACAATCTCAAACTACTTCCTAGCACAGATCTCTAAAAGTGGAAAACTAGATGAGTTATTGGATATGCTATATAAAAATCTAAATAGTGTAGAGAGCTATGTGCATGAAGGTCTTGCAAATAATTTGTATGAGACTTTGCATGCATATGCTTTATCAAGTAATGTTATAGAACTAACAGAGTCTATAGCTAAACTCTATGAGGCTTTGATATGTCTTCACATAGCAAAGAAGAGCTAAAGGTATATGTGTATATCATTGGTTGGAAGGGTATTGTTCTAGATATTGAAAAAGCTTCGAAACTATTCAAAATGTTTATAGGTAAACCACTGGGAGTTGCAAAGCCAAATCCAAATACTATTTACAATGCTCCTCTTGTTTTATCCATGTATGAAACTCTGTATCTTTGTGAAAAAGGTGTTGCAAAGCCATTAATTCACGGAGTTGAGATTTCTTGCACAGATCTTGAAAAATATTCTGAGAGAATAATGCCTCAATTCAGAAGAAAATACATGGTGTTTAAGCAATTGAGAGAGCAGGGATATGTAGTCAGAAGTGGCATGAAGTTTGGCTCAGATTTTACTGTGTATGAGCTTGGACCTGGTCTTGAACATGCACCTTATGTTGTCACTGTTGTTTCTTGTAATGACTCTCTTAGAGCTGTGGATATTGTGGGTCTTGGTAGAATAGGTCATAGTGTTAGAAAAAGATCTGTTTTAGCAATTGTGGATGAGAAAACAGGTTCTGTAAACTATATAGTTTTTAAATGGGTTAAGATATAGATATGGCACAGAAACCAAACGCTTTGCATCATCTGTGGTGAAAATTGTTTGTATAATAAGAAAGAAGAAAGTGAAGATAATAGACATTTCTCTAGACGAAACATAAAAAGAGAAAATAACCCAAGGAGAGAGGAAAGATTTCAAAAACCCATTCATCGACAACATGTTGAATATAGAGATAGGGAGAGTAGACAAGAACTTGTTCCAAGACCCATAGGCACACAATGCGCCCCAACATGTCCTCTTTTCAGATGCGGTAAGAGGGCTTTGATTATAAAACTTGTTGATGGAAGACCTACAGCTTGGTGTAGTTGGGTAAACGATTACTGCATTGGATATAAATGCCAATATGCATCATGTAGCATGAGATATTTACTACCTGATGGAAGATGTCTATTTGTTGTAAAAGGCTCTGAGAAAAGTGAGGATGAATTCTTGAAAGAAGTTGAAAAGAAAGATGACTTGGGTAATCTCAAGAGTTTGCTGAGCCGTAGAGGTATTCGCAAGGATCTTGGAATTGAGGATCTCTAAACCCTTTCCATCTCCTATATAGGTTGTGCTGAATACCCAGAGCATCAAGTGCTTTACCAACTACAAAGTCAATAACATCCTTAATACTCTGAGGATATGAGTAAAAGCCTATGACAGCAGGTATTATGTGAATTCCTAGTTTAGCTGCTTTAAGAAGAACTGTAAGCTCTACTACTCCAAGTGGAGACTCTCTAACAATAGCTAGTGTAGTTTTTTTCATTCGTATTCCAACCAAAGCTGTTCTTGTAATAAGGTTTTCACCTATGCCATTAACTATCATAGCAAGAGTTTTAATTGATGCAGGTGCAATTATGTATGCATCTAAGGTGTTACTACTACTAGCTATATCGACATGCAGATTCTTCTCATGGTAGATAGCTTTGGAAAAGCTTTTCATTTTTTCAAGAAACCAACTTCTATTTCTACACTCATAATCTGCAACAACAAGCGCATTTTCCGAAACTACTACATATATTTCATGACCAAGACTACTCAAAACTTCTGCAAGTCTCAATGCAATTACACAGCCACTAGCACCTGTAACACCAAGAAATATCTTCATTGCCTTCAGACCTGCGCGAGTCTATCACAAATCAACCCTTTCGAGCCTCATCATTTTAAATATAATCGTTTATTGGCGCCGGGGGGAGGATTCGAACCTCCGACCACGGGGTTAACAGCCCCGCGCTCTACCAGCTGAGCTACCCCGGCGCCATGCAAAACCCAATTAATACTTTTTCGTGTAGAGTCTAAAAAGCTTATATCACTATTTAACCAATGCTTTCTCTTCCACGTGAATTATATAAAGATCTTTTCAAATGCATGTAGTAGGCCATGATTAGCCCATATAGTGGTGCTGTGAGTGGATCTGTATTAATCTTTACCTCAACAATATTTCTTTGCATCGAAAATCTTTTTATATTCAACACAGCTTCTCTCGCTACATGCTCTTCTGCTGTTGTGTAAAATAATACAATATTGTTTGCAAATTTCACAAAGTTATGCAATCTATCTATAACTGTGTACATATAGCCTATATCACCTAACTCTTCGGCTACAGACAACAAAGAGTATGTAGATGCAATTAAATCAAATTCTAAAGGTTTTTCAATAAACTTACCATATTTTCTTATCACATCATTAAATATATTAGATAGCATTACTTCCTGCTCCATCCTCTTAATCCTCTGGTTATTCCCTCCACAAAGCCTAGTACCAAGCTTTATATTGGCAAGCATTACTGATAATCTGTATGTTCTCTCATCAATTTCTACCACAGTATTGTCATCTTTTTTTAGGAATTTTTCAAGGCTTTGCAGAGGTTGTGAAATTATTATTGAAAGCCTTGTATCTAGAAGTTTTAGTGATTGATATACTCTCTGAAGACATGTTGTTGAAAAACTATGTGAAAACAGTATAACATAATCCATGTACTCACTTAGATATGGCAATATTATGTTATGCATATAGTCTCCATGCATTGTCAAAACATTTATCTCTGGTTTTGATATTCTTAGAATTGATTCAAGATGTCTTGTCACTCCTTCAAGAGAACCACAATATGTTATTGCAATGCTCCTTGCTTTACCTACATCATTTATTAATGCATCAAATATCTTATCTGAGTTTTTTTCAGCATTTTCCACAATCATTCTCATAGTATTTTCAATATCTATGTTTCTTCACCGCCATACTCCTCCTCATGAAGAAGTTCAAGAAACAACTCTTTGTAGTACTCCTCCTTTTCTTGCTCAATCTCCTCTTTCTTTCTCCCCACCTTCTTACCTTCACTTATAACCGAAGTTGTTTTCACTCTATCACTAGATGATGTTTGCACACCTACTGTATAGCCAGCTCCAGCTGATGTTAATTCATATCCACATTTACTGCATTTTAAAATTGTTGAGCCATCCTCTTTTTTTATAGGTTTCATTAAACCTCCGCATCTAGGGCAAAACTGCGTTTTAATCACCTTACAAATTTAATTAGCTTCTAGCTTTCTATCTTTGAAGGTTTATAAACTTATAGTTGTTAATGAGAGAATTCAGGGTCTAGTGCCTTCTTCATCGCTTTTTTGCTCTGTGGTAATACCACTCATCATTTTTCCAATAACCTAAATGTTTTATATATTTCAATAACTTTTTTACTTAACTCAATAAATTTGTTTTCCATACATTCACTGCAGACAGTTTCATTGTTTGCAAGTTTTGCAACTATTTTTGATTTTCCCTTTCCACATGATATATATTCAGCACTTGTGATAAGCCCTGCAATTGCATATCCTTCTAAGTCATATATTTTTAACACTTTTTTGCATTCCTCCATGGCTTGCCACATTCCTGCTATTTCACATTTTCTCTAGAGGTTCTATGCCAAGAAGTTGAAGAGATTTCTTCAACACCTTGTTTACTGCATGTACAAGCAAAATTTTTGATGATCTCAACTTCTCATCTTTTTCTAGCACTATGGGCTCTTCATCATACCACGCATTAAACTCGTCAGCAAGTCTTAGTGTGTATATTGCTAATGGTGAGGGGTCCAACTCCCTATAGCTTTTATAGACAGTGTCTGGAAATAGCGCAACTAGTTTTACTAGTCTCCACCTTCTATTGTTTTCAACAAATCTTTTATCTATTGCTTGAAGAAGCTTGGCCCAGTTAAGCTCTAGCCCCAGTTCCTTCGCCTTTCTAAATATTCCTTCTGTTCTAGCATATGTGTATAGTAGGTAAGGAGCAGAATTTCTCTCAAAGTTTAAAACAGCATCCCAAGAGAATTTAACTGGCCTTGAGGGTGAAACAGATAGGAGGTAGAATTTTATTGCTGCTACACCTATTTTCTCCGCTACTTCTTCTGTGCCTCCACCTCTTTTTTCTAACTCCATTAAAACCCTTTTCTTTGCTTCGTCAATTATCTCATCTAGTGTTACTATTCTTCCTCTTCTAGAACTCATCTTCATTCCTTCAACATTCACAATCTCATAGCTATAGTGCATTAGGTTTTCAGCTTCTTTTGTATAGCCAAGCATGTATAGTGCTAGTCTTAGCTGTGCTTGTGGAAGCTTTTGTTCTGATGCAATTACGTTTATTACCTTATCAGCGTTGAATTCTCTAAACTTTTTCAGTGTATATGCAATATCTCTTATTGTGTAAAGTGTTGTTCCATTGCTTCTCTGAATTACTAGTGGTGGTATCTCCAGCTCTTTTTCTATTCCCAGCCTTTCCCTCACTTCCTCTGTATCTATGCTTCTAAAGTCTACTGCTAGCGTGCCTTTGTATGTTGTTGCCTTTCTTCTTAACTCGCTTAGTATTTTCTCTACTTCACCACTCCAAATAAGGTCGCTTTCCCAATCCCAAACATCTATCTCTACACCAAATCTTTTGAGTGTTTCCATGAAGCCATTTAAACACATGTTTATGATTCTTCTCACCAAAGCTACTGTGCTTGGCTCCTTCTCTTCATAGCTTCTCATTAT
Organism: Ignisphaera cupida; assembly: GCF_030186535.1. Lineage (NCBI taxonomy): Archaea > Thermoproteati > Thermoproteota > Thermoprotei > Desulfurococcales > Desulfurococcaceae > Ignisphaera > Ignisphaera cupida. The sequence continues at coordinate 22,504 of NZ_JASNVW010000002.1, read as the reverse complement.
TTTTGATATCTCCTCCTCAAAATCTATGTTCTTTAACCCCTCAGATATTTCATTGAATGCATCTGGAGCTATTCTCCAAAGCTTTGCCGCATCAGCCATGAGCTCATCTAGTTCCTCTCTTAGCTTTTTCATATTTTCTTCATCTGCTTTTTCAAGACTCTTCTTTATTTTTTGAATCTCAGCTACAGTATTTGTGATTGCGTATATGAGCCCAACCCAGTGATCTGGCTTCACATTAGCTGGTTTTTCATGGTTTTTAAGCAGCTTAAATCCTAGAGCAACTGTTGCCACTTGTCTTCCAGCATCGTTTATGTAGAACCTTGCTTGTGTGTTGTTTCCAAATGCCTTAAGTATCTTGATTATGAAGCTACCTAATGCAGCGTTTCTTGCTGCACCTATGTGTAGTGGGTGTATGGGGTTTGCAGAAACATATTCAACAACTATGTTCTTTTCTTTCTCCTCTCTACAAACACCATAGTCATCATAGCTAGTAACATACTCTAGGGTTTTTCTAGCAAACCTTTCTCTATCGAGAAATATGTTTAGGTATATCCCCCTCAAATCAGCTTGCGCAACAAGCTCACAACTTTTTAAATTGTTTAAGAAAACACTGTTTTTCTCAATCATAGCCTTAGTCAAAATAATTGCTATATCACCAAACTCCTCCCTGGGAATCTCAAACCCTTTTCTAACACCATCTAGCGAAGCATTCAATGCAGTGGCTATACACATTCTAATATCTTCTAAAGGGTTTTTACACATAGTTATGAAACCCCAAACTGAACTAAAGGATCCTCAAAATCTATTGGAAGAGGCTTTCCAGCAGAAACAATTTCATCGTATCTCCTATCCAGAAATCCTATGAATATTGAACAGTTCTCAAATCTTCCATCAAATGGGCATCGCTCACCAAGCTTAAGAAAACAAAGCCTCTTCTTTCTATCATAAAAAGGACAGAGCTTGTGATGAAGCTTAGCACTTCTAATCATCTTCTGAATCCAAGCTTTTTTAGCATCTTTTTGCTTCTCACTAGATTGCTGATCAACAGACATAGGCCTCTCACCTAGCCTCATCTACTATGAACCTCCACAGAAAATAAGGTTTAACGAAGCAATAATCCTGATGAGCGCTGTGCAAACCCGCTTATACCCAGCCCCACCCCAGGCCCAGCGTTGGGCGATTGGGAGCGGTGGGCTACACCCCTCGAGGCATAAGCCTCTCGGGGCATACACCCCCGCCCCATCAACCCCGTCTTCTACGGGAGCCCTCCTCCCAGGCCAAAGGCCTGGGAACGGCCGCCTCTTTTCGGGGAGGGGTTCCCGCTTAGATGCTTTCAGCGGTTACCCCCCACGGCGTAGCTACGCGGCATACGCTCTGCCGAACGGCCGCTACACCAGAGGCCGCGGCGACCCGTTCCTCTCGTACTGAGGTCACCTTCCCCTCAGGCGGCCCGCACCCCCCGTGGGTAGAGTCCGACCTGTCTCACGACGGTCTAAACCCAGCTCACGTTCCCCTTTAATGGGCGGGCAGCCCCACCCTTGGGGGCTGCTGCACCCCCAGGATGGGAAGAGCCGACGTCGATGTAGCAAACCGCGGGGTCGATGTGGGCTCTCGCCCGCGACGACCCTGTTATCCTCGGGGTAACTTTTCTGTCATGCCCGGCCCCCACCAAGGGGGCACGAGCGTTCGCTAGGCCGCGGTTTCCCGGCCCGGCCCCTTACTGTCAAGAGCCGGGTCAGGCCAGCTTTTGCCCTTGCACTCTACGGCGGAGTTCTGACCCGCCTGAGCTGGCCTTTGGGCGCCCGTGTTACCTTTTCGCGGGCGTGCCGCCCCAGCCGAACCGCCCACCCGGTGCTGTCCCCTGGGATAACCCCAGGGTAATGCCCCCGGCCCTCACTGGGCGGTGTTTCATTGGCCCCTCCAACGGACCCGGAGGCCCGTTTTCACAGGGTCCCGCCTACGCTATGCAGCGAGGGCCGGGGGCATACACCGGGCTGCGGTAAAGCTCCACGAGGTCTTCTCTCCCTACGGGGGGATGCCGGCCTGTGCACCGGCTCCGTGGGCTTCACGGGGACCCGGGCTGGGACAGTGGGGCCCTCGTTGATCCCTTCATGCGCGCCGGAACTTACCCGGCAAGGCATTTGGCTACCTTAAGAGGGTCAGAGTTACCCCCGGCCTTCAGCGGCGCTTCGCCGGGTTGAACCCCGGTTTCACGGACCGCCAGTGGCCAGGATTCGGCCCCCGTACACACCCTTTCGGGCTAGCGGGGACCTATGTTTTTATTAAACAGTCAGGACCCCCTAGTCACTGCGACCTGCGGTTCCAGGGGTTTACCCTAGAACCGCAGGCACCCCTTCTCCCGAAGTTACGGGGCTAACTTGGCCGAGTTCCCTAGCCCGGGTTAGACCCCGCACGCCTTGGGCTCCTCACCCAGGAGCACCTGTGTCGGTTCTCGGTACGGACGCGGGGGATCGTTCCCTGTCCCCTTTTCATGGGCCCCAGGG